>NZ_JAAEDV010000007.1:0-133566 GCF_013345045.1 Gilliamella sp. ESL0250 | reverse complement strand
ATTTTAACGCAAAGTTTAACTTTTTTAATCAATATCTTTGTTTAATATGAATAATTTTAGTTAGTTAAAACGGTAAGTGATAGCGGCTTAACGCCTTTGTTGAACAAGGGATTTAAGCAATCTTATTTTTTATCAAAAATAATTTATTAAATGCTTGCATTTAAAAACACCTTTATTGAACAAGCAATGTAAGCAACCTTATTCTTTCTCAATAAAATTTATTAACCCATTAAATTTAAAATAATTTCACACTGAAACGGTATAGATTCCTGAATATTTTTAACAAAAATTACGCCTTATTTAATAAAGAAATACCCTGATTTATTGCTAACTATGTTATAACTGTAAGAAATTTAAAGATTAATTGGTAGAATAACGGAAACGCGATAATCATGAAATGTAAATAACTCAATGTTTTCCTATATATTATTTATATCTTATCCTTTTATCACTGAATGCAAATAACAAATAGTTTAGTTAAAAAGCTATACATGATTTTAGTGGGAAATTTAATCTTTTTTAAAAAATGGTTAAATAAATATTGGTTAATATTAATCAGTTATGTTAGTTAAACAGGTATGTAACAACTGTTGAAAAGCTTACTGAAACTGGAATAGTAAGTGGTGAGTTGATACAAAATTATGTTTAATGGTAATAATGATACTAAAAATAGCAATTTAGCTTAAACTACAACTTATTGACAGTTAGTATATAATGAAACAAATAACTGTGAGGTAGAGATAATTATTGATGTCTAGTCAAGACACACCCGCCCAAAATAAAATGTTAATAGAAAGATTTTTAGATTCATTATGGCTAGAAAGGAACTTAGCTGAAAATACCATTGCTTCTTATAAACTTGATTTGTTGGCATTAAGTCAATCTTTACAACAACAAAATGTCACTTTCCTGACTGCCCAAACGCTTAACTTACAAGACTTTTTAATGCAACGCGTCAAAGACGGGTATAAAGCAAGTAGTTCAGCGCGTTTGCTTAGCGCAACTAAACGTTTTTTTCAGTATTTATATCAAGAAAATTATCGCACTGATGATCCTTCTGCGGTGTTATCATCGCCCAAGCTTCCTAAAAAATTGCCTAAAGATTTAACCGAATCACAAGTCGATGCGCTACTTGAATCACCTAATATAGAAGATCCGATTGAACTTCGGGATAAAGCCATGTTAGAAGTGCTTTATGCCACAGGCTTACGCGTCTCTGAGCTAGTGAATTTAGAAATTAGTGATGTTAGCTTACGCCAAGGGGTGGTAAGAGTAATTGGTAAAGGTAATAAAGAACGTTTAGTGCCACTTGGAGAAGAAGCGATTTACTGGCTTGAATATTATTTTAAATATGCTAGAAATGATCTTCTAAAAACAGGGCCTGTTGATGTTCTTTTTCCAAGCCGATTAGGAAAAAAAATGACTCGACAGACATTCTGGCATCGAATCAAATATTATGCCATACTAACTGGTATTAATATTGAAGCACTTTCACCCCATGTATTGCGACATGCTTTTGCTACGCATCTGCTTAATCATGGGGCTGATTTGCGTGTTGTACAAATGTTACTTGGACACAGTAGTTTATCAACTACCCAAATTTATACACATGTGGCAACAGAAAGGTTAAAACAGTTACACAGTAAACATCATCCTCGAGCATAGTGTTCGAAAAAATAAGGATAATTGAATGAAAAAATTAGTTTTATGTTTAGGTTTAGCTTTAATTTCAACTTCGGTATTAGCAAGTAATACTGATATTATAAAATCTTTAAATAAATTGGGTTACGAAAAAAAAGAGTTAAAAATTACTGATAGCCCAGTTCAGGGATTTAAAAACGTTAGTACTCCAGATGGTATTTATTATGTTACACAAGATGGCAAATATTTAACCAAAGGCCCTATTTATGATATTCAAGGTGATGAACCTGAAAATATAGCTAATAGCAGCAATCTTCAGCTAATAAAACCAATTGAAAAAGATGCCATTGTGTATAAGGCAAAAAATGAAAAGTACATCATTTCAGTCTTTACTGATTATACTTGCCACTACTGTAAACTACTCCATGAAAATATCGATAAATATTTAGATGCAGGTATTTCTGTGCACTATTTTGCGTTCCCTCGTGCGGGTGCTGACAGTGATGTGGGTAAAAACATGCAATCTATTTGGAGTGTGACTGATCGTAAAGCAGCATTTGACAATGCATACAAAGATAAGCCTATCTCACCTGCTAGTAGTATGATACCTTATGTAACACAACAATTTAACGTTGGTAAAAAGTTAGGTATTAGCGGTACACCAGCAATTGTATTACCTGATGGGCAACTTGTTTCAGGTTATGTGCCAGCAGATAAATTAATTGAAATTTTAGATAAAAAAGCAACTAAATAACAGTTGGTCAGTGATTACTGTTGAAATTTAAATATAAGATGAAAATACATGTTAGCACAAATGTGCTAGCATATTAAATATGAAAAAAAATAGATTAAGACATCGCAAATTACCTGAAGTCTATCCAGAATTTACTCATGATATCCCGTTATTGCTACAGCGAATTTATGCCTTGCGTGGCGTTACTAGTATGCATGAGCTCGACTATACCACACGCAATCTATGTAATTACGATAAATTAGAGGGTATTGAAAAAGCAGTCGAAATACTTTTTTTAGCCATGAAAAATAATGAGCGCATTATGGTTGTTGGCGATTTTGATACTGATGGTGCGACAAGCACGGCCTTAACCGTCAAGGCACTTAAAAATATGGGTTGTCTTTTTGTTGATTACATTATTCCTGATCGTTTTGATGATGGATATGGGTTAAGCGTTTCGGTTGTTAAAAAAGCTATTTTACAACGTGCTCAGCTTATTATTACTGTTGACAACGGCATTTCTGCCAATGAAGGCGTTGACTTTGCAAAGCAATCAGGCTTGTCTGTTATTATTACTGATCACCATTTATGCCCAGCACAATTACCTAATGCCGATGCCATCATCAATCCTAATTTACCTGATTGTATTTTTCCCTCTAAGCATTTAGCTGGAGTTGGTGTCGCCTTTTACTTTATGCTGGCTTTACGCGCAAAATTACGACAAGAGAATTGGTTCGCTAATAATAATTTGACCGAATATAATCTGGCAAATTTATTAGATTTAGTTGCTTTAGGTACTATTGCTGATGTCGTTAAACTTGATCATAATAATCGCATTTTGGTTCACCAAGGTGTAAATAGGATTCGATCTGGTTATTGTAGTGAAGGAATCAAGGCCTTATTACAGATATCCAAAAAAGAGCCTACTTCGATAACTTCAACCGATTTAGCATTTTATATTGCCCCACGATTAAACGCAGCCGGTAGAATGGACAATATGACATTAGGTGTTCAATTATTACTTTGTGATGATTATGAATCTGCTATTAGCAAAGCAACAGATCTTAATAATCTCAATAACGATCGAAAGCTCATTGAACAAACAATGCATAAAGAAGCTTTGTCATTTATTCAAGAAATTGAAAAACAAAACGCTTCTATACCTAGCTTGCTCGTGTTTTATCATCCTGAGTGGCATCAAGGCATTATTGGGATATTATCCGCACGTTTAAAAGATAAATATTATCGCCCCGTTATATCGTTCGCCTCAACTCAAGATGGTTTTTTAAAAGGCTCTGGACGCTCAATTCCGGGCATTCATTTGCGTGATTTTATTGATGAATTAAATCAGCAACATCCCGATTTAATAGTGAGCTTTGGTGGCCACGCGATGGCCGTTGGATTAACCATTCGCGAAGAAGATTTAGAACGTTTTAGAAGCTGTTTTGAAGCACTTGTAAACACTCGATTACACCCCGATGTGCTAGAACAAATCATCGAAACTGATGGTGAAATAGATAAGCAAGATTTTACTTATGCAATCGCCAAACAGTTAAAAGAATCAGGTCCATGGGGCGAAGGGTTTGGTACCCCCATTTTTGATGGTGAATTTATTATTCATCAACAACTCTTATTTGCAGATAAACACCTTAAATTAGTCTTAGAACCCAAAAATGGTGGTCCACTTATTGAGGGCATATTTTTTAATGTAAATCGACAGCAATGGCCTGATCAATCAATAAAAAATGTACAAGTCGTTTATCATTTAGATGTAGATGAGTTTCGTGGCAACCAAGCTCCGCAACTAATGATTAAACATCTATGGCCTATCGCATAAGCAAGTAGAATCGATTATAATGACAAAATTGCACTAAATTTACATCTGATTACTGGTCAAATAGACAATGGTTACGCAACATCATTGAGATAAAATTTATACAACGTTAAGGATTCAAAATGCATATTCATATTCTTGGAATTTGTGGCACATTTATGGCAGGGATTGCATTAATAGCGCGTTCTCTAGGTCATCAAGTAACAGGTTCAGATAAAAATGTTTACCCACCAATGAGTACACTTTTACAAAAAGAACACATTGATATCATTGACGGATATGATCCATTGCAACTGACATCTACGCCTGATTTAGTTATTATTGGCAATGCCCTATCGCGAGGCAATCCTTGCGTTGAATATATTTTGGATAACAATATTCCTTATATTTCAGCACCGCAATGGCTACATGATAATGTGTTACGCGATCGCTGGGTCATTGCGGTTGCGGGAACTCATGGCAAAACCACAACAGCCGGTATGGTCAATTGGATTTTAGAAAAACAAAATTATAAACAAGGTTTTGTTATTGGTGGTGTACCTGGTAATTTTGATGTATCAGCAAGGTTAGGTGAAGGTAACTATTTTGTTATTGAAGCGGATGAGTATGATTGTTCTTTCTTTGATAAACGTTCAAAATTCATGCATTACTGCCCTAAAACACTTATCATGAACAATTTAGAATTTGATCATGCAGATATTTTTGATGATCTAAGCTCAATTCAAAAACAATTTCACCATCTAGTTCGTTTAGTACCTAGCAAAGGGCTGATTATTGCACCTCAAGAAGATGTGAATTTAAAACAGGTATTGGCTAAAGGCTGCTGGAGCGAACAAGTATTTACTGAATCAGAAACAGGCTGGTTAGCACAACGTATCAATAACGACGCAAGCCATTTTGCTGTTTTCTATAACAATAAAAAAGTTGGCGAAGTAAAATATTCATTAGTCGGCGAACATAATATGCATAATGCACTAATGGCAATTGCTGCCGCTCATAATGTAGGCATTGATCCAGCAGATGCTTGTTTGGCATTAGGTACGTTCGTAAATGCAAAAAGGCGTTTAGAACTCTACGGTGAAATGAATAATATCGAAATCTATGATGATTTTGCGCATCACCCAACGGCAATCTTAGCAACATTAGAAGCATTACGCAGTAAAATCGGTGCTAATCGCCGTATTTTAGCCGTGCTTGAGCCTCGCTCAAACACAATGAAATTAGGAGTGTCTAAAGATGAGCTAGCTCCCTCGCTTGGACGTGCTGACGAAATATTCATCTTCCAACCTGAACATCTTCCTTGGCTAGTTGCTGATGTGGTTGATGCTTGTATTCAACCAGCTTACTGGACTGGCGATATTGATTTACTGGTTGAAATGATCACCAAATCAGCCCGTCCTACAGATGCAATTTTAATTATGAGTAATGGTGGTTTTAGTGGTATTCATAAAAAGATTTTAGAGAAACTAGAAAAGCAACAAATCAAAAATCAAGAAAAATTACCATTAATCAAATAACGATTTGATAGCAATATATGATATGCCACATCACGTGGCATATCATATAAAAAGGATATTTCATGAATGAAACGACTGATATGATTGCTATGATATGCCGCAGAATAAAAATGGCAAGAATTGAAAAAAACTTATCTCAGCAAGAATTGGCTCAAAAATCCGAAATTGGTATTGCAACAATAAAACGTATTGAACAAGGTGAATCGATTACATTACAAACTTTGATTTCTGTTCTTCGTGGATTAGATGAACTTGATCAGCTTAATAATTTACTAGCTTACAACGAAATTATCCATATTACCTCAGCAGAGCAGCCCAAACGAAAAAGAAAACAACGCACAGTAAAAGTAGAGCAAATAGATATGCTAACAGAGAATGATTTCTTGCGTTCTAAGGTTAATACTATGTGCTGGAAGCACTAAATATAAGTTAAGCTTTCGCCGATTATAAAACCGGCGAATTCAATGCAATTTTCACGCTGCTAATTACAATGAACCGTAATTGCAAGCCCACCACGTGATGTTTCTCGATACTTTGCATTCATATCTTTTCCTGTTTCATACATGGTTTTAATCACTTTATCCAAAGATACTTTTGCCGCAGTAATTCGTCTTAAAGCCATTCTCGTTGCATTGATTGATTTGACGGCAGCAATAGCATTACGCTCAATACAAGGCACCTGCACTTGACCAGCAACCGGATCGCAGGTCAATCCTAAGTTATGTTCCATTGCAATTTCAGCTGCCATGCAAACTTGCTCAGGGTTACCACCTAAAAGCTCAGCAAGCCCTGCAGCAGCCATTGAGCACGCAACGCCAACTTCGCCTTGACACCCAACCTCTGCACCAGAAATAGACGCATTGATTTGATAAAGTTGACCTATTGCACCACAAGTTAGAAAAAATCGAATATAAATATCAGGCGTAACCGGATTAATAAATTTATCATAATAAGCCAGCACAGCAGGTATAATTCCACATGCCCCATTTGTTGGCGCAGTAACAACTCGACCACCTGCTGCATTTTCTTCACTAACGGCAAGCGCAAACATATTTACCCAATCAATAATCACCATGGGATCACTGATAATTTTATCTTTGGTAGTAGATAATTGACGATATAACGAAAACGCACGACGAGGAACTTTAAGCGGTCCTGGTAATAATCCCTCAGTATTCATTCCACGTTTGATACATTCTAAAATAGTTTGCCCAACGCGAGAAAAATAATCTTCAATTTCTTCATAGGTATGTAATTGCAACTCATTTTTCATCATAATACTAGAAATTGACAATGAATTATCTTCACAATGTTTTAATAGCTGTGCAGCGGAAGAAAATGGATAAGGCAGTTTTGTGGAATCTTGTTTTTGCAAACCAAATTGCTCCTCTTCAACAATTTGACCACCACCCACGGAATAATACGTTTTTTGAAAGAGTAATGTATCACCATTATAGGCAGTCAACGTCATGCCGTTTTCATGTAATGGCAAAAATTTGGAATGAAACACCATACAACTATCCAAAGGAAAGTCGATTTCGTAACGATTATGATAAATCGGTAAACGGTGAGTTTGGCTTAATTTTTCGATAAAAATAGGAATATTATCAATATTAACAGTATCAGGTTTTTCACCCGCTAACCCCATGATAATAGCAATATCTGTTTGATGGCCTTTACCTGTTAATGACAAAGAACCATAAACATCAGCTACAATTTTGGTTACTGATGACATCATATCATTATCGATTAGTTGATCAACAAATGCCTTCCCTGCTCTCATTGGCCCTACTGTATGCGAACTTGAAGGACCAATACCAATTTTAAATATTTCAAATACTGAACTCATATTTTTTCCTTTTTGATGCCAAAAATAAATTAATACTGCTGGCCTAGTTATAACTTTATAAATTCTTTTTACTAGTTAAATAAAAATAATCTTATCAACACATCGCATTAATTGTCATAGTGATAGCTAAACATCACTTTTAAAGATTATGAAAATAAGTTTTTAATATTCATTAGTAATTAATGTTTATTTTACAGTTAGTCAGGTTTACCAATAGACTTTTTACCCATCGATAAATATCGACGGGTTTTATTTATTGCATAAATAGGTGGTTATTACCCATTTAATCAATTTTATAATAAATTATAGATAGCAGCTGAAATCGCAACTAGCCCCATAACAACAATAAACACATTACTTGGTTTTCCTCGATATTTTGCTAATACGGGTAATTTATGAATTGCATACATTGGCATTAAGAACAATAATACCGCTAAAATTGGACCACCAAGTGATTCAATAAGACCTAAAATACTGGGATTCAATGTGGCAACACCCCATGCTGTTACAAACATAAATACAATAGCAAGTTTATCAAGTTTCTTTTCTGAAATGGTTTTATTGCGGCTACGCAAGAATTTATTGACAATACCATTAAAACCTTCTTTACCACCTAGATAATGACCTAAAAATGATTTTGCCATAGCAATAAACGCAATTGGAGGACCAATATATTCAATAACAGGTGAGTTAAATCGATTAGCCAAATAAGATAACGTTGAAATATTCTGCGCTTTCGCTTCTAAAAGCTCTGCTGGCGTTAAACAAAATGCACAGCTAAAAACAAAAAACATAACCGTTACAACCATCATTATATTACTTGCTGCAATAATTTTAGTACATTTTGGAGCAGCATAAGTTTCACCATATTCTTTACGTTTAGCTACTGCTAAAGATGAAATAATAGGCGAGTGATTAAACGCAAAAACCATAACAGGAATCACTAGCCAAAGTGTCATTAAAATACTTTGTTCACCATCACTGCCATTACCGCCAAGAGATAAATTAGCAAAAATGTCACCATTCCATTGCGGAATTAAAAATAAAGCTAAAATCATTAAAACAGCAATAAATGGAAAAACTAATATTGACATAACTTTAACAATAAGTTCTTCACCAAAATGCACAATTGACATTAAAAATGCAACTAAAACAAATGAAAGTAAAGCTCGCGGTAGTGATTCCATTCCCAATTGATGAACCATAAAGCTATCTACCGTGTTGGTAATGCCAACACTATAGACTAATAATATTGGGTAAATTGCAAAAAAATAAAGCACTGTTATCCAGTTTCCTGCTGTTCGCCCAAAAGCCTCTTCAACCGCAACGGTGATATCACCTTCACGACTTTTGCCTGATAATACAAATCGACACAAAGCTTGGTGCGCAAAAAATGTCATTGGAAAAGCAAGAATCAGCATAACCAATAATGGAATTAATCCGCCTACCCCCGCATTAATTGGTAGAAAAAGTACTCCAGCGCCAATCGCAGTACCATAAAGACTAAGCATCCATAATGTATCACTTTTTTGCCATTTGGGTAATACTGATCCATTCTTTGAATCTATTACAGCTTTGTTAGTCATTGACTTACTCATTTTATACTACTCCTTAATCAAATATGCTGTAGATATAATATCAAATTAACGACTATTACAAAGTGATCCCAATCACACTATCAATAAAAAATTAAATATAATCAACACAATAAATAATATTCAATTTGATACCAAACAAATTAAAAACAAATAAAGTATCAATTTTGATTCATAATAAATAAAACAATCTACGGTTTTACCGCAAATTGCATTGTCGGTTAAATCACAGTAACTAAGAATTCATAGACAAAAGTATTAGCATCTATATCGCAAAATAATTTACAGTCGACCAATAACCTAAAAAACGTTTACTTAATGTTGTCTTAAGGTTTTACCGTTAGTTTTATATTTAAAATAGCGATAAAATTACTTTAGTGTTGCGCTGGGTGCTGCTAAACTAGCTCACATTTTTATTATATTTATAAATAAATTATTTTCGGGATAAATTTATGCGAACCAGTAAATATCTTCTTTCAACGTTAAAAGAAACCCCCGCTGATGCAGAAGTCATTAGCCATCAATTAATGTTACGTGCAGGCATGATCCGTAAAGTGGCTGCGGGTTTATATACTTGGCTTCCCACTGGTTACCGAGTCCTTAAAAAAGTAGAAAATATTGTTCGTGAAGAGATGAACAAAGCAGGAGCAATAGAAGTATTAATGCCGGTCGTACAACCTGCTGATATTTGGCAAGAAAGTGGGCGTTGGGAACAATATGGCCCAGAACTATTACGGATTAAAGACCGTGGTGATCGTGATTTTGTGTTGGGCCCAACCCATGAAGAAGTAATTACTGACTTACTCCGTAATGAAGTAAGTTCGTACAAACAATTACCACTTAATGTCTATCAAATTCAAACTAAATTTCGTGATGAAGTGCGCCCTCGCTTTGGTGTGATGCGTTCGCGTGAATTTATTATGAAAGATGCCTATTCTTTCCATACCTCACAAGAATCATTGCAAGAAACTTATGATGATATGTATAAAGCCTATAGCGCTGTGTTTACGCGTGCAGGTTTAAACTTTAGAGCAGTGCGCGCTGACACAGGATCGATTGGTGGTAACTGGTCACATGAGTTCCAAGTATTAGCTGACAGCGGTGAAGACGACATCGTGTTTTCAACGGAATCGGACTATGCAGCTAATATCGAAATGGCACAAGCACAAGCACCAATGCAAAAACGTGCAGAGCCAACTAAAGCCATGGAACTGGTCGATACCCCAAATGCCAAAACCATTGACGAATTAGTCGAACAGTTCAATTTGCCGATTGAAAAAACCGTGAAAACCCTAATGGTGAAAGCCACCAAAGAAAGCGGTCACCAATTAGTCGCTTTATTAGTTCGAGGCGATCATACTTTAAATGAAATAAAAGCCGAAAAAATTGATATCGTTGCCTCACCGTTAGCATTTGCAACCGAAGAAGAAATTCGCGCGTTAGTTAATGCAAGACCGGGATCATTAGGTCCAATTAACTTAAATATGCCAATTATTATTGACCGTGACGTGGCCGTGATGAGCGATTTTAGTGCTGGTGCCAATATCGATCATAAACACTATTTTAATATCAATTGGGAACGTGACGCTGCTTTACCTCGCATTGAAGATATTCGCAATGTGGTTGAGGGTGATATTAGCCCTGATGGCAAAGGGACATTACAAATCAAACGAGGGATTGAAGTTGGGCATATCTTCCAACTTGGTACAAAATACTCACAGGCAATGAAAGCCACAGTGCAAGGTGAGGATGGGCAAAATCATGTCATGATCATGGGGTGTTATGGGATTGGCGTTAGTCGAATTGTAGCAGCGGCTATTGAACAATGCCATGATGAACGTGGTATTGTTTGGCCAGAAGCCATTGCGCCGTTTAGTGTCGTGATTATTCCAATGAATATGCACAAATCAGAAAAAGTCCAAGCAACAGCTGAAAAACTTTACTCAGATCTACAAGCAGCTGGCATTGAGGTACTATTTGACGACCGTAAAGAGCGACCAGGGGTGATGTTTGCTGATGCTGAACTTATTGGTATTCCTCATACGATTGTCATTGGTGAGCGCAATCTTGAAAATGGCGAAGTTGAATACAAACATCGTGCTGGTGGCGATAAAGAAATGGTAAACGTTGATAATATTATTGAATTCATTAAAAATCGCCGCCATAAAGCATAATAAAACTCGATTATTAACATCAAAGCTCAACGGCCGTACTGATACGGTTGTTGAGTTTTTGTCATTTCAATCATAAAAATAGTCACTTTTTATGCTTATCACCTCAAACAAACTAAGCATCCTAATGATAAATTCAAAGTGATATAGTTCTTTTTTTCGGCTAAAATAGATCAACAAAAATCTTATCTCAATTGGTTGAAAGAATGTTAAAAAAAGCCATTGCATTTGCACTCTCTACCTCGTTGTTATTACAAAACACATCTATCGTATATGCGGATAATATCAATCTGCCAGATATTGGCACCGCAGCAGCTACAACATTAAGTATCGGCCAAGAAATGGAAATGGGCGATTATTATATGCGAATGCTACGAGCAGGCTCTCCTATCATAAACGACCCAGTTTTAAACCAATATATTAATGATTTAGGTAATAAATTAGTTGCTAAATCAGAATCAGTAAAAACGCCTTTTCATTTCTATATTATGAAAAGTGATGTACTTAATGCATTCGCTTTTTTTGGTGGAAATGTTGTCATTCATTCTAAGCTCATATTAGATACCGATAATGAAAGCCAATTGGCCTCTGTTATGGCTCACGAAATTGGGCATGTCACCCAACGTCATTTGGCCAGAGCAATGGAAAACCAAAACCGTAATAGTCCTTATGTTTGGGGGGCAACATTAGGGTCATTATTACTAACATTAGCCAATCCCGAAGCTGGTATGGCGGCAATGACCAGCACCATGGCAGGCTCGGCTCAAAATATGATTAGCTTTACGCAAAGTAATGAACAAGAAGCCGATCGTGTTGGTTTAAGAACGCTTGCTAAAGCTGGATTTGATCCTTATGCTTCATCTGAATTTTTACAAAAACTCGCCGATCAAAGCCGTTTTAGTAGTAAAGCGCCTGAAATACTACTTACTCACCCATTACCTAATAGCCGATTAACTGATATCCGCAATCGCTCAATGCAATATAGTAAAAAAAACGTATCACCATCGTTAAGCTATTATTTAGCAAAAGCTCGGTTAGCAATATTGATGGCTAAAAATAAAAATACCGCAAAACGATTAATTGAGGATTACAAAAAACTAAATAATGAACAAAGTAAAATAGCCATTATTTATGGTAATGCTTTAACTGACAACCTAAGTGGAAATAATCAAAAAGCAAAACAACAACTGCAACCATTATTAGACAGTGACCCGAATAATATTTGGTATATTGATTTAATGACTGATATTGATTTGGCGCTCAACAATAGTAGTACCGCAATAACCCGCCTACAAGCAGCGTTAAAAAAAGCACCGGATAGCTCTGCATTGCAATTGAATTTAGCTAATGCATATATAAAAAATGGAAACTATCAACAAGCCGTAAGCTTGTTACACCGCTATACGTTTGACCACAATGATGATACCAATGGCTGGGAATTACTCATTAAAGCTTATGGCGGGTTACATTCAAGGGCTCAAGAAATGAGTGCGCAAGCCGAAGCAATTGCATTAGAAGGTCAATTTCAGCAAGCCATTCAATTATTACAAAATGCTAAAAATCAAACCAAAGGTAATCAAACAATGATTTCCAAAATTGATGCCAGAATCAATCAATTAAAACAGCTACAAAAACGTTATGCAGCTTATAAGCGATAATTGACTGTAACGATAACTTCTCGACTAATCATTGAAATAACCACTAGTCGAGAAGATAACGCCTTTATTTTTCAGCTAAATGATCCACATTATTGAAAAATTTCACAGTAAATATACCTTCATCCTGATCATTACTTTGTTTATAGTTAACTACACTAATGCTGGTATTTAACATCCGTGGAAAATAAGCCTCATCACGATGTAAACGCCAATCGCCACCATTTAAAACACAAAGTAATATGCGTAATACTGTACCGTGCGATACAACCAAAATATTACCGGTATCTTGGGGTGCGTTTTGTACAATAGTGTTTAGCCCCTGCTTCATACGCGCAAGTATATCAAGGTAATTTTCGCCTTGATTGACAGCGGCATCAAAATTAGCGGGATCAGTTAAATAAACGTTAAATTCGGGAACTTCTTGTTTTAAAGTTGGTACATGTTTACCTTCCCAAATGCCAAAATCCATTTCACGTAGATGAGCAAGCTCATAAGTAGGAATAGCAAGATTATTTTCGTTCACAATATAATCGCGGGTTTCCATTGCGCGTTGTTGGGGACTTGAGTATGCTTGCATAAAAGGAACATTTTTTAAATGTTGCCCCGTGACTTTAGCACCTAAAATACCTTGTTCGGTTAACGGTGAATTTTGTGACCCTTGCATCTGATCTTTAATATTCCACTGCGTTTGACCATGTCTAATTAAATATAAATTAATATCTTTCATTCGTACTCACTACCTTTTTTATTTTAAAATTCTTTTTGCTGATATTTATCTTTTCTAAGATAGCTTAAACAAGCCTGTAAAGTAGCATCCATTGGCGCATGTAATTGCATCTCTTGTAAACTTTTAGGATGAATAAATTTAACACTGGCGGCATGTAAAAATAATCGATTAAGCTTTGTATCAGCCAATAATGCATCAAATTGCCTATCACCATAGCGATCATCAAAAGCAATTGGATGATTAGCATATTGCGTATGTATACGGATTTGATGGGTACGCCCAGTAACAGGGCTGGCTTTAATTAACGTGGCAAAATTAAAACGTTCTTCAACTTTAAAACGCGTTTCAGATGGTTTACCTTCTTTATCAACTTTCACCACTCGTTCACCACTTTTTAATACATTTTTAAGCAGTGGTGCTTGTATCACTTTACAGTCAGAAGACCAATTCCCCTTAACAAGTGCCAAATAATTTTTCTGCATTTGTTTAAGTCGTAATTGTTCATGTAGTGCTTTTAATGCAGAGCGCTTTTTAGCAATCAACAACACACCCGATGTTTCACGGTCGATGCGATGTACCAATTCCAAAAACTTCGCTTCTGGTCTTAAGGCGCGCAAGCCTTCAATTACGCCAAAACTTAAGCCACTACCACCATGAACGGCAATGCCTGATGGTTTATTGATCGCCAGCATTACCTCGTCTTCATAGATAATTGCTTTTTCTAAATCAGCAACTTTATTAAGCTTAGTCGAAATTTCGGGCATAGATTTTTCTGTCATGCGAACAGGAGGAATTCGGACTTCATCACCAATATTCAATTTATATTCAGGTTTAATCCGTTTTTTGTTAACACGAACTTCGCCTTTTCTTAAAATACGATAAATCATACTTTTTGGCACACCTTTTAAATAGGTGATTAAAAAGTTATCAATTCGCTGCGTCGCATTTTCCTCTGAAATAGTAACAAATGAGACTTGTAATTTTGGTTGTGGAACAGTTGAGTCCATAAGAAATGATTAACCCGCCATCTATAGATAAAGTCGTTTACATTATTCAAAAATAAACTACACTATCGTAATTAAAAAATAAGATAGATTATATTCGATATAATTAAAGAAAAGATTATAACGGAATATGGGAGAATAAAATAGTATGTTATCGTTGCTTAATCAATACTCAAAAGGTCGATTTGCTTGGTTCTTATTGTTCTTTTCTACTCTTACTTTTGAAATAACCGCACTTTATTTTCAACATAGTTTAGGGCTTGCTCCTTGTACTCTCTGTATTTATCAACGTTGTGCTATTTTAGGCATCATGCTGGCAAGTATTATTGGACTTATTGCACCTTCTAATATTGTGGTTCGATTAATGGGGCTTTTAATTTGGCTTTTTAGCGCCTATCAAGGCTTTACTTTAGCAGCATTCCATGCCCATTTACAGTTCGAACCTAACTTAAGCGACACTTGCACAATTAATACGCAATTCCCCGTTTGGTTGCCCTTAGACTCTTGGTTTCCTAGCATGTTTAAAGCTTATGGTTCTTGTGCCGATAAAATTTGGTCATTTTTAACCATCGAAATGTCACAATGGATGATTATTATTTTTGCCTGCTATCTTATTGTTGGTTTAGGCGTGTTAATCTCACAGATCTTCCCATCGCCTAAAGGTTCAATCTGGAGTAATAAGTAACGTTATTTATAACACTGGCACTTTTTGTTGAGTTTGTTAGAATGTGTGGCAATTTTATTTTACAAATCGTCACACATAAATGCTTTTGGAATATCACCCGCCTATTGAACCTTGGCTATCTATTTTGTATCAAGACGACCATATTGTGGTTGTAAACAAACAACCTGGTATTTTGTCAGTTTCAGGCAATAAACCCCAATTTATTGATAGTATTATTCATCGATTACAGCAAAAATATAGCTACGTCGAATCAGTTCATCGGTTAGATATGGCAACCAGTGGCATTATGGTTGCCGCACTGTCTAAACTGGCTGATCGAGAAATAAAAAAACAGTTTCGAGAAAGGATCCCTAAAAAAATCTATATTGCTGTTGTACATGGGCATATTCAAAATGACACGGGTTGTGTCGAATTACCTTTAATTTGTGATTGGCCCAATCGCCCAAGGCAAATGGTCGATTTAGAAAATGGCAAACATGCGCTAACTGAATATCAGGTGATTTCACGCAATCCAGATAATACAACACGAGTAAAATTATTGCCTTTTACAGGGCGATCGCATCAATTACGTGTTCATATGCAAGCCATTGGCCACCCGATTTTAGGTGATAAATTTTATGCGCATCCCGAAGCATTTGCCATGTCTAAAAGACTGCTATTACATGCGCAATTACTCACAATTAATCACCCCAAAACAGGCGAAAGTATGACGTTTAGCTGTGAACCGGATTTTTAAAATAGGGATATAATATTAGCGCCAATTATATAAAATCTGCTCGTACTAATAAATTATAACCAATTGATATAAAGGAAATAAAATGCAAAAAATTGTTTTAGCAACAAATAATCAAGGCAAAGTCAATGAATTGCAAAAATTACTCGCCGATGCAGGTTTTGATATTATTGCGCAAAGCCAATTCAATGTGCCCGATGTCGAGGAAACCGGTTTAACCTTTATTGAAAATGCAATTTTAAAAGCAAGGCATACCGCCAAATTAACAGGACTCCCAGCCATTGCTGATGACTCTGGCTTAGCGGTCGATGCGCTAGATGGACAACCTGGCATCTATTCTGCTCGTTATGCGGGTGAACATAGTGATGATAAAAGCAACAATAAAAAATTACTTAAGGCATTACAAAACACGCCAAAAGAAAGACGCACCGCTTACTTTTATTGTGCGCTGGTTTTTATGCGACACGAAAACGACCCAACTCCTATCATCTGTTTAGGCAAATGGCATGGTTTAATCTTAAATGAAGAACAAGGCGAAGGGGGGTTTGGTTATGACCCACTTTTTTATGTGCCAGAATTAGGCTGCAGCGCAGCGCAGCTAACTAAAGAACAGAAAAGCCAAATATCACATCGAGGTCAAGCACTTAAACAATTGATCACTAAAATTAAAACTGAATATTAATTGTTAACACTATTATTTATATTCGAAATTGTATATAAAGAAATAAACAGTATATAATTAAACCATCAATGATATTGGAGTTAATATTGTGATTCTATTGATAGTAAGTGGTCGCTCGGGTTCTGGCAAATCAATCGCTCTGCGAGCGCTAGAAGATATGGGATTTTATTGTGTTGATAATATCCCCGTTGTTTTATTACCGCAATTAGCCAACTCATTAAAAGACAATAATACCCCTGTTGCTATTAGTATTGATATTCGAAACTTACCTGAGAATTTTGATTTTAATAGCGATATTTTTCAACGCTTACCTCAAACTGTCACACCCGAAATTATTTTTTTTGATTGTAGTCGCAATACATTAATTCGGCGCTATAGTGAAACAAGGCGAATTCACCCATTAACCAATCAACAATATTCTCTTGAAGAAGCAATCGATCTTGAAGAAAAATATCTAGAACCTTTAAAATCGCATGCAAGCCTAGTTATAAACACCGATAACCTTTCAGTTCATGAACTATCTGGCATATTAAGATCACGTATTTTGGGTAAAAAAGAACGCGAATTAACCATCATTTTTGAATCATTTGGGTTTAAACATGGTTTACCGGTTGATGCCGATTTTGTGTTTGATGTTAGGTTTTTACCCAACCCGCATTGGGATGTCAGCTTGCGGCCACTAACAGGATTAGATGAGCCTGTAAAAGAATATTTATTAAAACACGACGAAGTATCTAATTTTATCTATCAAACTGCCAATTACTTAAATCAATGGCTACCTTTGTTAGAAAAGAATAACCGCAGTTACTTAACCATTGCAATTGGCTGCACTGGCGGTCAACATCGCTCTGTCTTTATTGTGGAACAATTAGCCGCATTTTTTAAAGCCCAAAACAAGCAAGTGCAAATTCGGCATCGAACTTTAGAAAAAAGGTAATCATTATTCGTCTAAAGTTTTATAATTTGATAATTCTTCAATTTGTTTTTTACATTTTTCAAAAATGTCTTTCAGCGTAGTTTTATGCTTCGCTGATGTTGGTATTGTCGTAATCAAATGACTCAGTTTGGTCAATTCAATATCCTCAGGTAAATTAGCAAGCTTTGTTCTTAATACATTAATCGTTTGCGGATGAGGGTGACCAATAGCAATGGCTACACCATTTTTTCGTGCCAGCTTAACGGCCAAATCAAATTGCTGGCTAATAGCACTTTCTTTTTGCTCATCATCTAAAAATACATCACGCGTTAACACTGGGATATTATAATAGCTGGCAGCTTTTTTTATTTGAGTTTTACCGATTGTTTTACTATCCAAGAAAAACATTGAATAATGGCTCAATGCTTTCATAACATGTGCCATACCAGTAAGATTTGATGTCATCAAACTACCCATATGATTATTAACACCAATCGCATGCGGCACCTGCTCAATCGCATTGGTTACAATGCGATTTACTTCAACTTCGCTCATAGAGGGAAATAGCGTGTCTTTCTCTAGAGGCTGTTTACCTAGTGGTGCCATAGGTAAGTGAATTATCACATCATTACCATGATCATGAGCCCTATTTGCAATACGCCTAGCATGGGGCGAATTGGGTAAAACCGCAACATTAATATTAGGCGACAATGAAATTACTTGCTCTTCATTATGTTGACGATATCCAAAATCATCAATGACGATAGCAAGTTTTGCAGCCCAAACACTGTGAGTATTTAACGCCCATAGGCTTATAATAAGAATAATAATAAAATAACGCACTATTTTAACCACCCACTCGGGTCAAGTGCCTTACCATCACGACGGATCTCAAAATATAAAGCAGGCGTATTTTGCCCACCACTTGAACCAACTAATGCAATAGGTTGCCCACTTTGAATCTTGTCCCCCACCGCAACCAACATGCGTTGATTATAGCCATATAAACTCATATCACCTTTACCATGCTCAAGCGCAACAACAAAGCCATAGCCCTGTAACCAACTTGCCAATATAACTCGACCATCAGCAATGGCTTTAACTTGCGTGCCATCTTTGGCATTAATCACTATTCCTTTCCAGCGTAATTCACCTTGGAGTGACTCTCCAAACCTATGTACAACACGACCATTCACAGGCCAACTAAACTGGTGCTGAGGTTTACCAATACCACTTACACGCGCCATTAATGACCGCTCATCAGAATTCGGATTATAACGCGTATTCTTTTGCTTTTCTTCAATATTTTTTGCTTGTTTTGCTTCTTCTTCTGCTATGCGCCGATTTTCTTTTTCCGCTTGGGCGATTTTCGCTTGTAATTTAATTTCATTATGACGTAAATCAATTAATTTTTGTTGATTTACTTGCATGGATGACTCAAGAGAAGTTATCGTGTTTTGCCGATTTTGACGGTTTTTTTCAAGCCCTGCTTGTTGCTCTTTCTGTTTACTTTGTAATGTTTTATGCAAAGCTTGCTTTTTTTGTAACTCAACTCTTTTTTCGTTTAATTGGGTTTGTGTATCTTGAAGATCGTGAATTTGTTGTTGACGTGCTTGGTTAATGTAACCGTAATAAGTGATTATACGGTCATTACGTTCACTTTTCTCACCCGAAAAAATCAACTCCAACCCAGTTGTATTGCCTAATTTAAATGCGCTTTCTAGCTGTTTTGATAATATCATTCGTTGTTGTTTTTGTTTTATCGTTAATACATCGATTTGTTCAATTAAATTATTGATTTCTTGATCGAGCTTTCTGAGTGATAAATCATTTCTTTCAATTGATGTTAAAAGTTTAGCAATTTCGGTTTCTTGTTCTTTGAGGTTATTAACAAGCTCATTACGCTCTTTTTTTTGCTGTGCTAAACGCTTTTCTTGTTCTTCAATTGCATGACGTAAAGATTGAAGCTGCTGATTATCATCAGCATATAAAAAATTAATCTTCATTAATCCAATAAAAGCAATAACAACAATTTTTTGACAAATAGACATGGCGTTGTATTTATAATTTGTAACCAAGCAATAATATGGTTGCCACTATACCGATAAATAGGTAAAGATGCAAAATGAAAACCACATACCAAGTATGTTGTAATTTCATTTTGCGGCATTGACTACTTTTTAGTTTGATTTTTGTTATAAGCACATTCAAAAGCAATAAATAGCAACATTCCAATGCTGTGAAAAATCAGTGTGTTTTTTCATAAAAAACGTTCAGGTGGAGTATTGATTTTATTAAAGTATTCTTTAATATTTTCATTAAAATCAAATTTTTATATAAAGTTTTCTATTTTGTTTCAGCATAAACAAAACTTGAGAAACATGCAAAAGTTGTTAACGCAATTAATGCCTTTTTCATTTTTGTTTTCTTCATTAGTTCTAGTTATTAAAAACGATCTGATTGTAAAATAAACTGACTTAATAATTCATCTTAAATATTCATATTAACTATCCGGCATTTAGAAAATTTTATCTTAAATATTTTACAAAAATACCTTGCGATCAACCCAAAAATAAATAAAAATACATAAAATATGAATAACTATTCATTTTAAGGGTGATGTCAAATGAAAGAGCGTACAACAGAGTTAGTTGAAGGATTGAGACATTCTGCACCTTATATCAACGCACATCATGGAAAGACATTTGTTATTTTATTGACGGGTGCTGTATTAAAAAGTAATCATTATTCAAATATTATCAATGATATCGGCTTACTTTATAGTCTTGGCATTAAACTTGTTATTGTTAACGGTGCGCGTAATCAAATTGATGAATCGCTTAAAAATCATAACATCCAACCTAAATATTACAAAAATACTCGAATTACCGATGCTTGCACACTCGATATTGTTAAACAGATCACCGGACTTTTACAGCTCAATATCACAGCGAGTTTATCAATGAGCTTAAACAATACACCATTACAAGGCGCACATATTAGTGTTGTCAGTGGTAATTTTGTCATTGCGCAACCTTTGGGGGTAGATGATGGCGTTGATTATTGCCATACAGGAAAAATCCGCCGTATAAATAAAGAAGCCATTGAACAGCAGTTGGAGCGAGGCTCTATTGTATTGTTGGGCCCAGTTGGTGTTTCAGTGACTGGTGAAAGTTTTAATTTAGCGTCTGAAGATGTTGCAGCTGAAGTAGCTATTCGCTTAAAAGCTGATAAATTAATTAGTTTTTGTGCAGAGCAAGGAGTTTTAGATGAACATGGTCATGTCATTATTGATCTTTATCCTGTTGATGCAGATAATTATGTCAACCAAAAAGAAATGCAAGGCAAACATTTATCCAGTGAAGCACGCTTTTTACGCGCAGCATCAAAAGCGTGCCGTAGTGGCGTCAGGCGAAGCCATTTAGTAAGTTATTTGATTGATGGTTCGATTTTACAAGAACTATTCTCGCGCGATGGCATTGGAACACAAGTTTCAATGGAACATTCTGAACAGGTTCGTTCGGCAACGATTAACGATATTGGTGGAATTTTAGAGCTCATTCGTCCGCTTGAGGAGCAAGGTATTTTGGTCAAACGCTCACGTGAACAATTAGAAATGGAAATTGATAAATTTACCATTATTGAACGAGATAACATGACAATTGGTTGTGCTGCACTTTACCCTTATCCTGAAGAAAAAATGGGTGAAATGGCCTGTGTGGCTATTCATCCGCAATATCGCAACTCATCTCGAGGAAACGTTCTTATCGAAAAGTTAACGGAAAAAGCAATTCAGTTAGGCCTTAAAAAAATATTTGTTTTAACGACACGAAGCATTCACTGGTTTAGAGAAAAAGGCTTTAATCCAGCAGAAGTAGATGACTTGCCTATTAAAAAGAAACAACTTTACAATTATCAAAGAAATTCCAAAATTCTAATATTTGATATCTTATAGTTTTTTTTAGCATTAAGTCTTATAGGCAGTATTATTGTGTAGTACTTAAGGCTATTTGCTAATCGTTTTAATTGAAAACTTAGTTAATTAATTGGGTAGCCATTTCATCACTAATTACTAATATATCAATGTAATTGGCATTTAGTGCCGCTTTTAGACTATTAATTTTTTCGCAATCGCCACTTGCACATATTTTTAAAGGAATTTTTTTCAGATTATCTAATGTCACTCCGATAATTTGATTACAAAATGGTGTCGTTAATTCAGTTCCATTTTGATCGAAAAAGCGGGATAAAATATCGCCTACAATGTCCTTATTGGCTATCGTTTGGAACAACTCACCATAAAATCCATACCAAATAGAACTTTTTGAAATAGCAGGACAACCAATACTAAATAGAGCGACGGTTATCTTGCTCCACCAATCTTTCAACTCTTTCATATGTTGAGTTTTTTCAATTTCTATTCTTAATAGTTCGGTATCAACAATGGCTGGGTAATCAATCAGTATGGCTTGACTATTTAATTTATTCGAAAGTTTATAAGCAATATTATTGACGTGATATTTTGTTTCAATTTTTCCTGATGGTCCTCCAATCATTGGTACAATGGTCGTATTATTGAATTGAGTGTTGTCATTTTTTAAACTGCTAACAATATAATTAATTGTGCGTCCCCATGAAATGCCAATGACATCATTATCATGGATATTTTTGACTAATACATTTGCAGCAACATTACAAACAATTTGGTTTTTGCTGTCATTATCAACATGTTGATTGACAGGTACAATAATAACTTGTTTCAAATTATATTTATTAAGAATTTTTTCTTCTAATGCAATATTGGGCAATAGATCGTAATTTATTGAAATAGAAACAATACCTAATTCTCGTATTACTTTTAGCATTCGACTAATACTTGATCTGTGTATATTAACGATTTTGGCTATTTCGGATTGAGTTTTATTTTCTTCATAATAGAGTTGAGCTATTTTTATTAATAATTTGTGTTGCTCAAAATCGTAGTTACCAAAGTTATTATTGATCATGTTCGTATTATCTTATTAGTCATGTTTTTAAATCACTATTTATTAAAAAAATATCAAGATGTCATGTATGGTAATTCATATTATGGCATCTTGATGCTATTAAAGTATATCAAAAAAATTAAGACTCAATATCAGGAAAATTGTTTAATACAAAATCTTCAGCTTCTTTTGACCAAATATTATGGCTTTTATTTAATATTTTCTTTAATGCTACATCATCACTACTATCTGTTAACGATTCTAAACTTTTAAGCGCAAACTGCTTGTGAGTATAGACTAATTTTTTTCCACCTCTAATTTTATCTTGTCGTTGAGTTATGTCACTGGCTTGATCAATTCCCATTATATGCGAAACAATTTTAGCAACTTCAACCTTGCCTGACTCAATTAACTTAACAGCTAAGCGCATATCATCAGTATTTCCTCCTGATGTTCCAACAATATGAGTAAAATTATAATGTACATCATAAAAATTAATTTCTGCTTCGAAATTTTTATCTTGAGGACCAGCAAAAAAATTCAGACAACCGTCAAATGCTAATAATTGCGATGCTAAATGAATTAACTCTTTTGATGGTAAAAAGATAAAGATATCATCAAAACAATTTTTGGAAGATTTAATTTTCAATAGCGACAATTGATCTGCGCTCTCAGATATATCGACGAATTCAAGTTCGACCCCATTGTGTGATTGATATAGTGTTTTCAGATGCGCTATTTTTTCTTTGTTTCGCCCAGTGACAACCACTTTTTTGGGTTTTATCGCCCCCCCCAAAGCATAGTCTATTGCAAGCATCCCCATAGGGCCAGTTCCCCCTAATATAAGCAATTCACCATTAGGCTTTATTCCCATAATATGATCGTAACTATTTGGTTTCAAATGATAGCTAGCATTAAAAGCACCAATAACACAGGATAAGGGTTCAATTAACGCACCTTCAAAATAAGTTTTTCCATCATAAGGTATCAAACAATCTTGTTGTAATACGTCGTGATTGACTATCATATAAGTTGCACACCCACCCGTATTAGGATAAGAATAACCTACACAATAAGGGCTATTAGTGAGCTGTAAGTTGGCTTGTATGACATATTTTTGCCCTTTTTTAAATTTATGTTGCCAATTTTTACCTACTTGCAAAATATCACCACAGCATTCATGTCCAATAACAATTGGATTATTTTTTAGGTCTGGTGGTGTTTTTTTATGGTTTTCGCCTTGATTTACTAGCTTTAATGAAGACATGCACATACTGTCAACAATGACTGATACTAACACTTCATCATCTGTGATAGGTGGAAGTTCAAAAGATTCTAATCGAAGATCATTTTTCCCATATAATCGAACAGCTCGAGTTTTCATATATTCCTCTTTAATAAATTAAATTTGATACAAATTTATACTCAATAATGCATAAATACCTTGTTATACTGCAGTTGTAAGGAAAAATGTATTTATAACAATTTGCGCTATTTCCTTTGGTTCAAAAATATTACATAGATGTTTAAGACTGTTTATTTGTATTTTAAGCTAGAATACCTAACCCATAACCAATAATACCCACGGCAAATAATGCAAAAATTAAGATAATTGGGCTGACCTTTTTTCGGAGCAATTTCATCATTAAGAGTGTTAGACCCAACGGTAGTAAACCTGGTACAAGATCATTTAGTATACCTTGTACTGTCATAACAATTTCATTACCATTTGCATCAGCAGTTTTAGATACCACTAAAGGGACATTTATTGAAGTCCATTTAGTCACCAATACCCCCATAATAAATAAACCAAGAATAGAAGCGCCTTCTGTCAGTTTAGGCAAGATATTACCCGAAAGATCTTTAACAATACCGATTCCTTTCGATAATCCATAGGTTAAACCATACCATTTCATGGCAAGTCTGACGAAATTAAACAAAATAAAAAATAATAATGGACCTGCAATATTTCCGTTGAGTGCTAAAGATGCACCAAGTGCTGCAGTAATAGGTCGCAATGTACCACATACAAGGGGATCACCGACTCCTGCTAAAGGTCCCATTAATCCAATTTTAAGGCTATTGATTGTTCCATCATTAATTGGTGCGCCATTTGCTTTTGCTTCTTCCATTGCTATAGTGACACCAAGCACAGGGCCACACATTGCAGGAGTGGTGTTGAAAAAGGCTAAATGTCTTTTTAACGCTTGACGTTGTTCCTCTTGTGTTTGATAAACTCGTTTGATTGTTGGAATCATATCTACACAAAAAGCAAGCGCATGAATACGTTCATAATTAAAAGAAGCTTGCTGGAAATTAGAACGAATAAAAGTGCTAATCACATCTTTTTTTTGAATAGTTTTTAACATTTCTTTCATAATAAAATTCCTATAAATTATTCTTCTAATTCATCATCAGTGATTATTTGGTTGGTATTTGCCATTGGATTTGCAATTTCGTTATTAACTTTTATTACATTGAACTTTGGGTTTAATTGAACATAAATAATGGCAAAAATAACCCCCAAAATACCAAATGAAAGTAAACTAAAATTTAGATATCCACCTAAAACAAAACCTAAATAGAAAAAAGGAGCTAAATATTTAACAATCATCATGTTTAACACCATTGCATAACCGACAACAACGATAAATCCACCAGCAACAGCAAGCCCACCAGTGACAATATCAGGTAACATGTTTAATAGGGATTGCACAGTATTTGCATCAACATAAATGGCAACGAGCGTGGCAGGAATAGAAACTCTTAATGCTTGTACAAAAAGAGCACTGAAATGGAGTAATTCAATCTTTCGGAATTGAACTTTTTCTGCCGCTTTATCTGCTTCATGCTGAAAAATTACCGTGATAGTTCTTGCAAAAACGGTTAATATTTGCCCTGCTGCGGCAACAGGAAGTGCGATGGCTATTCCGGTTTGGATATCTTGCTGTCCTATAACAACCAAGATTGTTGATATCACACTCGCCAATGCAGAATCGGGAGATTGTGCTGCCCCAATATTCATCCAACCCAATGCGATTAGTTCAAGCGTACCACCTAAAATGATACCTGTTTTTATATCACCTAATATTAGGCCAATTACGGTACATGCAATCAATGGACGATGTGTTTGAAACTCATCAAGTACACTTCCCATTCCTGCGATACACGAGAAAATAAATATGAACATGATTTGCAGTACTGAAATGTCCATGTTTCCCTCCTACCATTTATTATGTTAGTTAATTTGAATAACCTTGTTAAAGAAGTTTAATAAAATCAACATTTGGATCGGTAATAACGACTTTTAAACATAGATTGATACCCATCTCATGCATTTTTTTGAATGCAGATATGTCATTTCCGTCGACAGAAACCGCTTTGGTAATCTGTTTTTTTCCCTCTTTAAACGACATTCCTCCAATATTAACCTCTTTAATAGGAACGCCCGCATTGACTAATCGCAAGACATCGGTTGGATTGGTGAAAAGATAAAAAACAGTATCATTTTCATATTTAGGATTTTTATAGACCGCAGCAGCTTTATCAATACTAACCACAGACACTTTAATTCCCGGGGGAGCAGCCTGTTTAACTAGTGCTGAACGAATTTGATCATTAGCAACTTCATCACTCACAATGATAATTCTTTCTGCTTTGGCTTCTTTTGTCCAAACAGTGGTAACTTGACCATGAATCAATCGGTCATCAATACGAACTAAATTTATGATCATTTATAACTCCTCCTCTGTAGATATCTTTTTAGATAGTGATTTGAAAGATTTAATAAAATCTAATTTAACTTCGTCGAGTTGTGCATAGACGTTTTCAATATTCATTAAAGACAAATCAAGATTTAATAACTCTAAGCAAAGTGGCAGAGATAAACCGCTAATTACTTCGATATTACCTAACTGCATGGCTAGAATAGAGGCTGCGTTATAAGGACTGCCAGAAAATATATCAGTGATAATAATGAACTGTTTGGATTCTGATTGGCTAATAATTTTTAGATATTTATCTTTTAGGTTATCAATGCTATCCCCTGGTTCAAAAGTTATCGCATACAAATGAGAGTATTGCCCCGCAATCATCTCAATACTATTTTTCATTTCATAGGCAATTTTTCCGTGTCCAGCCAAAATAATATTCATTTAGCACCTCCCTCACAAATTCTCTATTTAAATCACAAATGTTAAAACAACTTTATATTCACATTTTCTCAAAGTAAATCACCAATGTGAAAAAGTGTGATGTAGATTGGATTTTTTGAAAAATGAACACAAGAAAGTTTTTTATTTTTTATCAGAGAACATGATGAGAGAAATACCCACATTATTGACTATTACTTGAAAATGACAGTAAAAAATGCGAGTAATTACCATACCTTTAGCGATTTATTAATAACTATAATACCGTTAAACCGCATAATTTGCTTTTAGATAAAAGATCTTATGAATTTTTAGTGGATTATTTTCATGATAATGTATAAGTGATCCGTCGTATTCTTACAATAAACTAAGCTAGGCAAATAGAATACGATTAGGCATTTCACAAGTATTGATAAAAAGTATAATATATAGCACTATTTAAATTATCGAAATATCAATTCAACCATAAAGATAACATCATGCAAAAGTTTAATGTCAAAACCTTTCAGGGGTTAATTCTTACATTACAAGATTACTGGGCCAATCAGGGGTGCACCGTGATTCAGCCTTTAGATATGGAAGTTGGTGCCGGCACTTCTCACCCTATGACCTGCTTACGCGCACTGGGGCCAGAACCAATTAATGCCGCTTATGTTCAACCATCGCGACGCCCAACAGATGGCCGCTATGGCGAAAACCCAAATAGGTTACAACACTATTACCAATTTCAAGTTATCTTAAAACCTTCTCCTGATAATATCCAAGAGCTGTATTTAGGCTCGTTAAAACAGTTAGGACTTGATCCCACTGTTAATGATATTCGTTTTGTTGAAGACAATTGGGAAAACCCAACGCTCGGGGCATGGGGGCTAGGTTGGGAAGTTTGGTTAAATGGGATGGAAGTAACCCAATTTACTTACTTTCAACAAGTTGGTGGACTTGAATGTAAGCCTGTTACCGGTGAAATCACTTATGGGCTTGAACGCTTAGCGATGTATATTCAAGGTGTGGATAGCGTTTATGATTTAGTTTGGAGCGACGGTGTATTTGGTAAAACCACTTATGGCGATGTATTCCACCAAAACGAAGTTGAGCAATCCACTTATAATTTTGAATATGCGAATGTTGAATTTTTATTTTATTGTTTTGAGCAACACGAAAAAGAAGCAAAATTTTTGCTTGAGTTAGAAAAACCACTTCCACTACCAGCTTATGAGCGTATTTTAAAAGCCGCCCACTGTTTTAATTTACTTGATGCACGTAAAGCGATTTCAGTGACTGAGCGACAACGTTATATTTTACGCATCAGAACATTAACCAAAATGGTGGCGGAAGCCTATTACGCATCACGTGAAGCACTTGGATTTCCTATGTGCCAAAATTCACAGTCTAACGAAAGTGCATCAAAGTAGGAATTAAAAAATTATGCAAAAAACATTTTTAGTGGAAATTGGTACCGAAGAGTTACCACCAAAATCACTCCGCACTTTAGCAGAAAGCTTTGCGGCTAATTTTATACAGCAGCTTGATAATGCCAATTTAGAACATGGCGAAGTACTTTGGTATGCATCTCCCCGCCGTTTAGCGTTAAAAGTCTTAAATTTAAATAACACACAACCCGATAGCCAAATTGTTAAACGCGGTCCTGCGGTCAGTGCGGCATTTGATGCCAATGGTAATGCAACTAAAGCCGCTCAAGGTTGGGCGCGAGGTTGTGGTATTACAGTTGATCAAGCCCAGCGTATAACAACCGATAAAGGCGAATGGTTGTCGTATACTCACAATCAAAAAGGTCAACCCGTAGTTAATCTTTTATGTGATATGGTTAAAACTGCATTAAGCAAATTACCTATCCCTAAACCAATGCGTTGGGCAGCTCGTCAAGTCGAATTTATTCGTCCATGCCATACTGTCACCATGTTGTATGGTGATGAGCTTGTGCCTGGTACCATTTTAGATATTGAGTCAAACCGCGTTATTCGTGGTCACCGTTTTATGGGTGAACAAGAGTTCACTATCGATAATGCCGATCAGTACCCCGAAATTTTGGAACATCGTGGTAAAGTCATTGCTGATTATGACAAGCGAAAAGCTATGATTAAGCAACAAGCTGAAAGCGAAGCGGCTAAACTTCATGGTAAGGCTGATTTAACTGACACGCTACTTGAAGAAGTCTGTTCTCTTGTTGAATGGCCTGTTGTGCTAACCGCTAAATTTGAAGAGCGATTTTTACAAGTGCCGGCTGAATCACTGGTTTATACCATGAAAGGGGATCAAAAATACTTTCCTGTTTATGATAAACAAGGCAAATTATTACCAAACTTTATTTTTGTGGCTAATATTGAATCGAAAGATCCACAAGTTGTGATTTCGGGTAATGAAAAAGTGGTTCGCCCACGCCTTGCTGATGCTGAATTCTTTTATCAAACCGATTTAAAACAACGTTTAGAAGATCGTTTGCCTCGTCTTGAAACGGTGTTATTTCAACAACAACTTGGAACTGTTAAAGATAAAGCAATTCGCATAGCGTCGCTATCAGGCTTTATTGCCGACAAAATTGGCGCTAATATTGAGCAAGCTAAACGAGCAGGTAAATTAACAAAATGCGATTTAGTGACCAACACCGTTTTTGAATTCCCTGAAACGCAAGGTATTATGGGGCGCTATTTGGCACTTAAAGATGGCGAAAGCATAGAAGTTGCCACCGCTATTGAAGAACAATATAAACCGCGTTTTTCAGGTGATGAATTACCGAGTACGGCAGTGTCTTGTGCAGTTTCTATCGCTGAAAAAATGGATACTTTAGCGGGTATTTTTGGCATTGGCCAGCACCCTAAAGGTGATAAAGATCCTTTTGCATTGCGACGCGCTGCGATTGGTGTTTTACGAATTATTGTAGAAAAGGCATTACCTTTAGATCTTGTTGAATTAGCCAATTATGCCACATCGTTATATGGCGAAAAACTGAATAATAAAAATGTGGTTGAAGATATTGTTAATTTTATGCAAGGTCGTTTCCGCGCATGGTATCAAGAACAAGGCTTTGCCATTGATACTATTCAAGCAGTTTTAGCGCTTAATCCAACAAAACCGGCTGATTTTGATGCGCGCATTAAAGCAGTCACTCACTTTAGAACCTTGCCAGAATCCTCATCATTAGCTGAAGCTAATAAACGAGTATCAAATATCTTATCTAAAGCCGAAATTGCTATTCCAGAGCAGATCAATGCAGCCTTGCTAGAAGCAGGCGCTGAAGGCGAATTAGCTAAAAAATTGGCAATTTTAACCGATAAACTTTCACCTTATTTTAATGAAGGTCGTTATCAAGATGCGTTAGTTGAATTATCGTCACTAAAAGAAACGGTGAATGCGTTTTTTGATTCTGTCATGGTTATGGTTGACAATGAACAAATTAAACTTAATCGGTTAGCGCTTTTGAAAAAGCTACAAAACTTATTCTTAAAAGTCGCTGATATTTCATTATTGCAAGCTTAATTTTCGAATTTAATCATTCAAAAATAATAGTGGTAACTAAATCGGTTACCACTTGTAAGGAACTTATATGGAAATGCAAAAAAAAATCTCTTTTTCTTTAGTTTTTACACAAACATGCAATTTTTTTCGTAATCGTATTATACCAATTGCGCTTGTAAGTCTATTAGTAGCACTAATGAGCTCAGTTATAAGTTACTACCTTTACAAACCAGAAACGTATACACAATTATATTTATCAGGAAATACCACTAGCTATGTATCAGTTATTATTATAGCAGTTGCAATCTCTATTGTTATGAAATCAATTAGTATTGCAACAGTTTATAACCTTTATGTAAGTGATAAACTTAACCCCAAATTATTACTGTCTAGAGTATTAGAAAATCTATTAAAAATTATTGCTTTTTACCTTGTTATGATTTTTCACTTAGTTGTTATAGTATTATTTTTATTTTTAATCCTTATTATTTTAAATTTACTACTTCCCAAATCTTTGATTATTTCATTAATTTTTATAACGCTAATTATTTCCTCTGTACTTTTCTTTATTTTCACTAGCTTCTTTTTTGGATTATTGGCTGAATCTAAACAAAAAAGTTTCTCTGATTTATTTTCGTTAAGTTGTCAACTGACAAAAATGCAATGGCGTCCTTCTTTTCTTATGCTATTAATTAATATCGCATATTTAATGATTATTACTATATTGTCTATGATAATCGATGAAAACAATATTATAGTAGTTAATATTATCTTTTCGTTCTGTTCTGTCTTTTTTGATATCTTCCTGACGAGCTTTTTCTATCGTCTTTATTGGTTAGTAACTAATGATGCTAACTCAAACTTTCCAACAAAAGATGATCAGCAAGAAACTAATAGTTTGATCGTTTAATCATTCTCATCCTTACCAATTTAGATTGGTGAGGAAACTCACTTGCTATATCAATTTGCTGTGTATTATATTTGTTATAATGAAAAACCATTTGGATAACAATTATGACACCCGCTATTAATTTACTTAAAAAGTTAAAAACTAAATTTAACATTCACCAGTATAAGCATGATCCAAATCAAACCAACTACGGGCAAGAAGCGGTTGCTAAACTTGATCCCAGTTTAAATGTCACTGCAGCGCAAGTATTCAAAACGCTGATTGTGAGTTTGAACGGTAACAATAAAATGTTAGCGGTTTGCGTATTGCCAGTTGAGTGTCATTTAGATCTAAAAAAAGTGGCCAAAGCACTAAACTGTAAAAAAATAGATTTAGCTGATGCTAATTTAGCTCAAAAGGTAACAGGTTATTTAGTGGGAGGAATTAGTCCACTAGGTCAAAAGCAGCAACTGCCCACACTCATTGATTTAAGTGCCAATAAACACACAACAATGTTCATATCAGGTGGCAAAAGAGGATTAGAAATTGAAATTACACCACAAGATTTAGCCGATATATTACAAGCTAAATTGATTGAAATAGCTGTTTAAAATGACTAACAGTATAAATTTTAATTGGGATACAATATTGTTTATAAATAGGATAGAAAAACCAACAGATATGCTATTTTAGGAGTTTTTTCTTTCTCGGAAAAATAAGGCCATAAGGCTATACCCTATGACCTATTCTTCTATCAATCAAATTGACAGAAAGATAAAAAGCAACTTATTTAATTGCTTCTTTTAAACTTTTACCTGATACAAATGCAGGTACTTTACTTGCTTCAATTTTAATTTCTTTACCTGTTTTTGGGTTACGACCAGTACGCGCTTTGCGATCATTAACTTTAAAGGTACCAAAACCAACTAATTGAACTGGTTCACCAGCTTTTAATGATTCAGTAATAGCAGCTAGTGTCGCTTCCAATGCTGTTTTAGCAGCAACTTTAGTGATATCAGCTTTGCTAGCAATAGCGTCGACAAGTTCTGTTTTATTCATGGGTATATCCTTACATATTATTTTATTGTTAAAGTTAACATTATAAACGAAGCTAAAATTCAGCTTCGCTACTGTAAATAGTGTTTAGATTACATTGTGGTTAAATGTAGTCTATATTCGTCTAATATTAAAGAAAAATTTAATAAAAAATAAAAAAATTACACTTCAAACCGTTTAATCGCTTAAAAAAACGCCAATATTACTTACTCTGGAGGCTCGAATTTCGTCTTTTAAGCCTTTTATGAGCGCAATCATTTCATTATTTTCATCACGTAATAATCTTAATATTTCCCACTGTAAATCAAATTCATCAATCACACTAGGTAAAGTTTGTTGCGCATCTTGTGAAAGATTAACATTGGTTTTGGTCATTTCAAATTCAGCAACGGTGGTTGCCGATATGCTACTTACTTTAGCGGTATGCTCGCCCATTTCACCACTCAAATAAGAGTGTAAAACTTCACCAAGCGCCTGACAAGCATCGATAGCTGGATAAATCATATAAGGGCTATCTTCAGTGACAATCGGAATTATCGCTTCTAATTTTTCAAGCTGTAAATCAAAATTGATTTTTACATCTTCAACTAATAATGATTCCCAAACTAAATCTAGTATTTTTTTGTAACTTTTTGCATCATCGTCATTTTGCTGTTGTTGGCAATAAAAAACAAAATTGGGATACATTCGTTCGCACAGGCAAACCATAAATAAACGTTGTTGCCATTGTGGTAACTTTTCTACTCTTAATTGAACAGGATTTTTAATCATGATGAAACCTTTTTGACTGCCGATGTACTGCTTCAATTAGTTGCTGTACATGTTCTATGGGGATATCTTGGTGAATACCATGCCCTAAATTAAAAATATGTCCATTGTGATGGCCAAATTCACTAAGAACGGCTTCTACATTGGATTCAATTGTTTGTTTTTCTGCATACAAAACAGAAGGATCTAAATTACCTTGCACCGCAACTTGCCCTTTTTGGGTGATCTGGCTTAAATTCACCGTCCAATCCACCCCCACAGCATCACAGCCAGTGTTGATTATATTATCCAGCCATAATCCTCCCCCTTTAGTAAATAAAGTGACAGGGATATACGAGGTTATAACTTCACTTTTTTTACCTTGCTTTAATTGCGACAAGATTAATTGCATATAGTCAAGTGAAAATGTTTGATAACTTTGATGGCTCAATGCGCCACCCCATGTATCAAAAATCATAATAGATTGCGCTCCAGCTTGGATTTGCGCATTTAAATATAACGCAATACTATTGGCGAGCTTTTCAAGTAGCAAATGCAGTGCTTTGGGCTCACTATAGAGCATTTTTTTGATTTTAGTAAATGCTTTGCTACTGCCCCCTTCAATCATATAGGTTGCTAGTGTCCATGGACTCCCTGAAAAGCCTATTAATGGAACTTTACCATTGAGTTCTTTTTTCGTTAATCGAATCGCATCCATCACATATTTAAGTGATTGCTCAGGATCAGGGATGGGTAACTGTTTAATATCAGACAGACAAGATATCGACTTTGCAAATTTTGGACCTTCGCCCGACTCAAAATATAAGCCAAGTCCCATAGCATCAGGAATAGTTAAAATATCAGAAAAGATAATAGCAGCATCAAGATCAAATCGCTGTAATGGCTGTAAAGTGACTTCGCAAGCTAATTCTGGCGTTTGGCACATCGTCATAAAATCACCCGCGTGGGCTCTTAACTGACGATACTCTGGCAAATAGCGCCCCGCCTGGCGCATCATCCAAATCGGCGTGTAATCTACAGGCAAACATTGCAAAGCACGTAAATAACGGTCATTTTTTAATTGGCTCATATCCTCAGCTCTTTAAGTAAAGATGTTAGTTTGTCAAAAAGTTTCAGGAAAGTATGCGTTTTAGTATAAAACCATCTAATTATCTATTATTTGTGCTCCAAAGCTTAAGGCTGTGATAATGTATTTTGGGCATAATCAATTAAAGTTTCAGAAATAGTTTGCATTACGCTACTTTCTGGCGCAAAACGATGCCAATATAGCATACGCCTTTGATATAACCCTTCTGTTAAATTAACCAACTCACCGTTTTTTAACTCTTGTTCAACCTGTAACTTTGGCAGCATACAACAAGCTGAACCTTGTTTAGCTAATTGCACAAAAGCCTCGGATGAACTGGTAATATGGCAAATCACACTACCTGGGGTAAGATTAAAATTTTCTTGCAAAAAAGCCTGATGCATATCATCTAAATGGTCAAACGCAACAGCAGGCGCTTTTAGTAAAGATGAGCGATTCACACCATGTGGGAAGTACTTTTTTGCAAAATCAGGCGAAGCCACAAAAATATAATCTAACGCGCCTAACACATCAGATAAACAACCAGGTAAAGGATTAGCTTGAATACTAATTGCCGCAACCACTGTACCTAAACGGAGCAGTTCTAAGGTATGTTCTTCGTCTTTTACCTGTATATCAAAACGTAAGATATTTTTATCTAAAACGGGTTTTAACGCAGGTAATAGCCAAGTCGCTAAAGAATCGGCGTTGATTGCAACAGATAATGACAATGGCGTTGAGTTTTGTTCATTATCACCCAACCATTGTTGTTCTAATAACTCAACTTGGTGCAATAATCCTAAAAGATGCTCACCTTGCTTAGTGGCTTTGGGGGGAATAGTTCTAACCAACAATTGCTGACCAAAAAAACTTTCTAACTGCTTAATGCGTTGCGATACCGCAGGTTGTGTAATACACAGTTTATCTGCTGCCCGTTCAAATCCTCGTTCTTTTATCACTGCATCTAATGCTTGTAATGCTCTATAATCTGGACGCTTCATAATCTCTACACTAATGATTTGATCATTGTTTGAATATTCAAACTACTTTAATATCGCAATAAGTTTTCAACATATCAAAAGTTGATATATTTTCTTAAAATCCTAATGATTTTTACTTTCCAATTGGGTACTATGCCATATCTTCAATCATTTTGCTTTCAAAATTTTATTTTTTTAAGAAAAATTATCCTCAAAATAGGGTGATACCATGACACAAGACGAATTAAAAAAGGCTGTAGGCTGGTCAGCATTAAAATTTATCAAACCTGATGCTTATGTCGGCGTAGGAACAGGTTCAACGGCAGCGCATTTTATTGATGCATTAGCCACAATAAAAGATCAGATCAAAGGCACAGTTTCAAGCTCAGAAGCATCCACACAAAAATTAAAAAGCTATGGGATTCCAGTTCTTGATTGTAATGAGGTCGATAGTTTAGATGTTTATGTCGATGGTGCCGATGAAATCAATCATCATTTACAAATGATTAAAGGCGGTGGTGCGGCCTTAACACGTGAAAAAATTGTTTCAGCCATTGCCAAACAATTTATTTGTATTGTTGATGAATCAAAAGTTGTTGATGTGTTAGGTAAGTTTCCATTACCTATTGAAGTGATCCCGATGGCGCGTTCTTATGTTGCTCGCGAACTATTTAAACTAGGTGGTAAACCCATCTATCGTCAAGGCGTAGTCACGGATAATGGTAATGTGATTTTAGATGTCCATGATCTTATCATCGCCAATCCCATAGAATTAGAAAATCGAATCAATAATATTGCGGGTGTGGTAACGGTGGGATTATTTGCCAATAAAGGGGCTGATATTGCGCTTGTCGGATGTAGCACGGGTGTGAAAGAGCTTAGGTAAAATCATATATTAGAGCAAATTTATAACGGTATACCACAGTAAATACCAATTTGTATACGGAAAGAAAGAGAGGAAATAATGGCTATTCAGGCTTTAACCAAAGATGAAAACAAGTTTTTATTACTTGAAGGCGTTCATCCTAGTGCCATTGAAATATTAAAATCAGCTGGTTTTACCAATATTGAATATCATAAAAGTGCATTATCACCAGCAGAACTGAAACAAGCCCTGCAAGATGTTCGCTTTATTGGTATTCGTTCCAGAACACATTTAACCAAAGATATTATTGATGCAGCTCCAAAACTTGCAGGAATTGGCTGCTTTTGTATTGGTACAAATCAAGTTGATTTGGATGCTGCCACAGTGAAAGGTATCCCAGTGTTTAATGCACCATTTTCTAATACACGATCTGTTGCAGAACTGGTGCTAGCTGAAGCGATTTTATTATTGCGCCGCGTGCCCGAAGCGAATGCTAAAGCGCACCAAGGCAAATGGAACAAAATTGCCACGGGTTCGCACGAAGCACGAGGTAAAAATTTAGGTATTATTGGTTATGGACATATTGGTAGTCAATTAAGCATTTTAGCTGAATCACTAGGCATGAATGTTTATTTTTACGATATTGAAACCAAATTACCGTTAGGTAATGCTAAGCAAGTTTCATCAATGAAAGAATTACTGGCGACAAGCGATATTGTTTCAATGCATGTCCCCGAAAATGCAACCACGATCAAAATGATAAGTAACAACGAAATTGATGCAATGAAGCAAGACGCAATTTTAATTAATGCTTCGCGCGGTAAAGTGATTGATCTTGATGCATTAACTCAAGCCCTCAAAGCCAACAAACTCAGTGGCGCGGCTATTGATGTCTTTCCAACAGAACCAGCCAGTAACAATGATCCGTTTGAATCACCATTATGTCAATTTGATAACGTGATTATTACACCGCATATTGGCGGCTCAACTAGCGAGGCGCAAGAAAACATAGGAATTGAAGTTGCCACAAAACTTGCAAAATATTCAGATACTGGCGCAACTCTTTCGGCGGTTAACTTCCCTGAAGCCTCGTTACCTATTCCAGCCAAAGGTTCAAGTCGCTTTATTAATATTCACCATAATCAGCCTGGTGTACTAACCGCTATCAATACTTTATTTGCAGAACAAGGGCTTAATATTTCAGCACAATATTTACAAACCGACGCAAAAATTGGTTATGTTGTTATTGATATCGATAGAGTAAATGCAAATAAAGCCGAAGAATTGCTTGATAGATTAAAAAAAGTGTCTGGTACCATTCGCGCAAGATTACTATTTTAATTGACATTCACTCAATGCCACCTATCTTTTGATAGGTGGCTAATCATCACTGTTTTAATGACAGGTGGCAGAATTAACATAATCGCTAATCTAACACATCATCACCTTTAAGGACTGACACATGCTGCTTGTACATTGCTCCCTGAATCATCATAATACCATATACCACCATAGATTGGGCCAATGGTAAAATGTTGATTAGGCTCGCGCAGGGAAGCCGTCCAAAATCCATCCGAACCGCTACCACTTATCTCCCAAGAAACAGCATAATCTCCTTCTTGTAGGGTATCCTCTTCATTGCTCCATGGATATGAACTAGCCATACGCCCCCATTCATTAAATAATCCCCCTATCCAACGGTTGCCACGCTTAAAACTTAAGCGCCGTTGATATGCGTAAAAATCACCCAACTCTGGTAGACCACCAGTCCAACCGATCCCCGGATCATTGCTATTAGTGTAATCATTAACATCGGGGAGACGATAATGACTACCTAACCCTTGACAAAACTGTATGGCTTGCTCATATGTCATCGGGTTATATTCCAAATGCCCATTTTTTAGAATGATTGGATTATTTATGTACCAACGCTCTATCTTAAAGCTATAAAGTAATTTAGTATGGCTACTATCTGCGTAAAGCTTAAATACCGAAGGCGAAAAACGTTTATCTTTTGAATCGAGCGTTGGCCCTTTTAGCTTTATCTTTAGACCGCTTCTAACATCTATCGGTCTTGCATTCCAGCGTTCTTCATCTGCTCCCGCCCATCTCGGCTCCCAATTTACCTTGTCAGCAGAAAGGGACAAGGTGACGCCATGACCACTCTCCGCACTAACGGTAGCACCATTTGCGGCAATAATCTGTTCTGCCGTTATGCCCGATAATATTAAGAAAAAGTGTAAATTATCTGCTCCTGTTGTCGGGAAGTTATCACTGGGCTTATCGGCATCATTCACTTTAAATCCCACAAATGACACCCAATTAGGACCATTCATACGGTCGTCATGTCGAATTCCCCCCGAATATAGAATATTAGGGGAGGCATAACAGGCTGCTGGTTTGTCTGTCTTAGCTCCAAGATAATAAGTGTGGCTGATATCATTAAAAGTGCTGGTTTGTGGCACGCCATACTCGGTTGATAAATTACCCTTAGTTGCCGTAATGGTCAGTTGATAAGGCACATCACAAGCCGTTAATAATTTATTCGGGTTGGCTTTAATTTCGGCTGTAATATCTTTATTATCGGCGTTTTTCCATGCAACTGTCAGGCTACCTGTCGCGCTGGCATTTCCATCACCATCGGTATCTCCCCAATAATTATAGGGTTCAGCAATTAAATTATTCAGTTCAATTCGAGGATAATGACTATTACCCACTAATGGCACTAATGTTTGAATATCAGCAAAGGTTTTGGCTTCGCTGGGTAATGTTATGGGAGTGTTAAAGCTTGAATTATCTATCTTTGCATTAGGATATAAATCAGTATTTGCACCCGGAGCAATATACAAGCTGCCATCCGGGAATTTTATACCGAGCAAACCTTCGTCACTCATTGCCTTGGTTACGCCACCATCCATACTTAAATAAGGTGCACTCCCCTGTATAATGTTAGTGGTCGTTGCCGATAGCGCAATAGCTTTTGTTGAGACCATTAAGCCCAATAATGCTGTTGATGTTCGTTTTGTTAATTGTTCAAAAGATGTGACTTTTCGTTCCATCATTACTATTATCCATTTCCATATATAAGCCTTATTCAGCTTAATTTATTTTTATGTAATCAAATTAATTTGCCAGATAAATTTTGATAGTTTACTCACCTTTTTTATGAATAGTCTTGTAAAAATCATGCTATAAACACCTGAAATATACAAAGGGCACTACATCACGAAAGGAGCAAAGTAAATTATAAACAAAAATTAACATTGCTTGAAAGCAAAAAAACATGTTTTATTAAGATTTATTAACGTTTATTAGAGTTTATTAAGATGAAAGTTAAGCTAGCTGCTTTTAAAAATACCAAAGAACCCAATACTGCAATTTTCCCTAAACTGCATGGAGAATTAAAAGACAAACAATAAAGCAAATAATTCCCATATGTATAAAGGTATTTTCAAATAAACCCGAGGAATTGCTTGATAGATAAAAGATATAGAAAAGAATGTAGCTGCCACCATTCGCGCAAGATTGCTATTTTAATTGACCTTCACTCAATGCCACCTATCTTTTGATAAGTGGCTAATCATCACTGTTTTAATAACTGGAGGCAGAATTAACATAATCGCTAATCTAACACATCATCACCTTTAAGGACTGACACATGCTGCTTGTACATTGCGTCCAGAATCATCATAATACCAAATACCACCATCGAGTGCGTAAACGGTAAAATGCTTATTAGGCATATTTGTCAGAGTAGCCGTCCAAAATCCATCCGAACCGCTACCACTTAGCTCCCAAGAAACAGCATACTCTCCAGCTTGTAGAACTGTCTCCTCATCATCAAATGGATACCAACTAGCCATACGCCCCCATTCATTAAATAATCCCCCTATCCAACGGTTGCCACGCTTAAAACTTAAGCGTCGTTGATATCCGAAAAAATCACCCAACTCTGGTAGACCACCAGTCCAACCGAGCCACGAATCATTGTTATTAGTGTAATCGTTAATATCGGGGAGACGATAATGACTACCTAACCCTTGACAAAACTGTATGGCTTGCTCATATGTCATCGGGTTATAGTCTACATTCCCATTTTCTTTCATAGTAGGAGGATTATTTATATACCAACGCTCTATCTTAAAGCTATAAAGTAATTTGGTATGGCTACTATCTGCGTAAAGCTTAAATACCGAAGGCGAAAAACGTTTATCTTTTGAATCGAGCGTTGGCCCTTTTAGCTTTATCTTTAGACCGCTTCTAAGCTCTATCGGTCTCGCATTCCAGCGCGCGCTATCCTCATCACTCAACGACGTTCCACTCCAATTTACCTCGTCGGCAGAAAGCGATAAGGTGACACCATGACCACTCTCCGCACTAACAGTTGCGCCATTTGCAGCAATAATCTGTTCTGCCGTTATGCCTGATAATAATAAGAAAAAATGTAAATTATCTGCTCCTGTTGTCGGGAAGTTATCACTGAGCTTATCGACATCATTCACTTTAAATCCTGCAAATGCCACCCAATTAGGACCATCCATTCTTTTGTCAAATCGACCGTCATATCGGCTATTAGGATACGCATAACAGGCTGCTGGTTTGTCTGTCTTAGCTCCAAGATAATAAGTGTGGCTGATATCATTAAAAGTGCTGGTTTGTGGCACGCCATACTCGGTTGATAAGCTACCCTTAGTTGCCGTAATGGTCAGTTGATAAGGCACATCACAAGCTGTTAATAATTTATTCGGGTTGGCTTTAATTTCGGCTGTAATATCTTTATTATCGGCGTTTTTCCATGCAACTGTTAGGCTACCTGTCGCGCTGGCATTTCCATCACCATCGGTATCTCCCCAATAATTATAGGGTTCAGCAATTAAATTATTCAGTTCAATTCGAGGATAATGACTATTACCCACTAATGGCACTAATGTTTGAATATCAGCAAAGGTTTTGGCTTCGCTGGGTAATGTTATGGGAGTGTTAAAGCTTGAATTATCTATCTTTGCATTAGGATATAAATCAGTATTTGCACCCGGAGCAATATACAAGCTGCCATCCGGGAATTTTATACCGAGCAAACCTTCGTCACTCATTGCCTTGGTTACGCCACCATCCATACTTAAATAAGGTGCACTCCCCTGTATAATGTTAGTGGTCGTTGCCGATAGCGCAATAGCTTTTGTTGAGACCATTAAGCCCAATAATGCTGTTGATGTTCGTTTTGTTAATTGTTCAAAAGATGTGACTTTTCGTTCCATCATTACTATTATCCATTTCCATATATAAGCCTTATTCAGCTTAATTTATTTTTATGTAATCAAATTAATTTGCCAGATAAATTTTGATAGTTTACTCACCTTTTTTATGAATAGTCTTGTAAAAATCATGCTATAAACACCTGAAATATACAAAGGGCACTACATCACGAAAGGAGCAAAGTAAATTATAAACAAAAATTAACATTGCTTGAAAGCAAAAAAACACGTTTTGTTAAGATTTATTAAGATGAAAGTTAAATGTGATAACTATCGTATAAGTCAAAATTTACGAAACCTATCTTCTCTTAAATAAACAGGATTGCAGAAAATGTGAAACGCACTTTAATGGCGGTATAGCATAACCAGCAAATATTCGAAGCTTAAAAAATCAAAAAAACAAAAAGTTAAGCAATTTAAGTAAAAACACCTTATGAGTTTTAAGTGGGTTATTTAATGATAAAGTGTAAACAACCTAGTGCTTTCCTAAAGATAAAAATATAATTATTATGCAGATTAAATTCTTAACCAACCTCAAAAATAGTTAAATTTCTATGAAAAAATCGACTTTATTTATGTTTCGTTGGTCTTTACTTTAATAACTTTAATGCCTTTTTGGGTCAGTGCATCATAATATTTATTATCTAAATTATCATCAGTAATGATCGTATCGACAGCACTTAAATCACAAACAACATTGGGGCTACGGCGACCAAATTTTGAGGAGTCAACTAATAAAATTAACTTAGCAGCAGCTTTGCTCATAGCTACACTGCCATGATAACTTTCGTTAAAAGTTGTCACGCCACCGATCAAATCCACCCCATCAGCGCCCATAAACAGCTTATCGAAAGTATAAGATTCAAATGCCGCGATGGCTAAAGCGTTATTACTATGGAAGGAGGCCGATTTTCGACGAAACGTTCCGCCCGTTAAAATAATCGTTTGATCATTATCATTAGCAACCAGCTCATTGACCATATGCAAACTATTGGTCATAATCGTTAAATTATTAAACCTTGCTAACATGGGGATCATTTGCGCAACCGTGCTTCCTGCATCAAAAATAATTGAGTCGCCCTCATGAATTAGTTTAGCGGCTTCTTCTGCTATGGCTTTTTTTTGTGCCGTGTTAATATAAGTTTTATGATCTATGGCTCTATCGCCAACCTCTCGATTTAGCATTGCTCCGCCGTATGTACGCAAAACTAAACCACTTTCATGCAGTTGGGTGAGATCTTTACGAATGGTTGTCCCTGTTGTTTTAAAATGCTCGGCCAACTCTTCTACACTGATTTGCCCATTTTTTTGTAGATATTCCAGAATCGCTGTTTGTCGTTGCTTCACTTTCACAATTAAATCCCATTACCATTATCGACACGCATCATACATAAAATCACTTTAAAATATATTATTTCACAATAAAAGGGAATATTTTTCAAAATAAAAGTTAATTATTTTTTATTTGCGGTTAACGCTACAGTCAAGGCACTTTGACTAACAGGATCATTAGGGAAAATATTTGCAGGTATGATATCAGTGATAGATAAACCATGTAATTGATCAATGGGTTTTGGTAAAGCAAACACAGTGATGCCTTTCATTAATACTGAATCGATAACAATTTGGTGTTCATCTAATGAAATAGCAATTAATACCCTTGGTCTAAATCGCTTTGTTTTGCCACGGCCAACCCCTAAATAAGCTCCTTTTTTCATCGCTAAAAAAGCTTGATTAAAACGACGGATCTGAAGCCAACTAAATATGATTTGAATACACCAAGCAATAAGTGAGATAACAATCAAAGAGGTGGTCATATTCATATTGGGACTCCATGTTAAGTTTAGTGAGATTAAAAGCGCGAAAATTTTTTACAAAATTTTCGCATCCTATGTGTTATCTAAAACATCACTTGTCCACCAGTAATGTTGATTGATTGCCCAGTACAATAAGAGGCTTTATCACTTGCATAAAATAACAATACATTTAGTACATCTTGGTAATCGCAACCGCGTTTGAGTGGCACTTTATCAATATAGACTTGTTCAACTTGACTTTCTGGGATACCTAGTTTCTTTGCATATTGAGGTAATAATGATTGGAACATGGGTGATTTAAGCAAATTACCCAGCATCAACGAGTTAACGGTAATACCATGATCAGCAAGATCTAGGGCTAAAGATTGTGTTAATCCGACCCCCCCAAATTTGGCGGCACTGTATCCTGAATTATGTTTACTGCCCACTTTACCTGATTTTGAATTAATTTGAATAATTCGACCTTGCGTATTGCATTTGATCATTAATTTGGCAAATTCACGTGCACATAAAAAATAACCAGTGAGGTTAACATTAACAGATAACTGAAAATCATTCAATGCAAAATGGGTAATAGGTGCTGCTTTTGCAACGCCTGCGCTATACACCATTAAATCAACACGTTTAAACACATCATCAACATCTTGCGCTAATTGCAGCACACTTTCTTCGTTTGTAGCGTCAACACCAAACCCTTTTGCAGTGCCCGCACCATGCTTTTGATTAATTGCGTCAGCGACTTTATTTGCATTGTCCATATTCAAATCAGCAACAACAACATGATATCCGGCATCAGCGATACCATTACATAAAAATTCTCCTAGGGTTTGTCCCCCACCTATAATGACTGCGACTTGTTTCATTTTTATATTCCTCATCGATTTAAAATTTTAATTTCATCACCAATAGAAAGCTGATTTGGGCACTGCCCATCTAGGTGAACGTTTCCAGGTAGCTCAGCCTCATGGTTACCATCAAACTTTAATGTGATGTGCCCTAATTCACGAAAATTATCATTAGCAACTTCACCAACCGAAGTGATGAGATAACTTTGATTACCTAATTGAAATGCTTGTCCTACTTGTAGTTCTAGTTGAAAATCATCATGGCTATGAACAAAACAATAATCCGCTAAGTCTGATGGCGCGCCATCCTTAAATAGGATTAGCATGCCATCGGCTAAAGCTTCTTGGGCAAACTCTCCAATATGGTTAATTTTTGATTGATAAATAGTTTTTGACATCATTTAACCCTCTTAACTATTTGAAATGGTTAGTGATATATAAATAACGAAACAACCCATGCCGTTAATACTGTCGGAGCACCAGTTAAAAAGCGGCCAACAAGCACGGAGGGAACGCCGACACGTACCGTGTCTTGTTTCGCTTCAGCAAGTGATAAACCAACAGGAATAAAGTCACATGCAGCTTGCGCATTAATTGCAAACAATGCAGGCAATGCTAAATGAGGAGGAATATTACCAAGACCAATTTGCACCCCAACTAACGTACCAATAACTTGCGCAATAACCGCACCAGGTCCTAAAAATGGTGAAAGTAATGGGAAAGAACAAATCAAGGCTAAAATGATAAGCCCAATTGGGTTATTCGCTAGCGGAACTAAACCATGAGCGATAAAGTTACCCAAACCTGATGCAATAATGATTCCAATAATTGCAGAGACAAACGCCATAAAAGGAAGTATAGTTTTAAGCACAGTATCAATAGTGTCACGACCAGCTTGGAAGAAAACGGCAACGCCAGATCCCATACCAATACCAATTTTTGCTAATAATCCATCGCTTTGTTCAGTGATCTTTTTACTACTGTCATATTCTTTAAATTCAGATGATGAATTATGTATTGGTGATGCTTTGACTTCTGATGATGTTTCCCTTACTAAATCACCTTCTTTTTCTATCAACGTGATATTGTGGGGCTTTACCGCTGAAACGTAGATATCCTCAACGATATATTGAGCAAGTGGACCAGATTTACCGGTTGCGTGAATATTAATAGTTGGAATACGATTTTTAGGGTAGATACCGCAACGTAACGTGCCACCACAGTCAATCACAGCAACACCAATTTCATCTTTAGGTGGCTCACCTTCTTTAAAGCCATCAATTGCCTCCCACCCCGTTAATTCGGTTAATGTATCAACTATGGCTGGTTTTGTTCCTGCGGCGATATAAACAATTTTTTTACCGTCAATGACAGGAAGCTCTAATGGACCGCCCCAACCTGCTTCACCTTTTTCAATTCGAATAAATTTAACCATTTTGATATTCCTTATGATTATTTATAAATGAACTTTTCTTTCTAATTTAATCCCCATTTTTCTTTCAAAAATGGCGGTGCAAAAGTCAGTAATCCAACCTCTAAAAAAGTTAGTGACTAAACCAACAAGAAAATAGCTCACGGCAAGTGGTCCAAGTGGCAGGCCTAATTTTGTTAAACCAGCAGCAATACCTAAATAAACAAATAATTCACCAGGGTTAACATGGGGGAATAATCCATTCATTGAATGACAACTATAAGAAGATGCAGCGTAATAACTTGGTTTGTAAAACTCTGGCATAAAACGACCTAAGCTTAATGTCATTGGATTACAAAAAACAAAAGTGCCTATTAATGGTAATAAAAGATATCGAGAGATAGGATTGCCAGCACACGCTTGAGCTAAACGCTCGATACGTTCTTGTCCAATAAATTTAATAATCGCATTCATTACAACAAGCAGTGAAATTAATAACGGTAAAATCCCCGTTACCATTCCTACGAATACTTTGCCTCCTTCTTGGAATAAACCAATAAACCATTCAGCACCAAATGAAATAACGTCGATCATATTTCCTCCTATTTTCGTTAGATTTCGAGCGAATGGTATCAACTAAGAAAAGAAAAAACTTTTAATTAGATCACAATTTGAAATATTTTCTTTTAATTTGAAAGAAAATATTTCAAAAAGATAAAAACAAGAAAGAAATGAAAAAAGAATCATAGGTTACTGAAATAGCAATGATAGTAAAAAATTAACTTTTTTTATTGGACATTAACATTAAGTTGGCGTAATTTTGTCAATACGGGTATTTATTATTCACTTTAAAGGAGAATATATCATGGCTAAAAGTACGACTTCTGCTAAAAAGCTACAACAAGCAGCGATTTTGTTTCCAACTGATTTAGGTCAACAGGCATCAAAAGATATTTCTGGAGCAATGAATTCTGTTTTAGCAGATGTATTTGCTTTATATTTAAAAACCAAAAACTTCCACTGGCATGTGAGCGGTCCTCACTTCCGTGATTACCACTTAATGTTAGATGATCATGGTGATGAGTTATTTGCAATGACAGATCCAATTGCCGAACGTGTCCGTAAATTAGGTGGCACAACACTACGTTCAATTGGTCATATCGCTAAATTACAAAGTATTTCTGATAATAATGCTGATTTTGTTGAACCATCAGATATGCTTGCTGAACTTTGCCAAGATAACGTGAGACTAACAGAGCGTATGCGTGTAGCCCATGATATCTGTGATAAATATAACGATACTGCTACTGCAAGCTTAATCGAAGAGTGGATAGATCAAACTGAGCAGCGTGCATGGTTCTTATTTGAAGCCGGCCGAAAAGTCGACTCATCAGGACATTAATAAATAATTATTAATGACAATAATAAGAGGCATATTCAATGCCTCTTATTAAAACTACGTGGAGATTTAAGATGAGTAAAAAAATTGCTGTATTAGTTGGGAGTTTACGTAAAGACTCTTATAACTTAAAAGTGGCAAAAGTTTTTCAGAAAATTGCACCACCATCACTTTCGTTACAAATTATCCAAATTGGCGATTTACCTTTATATAATGAAGATATTGATACTGATACCCCGCCTGCCTCTTATACTCGTTTCCGTCAAGAATTAGCAGAATGTCAAGGTGCAATTTTTGTAACACCTGAATATAATCGTGGCTTGCCAGCGGTTATCAAAAATGCAATAGATGTCGGCTCTCGTCCTTATGGTAAAAGTATTTGGTCAAAAAAACCGGCTGCAATTATTTCGGTTTCTCCAGGTGCAATTGGTGGATTTGGGGCAAATCATCAATTACGTCAATCTTTAGTGTTCCTTGATATGCCAACATTACAACAACCAGAAGCTTATTTTGGTGGTGTAAGTACTGCCTTTGATGAACAAGGCAATATTACCGAAAAAAGCAAAGAATTTTTATCATTATTTATTAATACTTATGCTACTTGGGTTGAAAAATTAAGTTAATTGATATAAATTTTATTATTCGCAGCCAAGCTTTTTTGGCTGTTTGATTTATTGGTAAGTCAGTTTAATTCCTCTGTAATGATATTATCTACTCCAAAAAGTGAGCAAGAGCTATTAAATCGTGCACAGTTAGTTGCAGGATATTCTTTTGGTGAAATAGCACAATACTTAAACATCACGATACCTGATAACTTAAATAAAAAAAAAGGTTGGGTAGGTAACCTTATCGAAACATTTTTAGGTGCAAATGCTGGCAGTAAAGCTGAGCAAGATTTTGCCAATCTAGGTATAGAGCTAAAAACGATTCCTGTTGATAAGCAAGGTAAACCACTAGAAACGACCTTTGTCAGTGTCACGCCATTAATGGCTAATCATGGTGTTATTTGGGAAACAAGCCATGTTAGATACAAGCTTGCCAAAGTGCTTTGGATCCCAATAGAGGGAGAAAGAACCATTCCACTTTCACATCGCAAAGTTGGAAACCCTATTTTATGGACACCAACAGAAGAACAGGAACAACAGCTAAAACAAGACTGGGAAGAATTAATGGATATGATAGCGCTAGGGCATGTTGAAAAAATTACGGCTCGATATGGCACTTACTTACAAATTAGACCTAAAGCAGCCAATGGGCAATCTTTGACCGAAGCAGTGGGCGAAAATGGGCAAATTATTTTAACGCGTCCACGCGGGTTTTATTTAAAAAAAACGTTTACGATGCAAATTTTGCAAGCTTCAATGTGTAGTGCCGACCAAGGTAGATAAGCTATGAGTAGATTAACTTTAAATAATTTAATCTGTTAATATTGCATCAGCGGCGTTATTGTTGGCTTAAGTTGTGGTGTTAACTATTATCAAACTAGATTATTCGGATGATTATTCAACACCGAGCGCGGTGACTGACATATATTTATGCGGTGATCTTCAGAAAACTTGCTTCAATAGCATCACACCAATGAAATATAAGGCACTAAAACGCGCAGCATTATTTTCTTTGTCGTGTTTTATACTTACGGTGGGCTATTTACAAAATAAAGATAATAAATATCTTGGCGTCATTCAGTTTTGCTATCAAGCAACAGTTGCTTATCACTTAAACACCATTTTGATCCTTTATTAAAAAAGGAACAATAATTTGTTCCTTTTGTTAAAAAGTTTCAGGAAAGTATGCGTTTGAGTATAAAATTATAATGTAAAATCACTTAAATCATCTTCATTAATTTCAGCATCAATTTGTCCGACTAAATATGAGCTCATTTCAGCTTCTTGCGGTGCAACTTGTACATTATCAGACACTAACCAGTTATTAATCCATGGGATTGGGTTGGATTTGACTTCAAATGGTAATTTTAGCCCGACTGCTTGCATGCGGATATTAGTAATATACTCAACATATTGGCATAATATATCTTTATTTAAACCAATCATTGAACCACCCTCAAACAGGTATTCGGCCCACTCTTTTTCTTGATTGGCAGCTTGTAAAAATAGATCATAACAATCTTGTTCGCACTCTTTGGCAATTTCTGCCATTTCGGGATCATCTTCACCACTACGCAGCGTATTTATCATAAACTGTGTGCCAGTTAAATGTAGAGCTTCATCACGAGCAATCAGTTTGATGATTTTTGCGTTGCCTTCCATTAGTTCACGCTCAGCAAAGGCAAATGAGCAGGCAAAACTGACATAAAAGCGAATGGCTTCAAGCGCATTGACACTCATTAAGCACAGATAAAGTTTCTTTTTCAGCTCACGTAAATTAATGGAAACAGTGCGATTATTAATGTTATGCTTGCCTTCACCAAATAAATTATAGTAACTTGCATAGCTAATAAGGTCATCGTAATAACCTGCAATATCACCTGCGCGTTTTTGAATTTCTTTATTGGTGACAATATCATCAAACACAACCGATGGATCATTAACAATATTGCGAATGATATGAGTATAAGAACGTGAGTGAATGGTTTCTGAAAACGACCAGGTTTCTACCCAAGTTTCAAGTTCTGGAATTGAAATCAGCGGCAGTAATGCAACATTAGGACTACGTCCTTGAATGGAATCGAGTAATGTTTGATATTTTAAATTACTAATAAAAATATGCTTTTCGTGTTCAGGAAGGTGTGAATAATCAATACGATCTTGTGATATATCAACTTCTTCTGGTCGCCAGAAAAACGAGAGCTGTTTTTCAATTAACTTTTCAAACATCTCATATTTTTGCTGATCATAACGTGCAACATTTACCGATTGTCCAAGAAACATCGGTTCTTTGAGTTGATCATTATGCACATGCGAGAAAGTACTGTAATTCATACTCATAAAAGAACTCCTACTAATTTATCGTTGCTTTTACCGCTACCTTCCGACAGTGTAAAAGGTAAATTAAATGGGGGAATGACTTGCCCCCCATAAAAACTAAGTGTTAGCGTGTAGCTATTTTTTGTTTTAACAATGGCTAAATCTTACAAGCGCCACCTTCGCAACCATCATCGTTTTTAGTCAGTGCTATATCACCCTGAATATCTTCAGCACCATCGCGGGTATTGTGATAATAAAGTGTTTTTACGCCAAACTTATAAGCAGTTAATAAATCAGCCAATAACTGTTTCATTGGGACTTTATCATTTGGGAATTTAGTCGGATCATAATTGGTATTAGCCGAAATTGATTGGTCAATAAATTTTTGCATAATTCCCACTAAGTGCAAATACCCCGTATTATTAGGAATTTGCCAAAGTAGCTCATAGAAATTTTTTAGCCCATTATAATCTGGCACAACTTGCTTTAAGATACCATCTTTCGAAGCTTTAACACTAATAAACCCTCGTGGTGGTTCTATGCCGTTTGTTGCATTGGATATTTGTGAAGATGTTTCTGATGGCATTAATGCCGATAAAGTTGAATTACGCAGCCCATACGCTTTGATAGATTCTCGTAATGATTCCCAATCATAATGTAAAGGCTCTTTGGTAATAGTATCTAAATCTTTTTTGTAAGTATCGATTGGTAAAATGCCTTGCGCATAGGTTGTTTCGTTAAATAGTGGGCATGCTCCCTTTTCTTTAGCAAGATTATTAGAGGCTTTTAGCAAGTAATATTGCATGGCTTCAAAAGTACGATGCGTTAAATTGTTAGCACTACCATCAGAATATTTAACGCCATTTTTTGCTAAATAATAAGCATAGTTAATGATACCAACGCCTAATGTGCGACGATTGATTGAAGAGTTTCGAGCTGCAGGAACTGGGTAATTTTGGTAATCGAGTAGTGAATCAAGTGCACGTACAGTTAAGTCAGCAAGCTCTTCAAAATCATCTAATGATTCGATTTTGCCAAGGTTAAAGGCCGACAACGTACAAAGTGCAATTTCCCCGTTTTCATCATTGACATTATTAAGTGGCTTGGTAGGTAGCGCAATTTCCATGCATAAATTAGATTGATGAACAGGCGCCAATTGAGCATTAAATGGACTGTGGGTGTTACAGTGATCGACATTTTGGATATAAATACGCCCCGTTGATGCGCGTTCTTGCATCAATAATGCAAAAAGCTCAACCGCTTTAACCACGCGTTTGCGAATATTGACATCTTGCTCATATTGCTGATAAAGCGTTTCAAACTTATCTTGATCAGCAAAAAAAGCCTCATAAAGTCCGGGTACATCTGATGGGCTAAATAGGGTAATATTTTCGTTTTTGATTAACCGTTGATACATTAATTTGTTAATTTGTACCCCATAATCGAGATGACGAACACGGTTTTCTTCAACCCCACGGTTGTTGCGTAAAACTAATAAACTTTCGACTTCTAAATGCCAAAGAGGATAAAAAACGGTTGCAGCGCCACCTCGAACACCACCTTGCGAACAAGATTTAACAGCTGTTTGGAAGTATTTATAAAATGGAATACAGCCAGTATGGAAAGCTTCACCATCACGAATTGAGCTACCTAAAGCACGAATTTTCCCCGCATTGATGCCAATCCCAGCGCGTTGTGATACATATTTTACAATCGCACTTGCTGTTGCATTGATTGAATCTAAGCTATCATCACACTCAATTAATACACAAGAACTAAATTGGCGAGTAGGCGTACGAACACCGGCCATAATAGGAGTTGGCAATGAAATTTTAAAGGTAGAAACAGCATCATAAAAACGTTTAATATAGTTAAGGCGTGTTTCTTTAGGATAGTTAGCAAATAAACAAGCTGCGACTAAAATATATAAAAACTGTGCGCTTTCATAAATCTCGCCAGTAACACGATTTTGTACTAAATACTTCCCTTCAAGTTGTTTGACCGCAGCATATGAAAACGACATATCTCGCCAATGGTCAATCATTTTGTCCATTTGATCAAACTCGTCTTGGGTATAATCTTCAAGTAAATGTTTATCGTAACGTTCACTGTCGACCAATTTTTTAACATGTTCGTATAGTGATGGAGGCGTAAATTGGTTATAGGCTTTTTTACGTAAATGAAAAATGGCCAAACGCGCTGCTAAATATTGATAATCAGGAGCTTCTTGTGAAATAAGGTCGGCAGCCGCACGGATAATTGTTTCATGAATATCCGATGTGCGAATACCGTCGTAAAATTGAATATGTGAACGCAATTCAACTTGAGAAACGGAAACATTTTCTAAACCCTCAGCCGCCCACGCAATAACCCGATGGATTTTATCAAGGTTGATTGGCTCTTTTTTTCCATCTCGTTTTGTTACTAATATTGATTTATTCATTCTTCCTATCGACTCAAATTGTAAAATTTATTGTTAGCTATAATAATTGATAATTATCAAAATATACAATATATAGTACCTATTAATTAATTTATTACTATATATAGTGTGTTTATTAATCAGCAATATTAATTTATTAACTAAAATCAAGCCTTATTTGTAGGAAAATGCTGAGTTGCTTATACTTAGTAATTACAATAACCCTCTAAAAACTTATAAGGCGTTTTCACCATAATTGTGCAATGCGGTTAACCCTATTATAAAAGAGAATAAATTGCTTAAACTTTTATTTTTATCCTTTGAATCCTAACTGATGCTTATCCAACGTTTTAACAAATAGAGACTGCAATTCCCAATGGTTCACGAAACGGTATAGAATCCTGAATATTTTTTACAAAAATATAACCTAAACAGTAAACAGTAAACAGTAAACAGTTAAGTACATACCTTGTCTGTTTTAATGTTTTATATTCAGAAGATTTTTTAACGTTAATCTGATGGTTTTATAACGTTCCTTGTTACTGGTTAAAGATTTGATTTGTTTGGCTTAGACGATAATTAATATTTTATGATTATTTATTTCCAAGGTTTCTAGCTTTCGTGCAAACAAGGAGAGCATTGCTTTATGCATCAATAAAAGAAGATAATTCAAAAATATAAAATAAAAATTAGTAGAATTATAAAGATCTACATATTATTAATATAGATCTTTTGAAAAAACTTAATTAAAAGTTTTATTTAATAGCAGTACAGACACCATTTTTATGTTCAGTTTCTCCTCGGCAATGATATACCGCATTGTAAGTGTGTAAATCACAGTATTTTTGTTCAACAGTGTCATACAGCCAAATACGTCTAAAAGAATTATTCTGTCTAGGTCCAGCCGCCCAAGAACCGGGGTAAGCTTTTTGATTTGGATCGCCCCATTCGCCTAATAATGTACCTATTTCCCGAGTGTATCTTGCTGAGTTACCCATTGGAGCATTACTTACTTCATCGGCATAACTTACACGATAATTACCATCTAGTTCTTCACATCCTGCAACTATTTGTTCAGCACTTCCCCTATTGGCCATTGATTGACCTATTAAATTTTTATCCCAGCCGCTGAACCATTTGGTAATAGTAAATGGGTATTGAATAATTCTGTCTGTAATTTTATTTTTTCCTTGAATAATAACTGTATATCCATTATTTGATCCCATAACATGCTGCCATGCTGTGCCAGTATCCAGTGCTTCTGCGGTATTAAACTTAACGGTTACTGTATCGGCATTGCTTGAAATAGTGACAAGTTCACGTCCTTTAACAATCTCCCAATCATAATTTTTAGCAACGCCTGTTTTAGCTAATAAAAGCTTAAATTGAGCGCCATAAAAAGCCGTTGTCGGGAAGTTTTTACTTTGGTCAATATTGGATTGAACCAAAAAACCATTATTTTTGTCCCAGTGATTTTTTTCGCTACCTATTGCCTCTGTCGGTAACAGTTCAGGCTGCGCATAACAAAAACCGGAATCTTCTAATAAAGTATAAATCTTAGATGGATGAGTGATAATCTTTTCATTTGGATATTCATTAGCGTTGGGATCACCATACTTTGAAAATAATGCTAAATCAGCAGATATTTTTACTTTGTAAGGACCAGATTTCCCTTCCTTTCCTAATGAACAAAAAGTGTCCATTTCTGTTGGTTTAAATTCGACTAATTGGTTTGATGAGTTTGTATAATACCAAATCATATCTGTTTTTTCTTTTGTTGCAAGAAGGCGTAGCTCATCACCATCAAGATCTAAATATTGTTCATCATTTGGTTGTTTTAAAGGCGCGACTGTAATTCTCTGTTTAAATGGATAGTTTATGGGAATAGAGGCTTTTTTCACATCTTCACCATAATAATTTTTATCATCAATTGTTAAACCAAAAAGCTCAAAATCATCAATATGCTCTTCAAGTATTGGGGATAATTTAGGTTTAGTACCTTTAATTGAATGGACAGTTTTTGCTGATAAAGTTGCATAACCGATTGTTGTAAATTGCAATAAGTATATTGTATATATGACTGTTTTAAAATATTTATTAACTATCGTCATTATTATTTTATTTCCATTATTAATTGTATTTATTTAAAAACATTCATTTTGATTTAGATTAGTTTTGTTTGATAAGCATACAAAAACTGGAATATATTAGGTGTTTTTTTAAACAGAAGCAAATAGCTTTATCTGATTTATTATTGTGCAAATAATAACTGAAAACTATCATTTCATAATCGTTCATCAATAAAACTTTGTTCTCTGTAAAGGCTGTTGATCTTTTATATTAGTCAGAACCCGCCTTTACATTTTAGCCACATCATATAATGTAAGTATTCCCCCTAAATAGTGCAATTCAAGAGTAGAAAATTCACTATGATAAAAAAGGATTCAAGCATGGAAAAAATGCCTGATTATCAAGTTGTATCTATATTAAAAGAAGCCGAAGCTGGTATCCCTGTCAAAGAACTTTGCCATAAATACGACATGAGCAATTTGACTTTTTATAAATGGCGGGAAAATACAATGGTATGAAATACTCAGATATCAAACGTTTAAAGGAATTGAAAGCTGAAAATCGTAAGCTCAAGCAGAGATTTGCATAATTGAGTTTACAATCTCTGCTTCAAGAGGAAATCATAAAAAAGCGCTAGTACCCACTCAGACACATAAAACATAGGCACGGGGAATTACAAGTCACTACAATCTATTTCAATTGCTATGAGCTGTGCTATTGTTGGCTTAAGCCAATGTATTTAATATTATCAACTTAAGAATGACTAACAATTTACAATACTGAGAGACTGCATGAGGAATTAAATAATATGGCACCCATTGCATATAAAACACTAAAACGTTCTGCGTAATTTTCTATATGAATCGTGTACTAAGTTTTGACTATTTACAGAGGGTTGTTATTGTTAGTTTTAAGTCAAAGTATATTATAACAACATCTTTATGCCTTTTTAGTTAAAGATTAACAGCCTAATGATTTGATTTATTTCGCTTAGACGATAATGACCATTTTATGGTTATTTATTACCGAAGTTTCTAAACTTAGTGCAAACAAGATGGCATTGCTCATAAATAAAAAAACTATAAATTCAAAAAGATAAACAAAATACTTTAATAGAATTATAAAGATCTACATATTATTAATGTAGATCTTTTGGAGAAGCTTAATTAAAAGTTTTATTTAACCGCAGTACAGAGTCCATTTTTGTATTCGGTTTCTCCTCGGCAGTGATATATAGCATTGTAAGTGTGTAAATCACAATATTCTTTTTCAGTGGTATCATATAACCAGATACGTTTATAAGCATTACTTTGGTTAGAGGCCGCTGCCCAAGAATTAGGATAAGCAGTTTGATTTGGATCTCCCCATTCGCCTAATAATGTACCTATCTCTCGAGTAAATCTTGCATTTCTACCAATTGGAGCATTACTTACCTCATCAGCATAACTTATACGATAATTACCATCTAATGTTTTGCAGCCCAAAACGATATCTTCTACATTACCTCTATTGGCTTTTGGTTTACCTAGTAAGTTTTTATCCCAACCAGTAAACCATTTGGTAATGGTGAATGGGTATTGAATAGTATAACCTGTGGTTTTATTTACTCCTTGAATCTTAATGGTATAGCCATCATTAGACGCCATAACATCCTGCCAAACCATTCCTGTGTTCATTGCCTCTGCGGTATTAAACATCACAGTAACGATATCAGCATTGCTAGAAATAGTGACAAGTTTATCACCCTGTACAACTTTCCAAACATAATGTTGAGCAAGCCCTTTTTGAGCTAATAAAAGATCAAATTGAGCACCATAAAAAGCCGTAGTTGGGAAGTTTGTACTGGCGTCAATATTAGACTGAGTTAAGAATCCATAGTTTTTGTTCCATTGATTTTTCATACTTGCTTCTGCTTGTGAAGGCGCAAGCTCAGGCTTTGCATAACAAATACCTGAGTCTTCTAATACGGTATAAATTTTAGATGGGTGCGTGACGATATCTTCATTGGGATATTCGTTAGAATTAGGAGCACCATACTTTGATAATAACTTTAAATCAGCAGATATTTTTACTTTATAAGGACCTAATTGCCCTTTTTGTGCCAATGAGCAGAAAGTCTCTTTGTCTGTTGGCATAAATTCGACTAATTGATTTGATAAATTTGTATAATACCAAATCATTTTTGGTAGCTCTTGTGTATTAAGAGTATCTAGTTCATCACCATCAGTATCTAAATATTGGTCGCCATTAGGCTGTTTTAAGGGGGCTATTTTTATCTGATTTTTAAATGGATAGCTAATGGGAATGGGTATATTGTTTACTTCATTACCATAGTAATTCTTATCACCAACGGTTAAACCAAAAAGATCGAAATCATCAATATTTGTTTCGACAATATATGCAAATTTTGGTTTATTTCCTTGAATTATATGTACCGTTTTTGCAGATAAAATTGCATAACTTGTTGTTATTTGCAGTATACATGTTGCACATATGATTATTTTAAAACGCTTTCTAACTATATCCATTGTTATTTTCTTTCCATTATTAATTATCTTTATTTAAAAACAATCATTGCGACTTCAATTAAGGTTTTTTAGTTTAGAATTTATATAAAGTCTGGCTAGGATAGGCGCTTTATTAGGTATAAACAAATCGTTTGAGTCGTTCAATTAGAGTTAAATGATAGTTTCAAACAATCAATAATGGATTTATTTATCGGGAAAGTCTTTTTTGCTGATGATTAATATCAAGATAACTTTCATTTTGAGTAGAAAATAACTTTTTATACACTCTTTCTTCTAGTTGAAAAATCGATAACACTTGACTTGAAAGAATAAGAATAAAAATAAAACATTAATAGAATGATAAAGATCTACCTATTGCTAAATAGATCTTTCAAAGGATTTAATGAATGCTGTTTATTTTATAGCAATACAGACCCCATTTTTGTCTTCTGCCTCTGCTCGACAATGATATTTAGCATTGTAAGTATGTAAATCACAGTATTTTTTTTCAACGGTATCATACACCCAAATTCGTCTAAAAGAATTATTCTGCCTAGAAGATGGTGCCCAAGAATTAGGATAAGCAGTTTGACTCGGATCTCCCCATTCACTTAATAGTGTGCCTATTTCTCGTGTGAATTTTGCTTCGCCCCTTTTTGAATCGATGACAGCATTACTTAATTCATTAGCATAGCTTATTCGATAATGACCATCTAATGCTGCACAGCCGGCAGCCACGTTTTCTGCACTACCTCTATAAGCTTTTGGCTCACCAATTGAACTTTTATTCCAAGCACTAAACCATTTTGTAATAGTAAACGGATATTTAATAATATTGCCTGTGGTTTTATTTGTTCCTTGAATAATAACTGTATATCCATTATCAGAACCCATAACATACTGCCAAGCCTTTCCTGTACTCATTGCTTCGGATGTATTAAACATTACCTTTACTGAATCGGCATTGCTAGAAATATTGACAAGCTCATGCCCTTTAATGATCTCCCAATCATAATTTTTAGCCAGCCCAGGCTGAGCTAATAAAAGATCAAATTGAGCCCCATAAAAAGCGGTTGTTGGAAAGTTTTTCTTTTTATCTACCGTCGATTGAACTAAAAAACCACTATATTTATCCCAATGATTTGCAGCACTTGTATTTACATCAGCAGGTGCTAGTTCTGATTTTGCATGACAAAATCCTGCATCTGAACTTATCGTGTAAATTTTAGCTGGATGTTTAGTTACTTTGTTATTAGGATATTGATTGATGAATGGATCTCCATATTTTGAAGTTAATGTCAAATCAGCAGATATTTTTATTTTATATGGACCAAATTTTCCTTCTTTTGCTAAAGAACAAAGGGTATCGGAGTTTTTCGGTATAAATTCTACCAATTGATTTTTACCATTCGTATAATACCAAACAATTTGCGGTGATGTTTGTGTAACAAGATCCCCTAATTCATCACCGTCAATATCAATATATTGTTCGGCATTAGGTTGTTTCATGGGCGCTATTTTAATTTGATTTTTAAATGGATAAGCAGCTGATATGGGAAGTTGTGCTATTTCGTTGCCGTAATAATTTTTGCCATCAACCATTAGACCAAATAAATCTAAATCTTCTATATTTTGTTCGACTTGCGGCGATAATGATGGAGCAGTGCCTTGAATATCGTTAATGGTTTTGGCGGTTAGTTCTGCATAACTCATTGTACTAAACAGCAATGGACTTAGTCCAGATACAACTCTATTAAAATTTGTTTTAGTTATAATTTTACTCATATTACATATTTCTACTAATTATTATTTGGCTTTTAATTAAAATTATCGATTACACATTTATCTTAAATTTTTTTAAGTGTATTTTTGATGAAATTAATAGTATTAATTTAAATAGTATACATAAATTAATTACCATCAAAACAATAGTTATTTCCTATTTAATAATTAGCTAAGATCTTTTGCAAAAATATTACATTTGTTTATAAGGCGAATTAGCTTATTAAATATTTAAGGTAATAACCCTATAGATGAAAGGGAATAAAGAAAAATGCACCACAAAATTAGCTATTTTTTTTAGATTTGTAACGCTGAACTGAGCTAATGCTGTTTTGTTCTTCTATCCATGCTAACTTATCAGCATAATTCTTTTCAGCACCACGTGTTGTAGGGTGGTAGTATTTGGTATTGGCCATTTCTTGTGGAAAGTAATTTTCTCCCGCAGCGAAAGCATTAGGTTCATTATGAGCATAACGATATTCCGCTCCATACCCTAAATTTTTCATTAAGTTAGTTGGTGCATTACGCAAATGCTCGGGCACATCATAATCTGATTTAGATTGGGCGTCACTCATCGCTTGCTTAAACGCAAGATATACGGCATTACTTTTTGGTGCACAGGCCAAATAAACAATCGCTTGAGCAATTGCACGTTCACCTTCGGCAGGACCTACGCGCGTAAAACAATCCCACGCGGCTAGTGCTACTTGCATGGCTCTTGGGTCAGCATTGCCGACATCTTCTGATGCAATGGCAAGTAATCGGCGAGCAACATAGAGAGGATCCCCTCCTGCTGAAATGATTCTTGCATACCAATACAGTGCGGCATCGGGTGCAGAACCCCGAATAGATTTATGTACAGCAGAGATTAAATCATAGAACCGATCACCTTGATTATCAAATCTAGCACTTCGTTCACCCATTACCTCTTTTAGTAATTCTGGTGTAAGCGCATGACCATCAGACATATCAACCAATAATTCAAGTGTATTAAGCGCGCGTCTTGCATCGCCACTAACAAATTCCGCAATCTGTTGTTTGGTTTCTGCTGGTAAAACGATATGTTGCTGACCATATCCTCGTTCAGAATCATCTACTGCTTGCTGTAAAATGTTTTCAATATCTTGATTTGATAACGATTTGAGTAAATAAACTCTTGCACGCGACAAAAGTGCAGAATTTAATTCAAAAGATGGATTTTCAGTTGTAGCCCCAATAAATGTCACTGTTCCGTCTTCGACATATGGCAAAAATGCATCCTGTTGGCTTTTATTAAAACGATGGACTTCGTCAACAAATAAGATTGTACGAACGCCTGCTTGCTGATTTATTTTTGCTCGATCAATTGCGTTACGAATATCTTTTATGCCTGACGTTACCGCTGATAAACGTTCAACTTTTGCATTGGCATGATGAGCAATAATTTCAGCTAATGTAGTTTTACCTGTGCCAGGTGGTCCCCATAAAATCATTGAGTGTAAATTACCCGCTTCAATGGCTTTGGGCAATGGTTTCCCTTTCCCTAATAAATGTGTTTGCCCAATATATTCTGACAAGGTGCGAGGACGCATTCTTGCCGCTAAAGGCTTAAATTCATCAGTTGTAAATTCAAAAGACATACTCGGCATGGTACACTATATTCAGTTTTTGCAATATGAAATGTATTATATACTTGTTAATCAATAAGTGAAAAAGAAAATAGTTTTCCCCATAAAACAAAACACGGTAATATTTTTCACCAACATTTAGCTTATTAGAATACAGTTATTAGCTAACAAATAGGCAGACATAAGGATTTATCATGAAGAATTTTTTATTATTGGTAGGATTGTTGTTTAGTGCATGGACAGCTTGGGCAGGTGATAAAGAAGTTTTACAACAGCGTCTAGATAAAATTGATGGATTTTATGCGCAATTTTCTCAAGATGTAAAAACTATTGATAATCAACCCGTTCAACAGGGTAAAGGTGATTTATGGGTGACTAGGCCTTATTATTTCAATTGGACCATGAACGAACCAGATGTAACATCAATTATTTCCGATGGAAAAAATATGTGGGTTTATACACCCGCTGTTGAACAAGTAACTGTAATGGATTTAAAAAAAGCCGTCGATAATCGTTTAATGTTACTTATTACTGATAGTCATAATTCAATATGGAATGCTTATAACGTTACACGTAAGCAAAATTCCTTTACACTAAAAGCTACTGATGGTTCTAATCAAGACTTTATTATTTCGGTTTTACCAACTGGGATGATCTCAAATTTTACGATAATTGAAGAAGATGGACAGCGTAGCTTTTATGATTTGTCTCATCAAGTACTTGGTAAAGTGGAATCGAATAAATTTAATTTTACCCCGCCAGCAGGCGTTACTATTGATGATCAACGTTAGTTTGTTGTGTTATCGTGAAATGAGTCAAAATATAATGTATTGGCGTTATTTGATGTACAAAATAACGCCAATTAGATTGTAAAATTATTTTCCTATCGGTTATATTAAAGCTTAGTCAATTTCAATATTTTGTTTCTTTCTATAAATTTTTCAAACTTTTCTATAGTAACTTATCAATTTAAGAGCTATGTATTATACACAATAGCTTTCCTTATCTATGTTAATTAAATAATTTTGATGTTGATCACATTTATCCAATAAACCTTTTAAAGCTAAATTTTTAGCTCTGCATACTCAATTGCAGTGCTTCACTCTTTATAGGATAAATTATGACAAGTGCATTTTATAACAAGCCGACTTATTGGTTCGCTTCCTGTTACAGTTTTATGTATTACGCTGCAGGTAGTTTCGTTTTTTCGTTTTATGCCATATGGCTAAGTAAGGAGATTGGCTTAACAGCAAAACAGACTGGTATTATTTATTCATTTAATTACTTTGTCTCGCTCATTATTATGATTGTGTATGGTGTTTATCAAGATAAATTGGTGTTGAAAAAACATCTTATCTGGTTTCAAAGTATTATTATCACATTAGCCGCGCCTGCATTAATTTATGTTTATGAACCGTTACTAAAGCATAGTTTTTACATTGGTGTCATCTTTGGTAGTTTCTTTTTAGGCTTTGGTTGGGTTGCAGGGATGGGGTTAATTGACTCTTACTGTGAAAAAATCAGCCGCGCTTTTGGTTTCGAGTTCGGTCAATGCCGCACGTGGGGTTGCATCGCTTATGCAGTAGGAACCTTTATTGCCGGTATTTTAATTAGTCTTAATCCACATCTAAATTTTTGGGCTGCATCGGGTATAGGTATCTGCTTTATGCTACTTAATCTCAATTTTAAACCCGATTTAAATCAATCATCAGAAGCTGTCTTCCAAAAAAAAGACAAGCTAAGTTTTAATGAAATTATATCAGTCTTTACACTGAAAAAATTCTGGATATTTGTTATTTATGTGCTTGGAACTTATAGTCTTTATAATATTTATGATCAACAGTTATTCCCCGTTTATTTTACTCAGCAGTTTGACGATATCAATGATGGTTATCGCTTATATGGCATATTAAATTCGTTTCAAGTTTTTTTAGAAGCGGCGGTCATGTTTTGTGTTCCATTTGTTGTAAATCGTGTGGGAGCAAAAAACGCGTTAATTTTTGCTGCGTTTATTTCAGCTTCTCGTATATTCCTTACTGGACATGTTAATAGTATTGCGATTATTTCTGTCATTAAGCTTATGCACTGCTTAGAGATTTCTACCATTTTAGTCTCGGTATTTAAATATATTGATATTAATTTTAATGCCCGTCTTTCCGCAACTGTCTTTTTAATCGGTTATCAGGTGGCAGGCTCTGTCGGTGTTATTTTGTTTTCCACCCTGGTTGGTGATTTTTACGATACCGCTGGTGCGGCAACCACATTTAATCATCTTGGATTAGTTGTTTTAGGATTTATGATTTTTGCTATTTTCTTCTTAAACGGTGATAAAAAACAGAATATACAAATAAAAAATAGTTAAAGAAAATTACATTTAATAAACGTTAGTAAGGATTCACAATGAACATATATAATTCAGTCACACAATTTCACTTTGAACAAACCAGAACCATTTCACCTGAAAATATGACGGGTGAAAAAGGTCAATCTTGCATGAAAGCGAGCGCTTTAGGGCCAAGTCGTAAAGGGCAAGGTTGCATATCAATACCAGCAGGTCAAACAGTCACTATCGCTGAAATTACAGGACCGGCCGAAATTCGTCACATGTGGTTTACCTTAACAGATAGAACACATCGCGGTAGTTTTGTGTTACGTGATGTTGTTATCCGCATTTATTGGGATGATGAAAAAGTACCATCAGTCGAAAGCCCAATCGGTGATTTTTTCTGTAATGGTTTTGGCGCAAGATGTGATATTAACTCCATGCCCATTGTGGTCAATCCAACCGGTGGATTTAATAGCTATTTTAGAATGCCATTTAATAGAAAAGCTAGGATTGAAATTCAAAATGAACATGAAGCAGATTTACAGCATTTCTTTTTCACCATTAATTATGCCTTAATGCCAAAACCATTTGAAGCACCGCTTTATTTTCATGCTCAATGGCGCAGACAAAGAGTAACCAATTATGCCGAAGATTATGTATTATTAGATAATATTAAAGGTCATGGCTACTATGTTGGTACTTACTTAGCATTAACAGCATTGGAACGTTACTGGTGGGGAGAAGGAGAATTTAAGTTCTATCTGGATGATGATAGCCAATATCCAACTCAACACTCCACAGGATCTGAAGACTATTTTGGTGGGGCATGGGCGTTTCACAATCGTGATAGCCAAGGACGTCCGTCAGCTAAATGTTTTCAAACGCTATTTATGGGCTACCCTTATCAGACTAAGCGTGATGCAACGCGCGATTTTTTTCAAACTGGAGATGCAAATCCAGTACACGGTTTTGGTGACGATGCATTGCCTATGCATGGTTTATATCGTTGGCATTTACCTGATCCGATTGCATTTCACAAAAATATCAAGCTTACCTTTCAACAAATTGGTAATGATGATATAAGATTATATGAGCGTTGTGATGATATTGCCAGTGTTGCATATTGGTACCAAAATCCATCGGTTAACTGTAATCCAATATTTCCTAACAAACAGCTGCGCACTCCTCGTTAATATAAAAGGAGATAGTGATATCTATGGCGAGTAATAAATTAAAAATCAATGATATTGCTCGTTTAGCTGGCGTGTCGGCAACGACCGTCAGCCATATTTTTAATAAACGAGATAAAAAATATCGTATTTCACCACAAACACGGCAACGTGTATTATCCATTGCAGAGCGATACAGTGAACAGGCTCATATTCGTCAATATTTGGTTAAAGCAAATAGTACTGATACCATCGGTGTAATAGTGCCAGATATGTCCAATTCTTTTTTTTCCATATTTTTGCACTATTTAGAAGCTTGTTTTAGGCAAAAAAACATACAATTATTAATCACTTGTAGTCATTATAATAAAGACATAGAAATTAAAGTGGCACAAAACTTAGTTGAACGAAAAGTCGATGCAATGATTGTTGTTACTTCATTAGATAGCGATGAGTTTTATATTGGTATTAATCAAAATATCCCTGTGCTATTTTTCGATCGCTACCTTAAAGATACGCCATTGCCATTTATTACTAGTGAATCATTAAATTCGGTCGCTGAGCTAATTCAGCCGTATGCAAGGCAATTCGATGAATTTTATTTTATTGGATGTGACACACAGTTAACGTCCATTGAAGCTAGGCTTAAGGGATTTAAACAGGGTCTTAAAAATGTGGGTTTAACCATTAATCCGCAATGGTTAGTCAGTGATAACTATTGCCCCAATAAAGGATATGAATTACTCAAAAATCTTCATAAAAAATTGGGAAGACTGCCAAAAGCTATTTTTACACCTTCATGTAATTTACTACAAGAAGTACTGAGTTATTTAGTGGAAGTGGGCGCCAAACCACAACAGATCTGTTTGTGTTCTTATGATTATAATATTTATCTTAATTATTCTTACTATCCGATTGATGCTATTGCACAAGATTTTCAAAGTATGGCTCATACTTGTGTTAATGTAATAAATGATTTACTTAACTTTAAAGAATTAAAAAACAATGCATTTTTTATCAAGCCACAAATTATACGCCACCGCTAAAACGATACTCTGCAAGTAACCATGTATTATCGGTTGGCGTTTTTCATAATGCGCGCTTTATCGACTTGCCATTGACGCTCTTTAATATCAGTACGTTTATCGTATTCTTTCTTACCTTTAGCAACACCAATTTTCACTTTTGCCCAAGCGTTCTTCCAATAAAGTGAAAGCGCAACAACAGTATAACCTTGGCGATTAATTTGACCGAATAATGAGTTTAGTTCTCGTTCATTTAACAATAATTTACGTGTGCGCATTGGTTCGCACACAACATGTGTTGACGCGACATTAAGTGGTGTGATAGTTGCACCAAAGAGCCATGCTTCACCATCTTTAAGTAAAACATAACTGTCACTAATGTTGGCTTTTCCTGCGCGTAGAGATTTCACTTCCCAACCTTGTAGGGATAATCCCGCCTCAATTTCCTCTTCAATAAAGTACTCATGGCGTGCGCGTTTATTTAATGCAATGGTTGCCGAACCTGGCTTATGTGATTTTTTCTTAGTCATAATGTGCGTTATTATAAAGTTACATGATATGATATGCCACTAATTTTAACTTTTTATTTTATTATTATGGCACACGTTTTTCACGAAGTTATCGAACCTTATTCTGTAGAGCAAATGTTTTGCTTAGTGAATGATATTGCTCGATACCCTGAATTTGTTCCTGATTGTATCGCAACTGGTATTATTAGCAAACAAGATAATACGTACACAGCGTTTATTGAAGTTGAAAAGTTAGGCTTTAAAAAATCTTTCACTACAGTAAATCAGATTAATCAACCACATTCTATTGAGATAAAATTGTTTGAAGGACCATTTAAACACCTATCGGGAAGATGGCAATTTAGTTCACTCGGTGATAGCAAAAGTAAAATTAGTTTTAGTTTAGATTTTGAGTTTAAAAATAAGCTACTAGATATTGCTTTTTCTCCTGTGTTTAAAGAAGTGATGACGAGTATGGTTAATGCGTTTTCAAAACGAGCAAGGCAGATTTATAAATGATAAATATTCAAGTTGTTTATGCGTTACCAAATAACCCGACGATAATTAATTGCGAGGTCGATGAGCAAACGAATGTCTTGCAAGCAATTACAAAATCCAATATCTTATCGTTATGTCAGATTAAACTAGATGAACATTTAATTGGCATCTATGGCAAACGTTGTGATCTCAATGAATTGGTTAAAAATGGTGACCGCATTGAAATATATCGACCTTTAATCAATGACCCTAAAGAAATAAGACGAAGAAAAGCGGCACAAAAAAATAATGACGAAAGGCAAAGGAAACCGAATGCATAATCTGCTCCTTGAAAAGATTGAAACTTTATGCAAAAAGCGGGGTATTAAACTGACAACGCAGCGTCGAACAGTTTTAGATATTATGTTAACGGCAAATAAAGCGATGAGTGCCTATGATCTTTTAGATCTACTCAAAGTCAGTGAACCTCAGGCTAAACCACCTACAATTTATCGTGCGCTTGAATTTTTACTAGAGCAAGGTTTCATCCATAAAGTTGAATCTTCTAATAGTTATATTATTTGCCCACACTTTCAAGATCCACAACATATTTCAATTTTATTTATTTGTGATAAATGTCAACAGATCATTGAAAAACATTCACAAGATATCGAACATCAACTTAAGCAATTAGCACAGCAAAGTGATTTTTTAATCAAACATAGCGTGCTTGAAATACATGGATTTTGTCAGCAGTGTCAATCTTAATTGTTATACTTTGGTTAATAAATATTGCCTGCGATACAATGGGACAAATTGCATTTAAGTATGCGGCAATCACCTCGAAAAATCAGCAAGGTTTGCATTATTGGCAAAAATTATTTGGTAATTTTTGGCTTTGGCTAGGTTTTGCCGCATACTTTATTGGTTTTATTTTTTGGCTAGCTTTTTTAAGTGAAGTCCCTTTGTCACAAGGTATTTTATTAGGATCATTTAATATTATTACGGTTATGTTGGCTGGGCGCATTTTATTTCAAGAACATCTTACATTATTCCGTATCATTGGAATATTTTTTATTACTACTGGTGTCGTTTTAGTCGGGCTTACATAATGAAAAAATTTTATATTATTGGATTTATTTTGCTACTATTTTTTGATACGTTTGGTCAAACAAGCTTTAAATTAACGGCATTATCGGCAATGCCACTTGAAGTGAGTGTCGATTGGTTAATTCGTGTTTTCTCTCATGGCTGGGCCTATTTAGTCATGCTTGGTTATACAGGCGCATTTGTCACTTGGATGGTATTATTAAAAAACGCACCAGTAGGCCCCGCTTTTGCCGCGTCTCATCTACAGGTGGTCACCGTGATGTTGGTTTCGGTTATTGCTTTTGATGAGCAAATTACCTTGACGCGGATGCTTGGTGGGTTATCTATCATTATTGGTATTGTTTTTTTGGCTCTAGCAGAACAAAAATTACAGCGTAAATCTTAACGCGTCCTTTTGCTTTTTTATAAAAATATGGTAGTTACTTGAAATTTTGAGTTTATCTGATTTAGTGGGAATACAATACAATGAATAGATATATTGATTCCCAATTTTAACAATCGCTAATGTATTTCACTTTTTATCAGGCACGTATGAGTAAAAATGCCATTACCTTAAAAAAGACGAAATTATTAATCTAAAATATTCATGCTTTGAATGAATTCATTAAAAAAATAGGTAATGATATTCAGACTTTTATTTAACTACGTTCCCGTTCCATTACAATTAAATAGGCTTCTCTTTTCCAAAACAAGAACAAGCGGCGCATATCTTTTTCCATCGTTACTACGCGCCAACCATCTTGAGCATTTTTGTTTAAAAATTCTGAAAATTTAACTTCATTAGCATTAGCTGAACCTAAAAGTAATGAAGACAATGCTCCTTCTTGAAAAACAACTACCTTATATTCTTTCATTATAATTAACACCTTAATTTTATTTAATTTAACACTATTTTTAATGGTAATTAACATCAAAAATTCGCGGCATTATATATTTTTTAACGCTTATTATCTAGTGAATAAAAAATTTATTTTACTTAAAAGTTGCTATATTTAACCTGTTTTTCCTTGTTTATTGTATATCACTTTAGATTATGTGCGGAAAATTCGGCCTGATAACAATGGAAATTAGCAAAGCGCTCTTAGTTGTGTCGCGCATTGATTTATAAAGGCGATGTTAGAACTGTCTCAAGTTAAAAACAGAAATGACAAAATAAACTAATCTTAATAAACAAAGCTGACAAAAATAAATGCTAATAAATAGACTAGATTTGTTTATCCAAATTTTTTAGCATTTCGATAATCGGCCGATTGGCGTCAGGAAATTCGTCGGCATTCAAATCTTCTTGATCAATCCAACGGCTTGGTTGACCTTCTTTAGCGAAAGGAACACCATCCCATTCTTCAACTAAATAAGCATGAATTATGATATCACGATCATCATAACTGTGTTCAAAAACATCTAAGAATTGGGCTTGATGGATATAGATATCTACTTCTTCAGCAATTTCGCGTTGTAGGGTTTGATATGGGGTTTCTCCTGCCTCGATTTTTCCTCCTGGGAATTCCCAAAAACCAGCAAGGTGAGAGTCTTCACCGCGTTGGGTGATAAAGATTTGACAATTTTGTGAACGAATAATACCTACAGCAATTTCAATATGTTTATTCATAATTCTATTTGCCTATGAGTAAAATTAGGGAAAGCAGCAACTCCCCCTATTTCAATTTATTGCCGATCCTAATCGACGTTTTAATCATCAACTTTGTGTGATGATACTAAATTTTTACCTTACTGAACAGCACCATGACAATGTTTATATTTTTTACCTGAACCACAAGGGCACGGATCATTACGTCCAACTTTAGCTTGAGTTCGCACCATTGGTTGTGTTGTGGCCCCGACTGTCTGATCTTCACCCTCGCCATTGATGGCGGTCACAGATTCATGACTAGCTTGTTGTTTAGCCATTAGTTTTTCCATTTCAGCAAGACGTTGACGTTCTGCTTCATCAACTTCTTCTTGTGAGCGAATTTGCACACGACTTAAAAGACCAATAACATCATATTTTAACGATTCTAACATGCCAGCAAACATATTAAAGGACTCGCGTTTATATTCTTGTTTTGGATCTTTTTGTGCGTAACCACGTAAATGAATACCTTGACGTAAATAATCCATAGCAGCTAAGTGTTCTTTCCAAAGCGTATCAAGTGTTTGTAGCATGACACTTTTTTCAAAGTGCCTAAATGCTTCAGCACCAGCGGTATTTTCCTTTTCTAAATATCTTTCTTGTGCCATTTGTAAGATACGTTCGCGCAATGTTTCTTCATGTAGGTTCTGCTCTTCATCTAACCATTTGGCGATGGGTAAATCCAAATCAAAGTCTGTTTTTAGCGCGGCTTCAAGTCCAGGGATATTCCACATTTCTTCAATTGATTGTGGTGGTATGTATTGGTCAATGAGTGTATTAAATACATCACCTCGGATCGAATCAATGGTGTCTTTTATGTCGGCATTATCAAGTAAACTGTTTCGTTCACGATAAATTACTTTACGTTGTTCGTTAGCAACATCATCATATTCAAGAAGTTGTTTACGAATATCAAAGTTGCGACTTTCAACTTTCTTTTGTGCATTGGCAATGGCTTTAGTTACCCATGGGTGTTCAATGGCTTCGCCTTCTTTCATGCCCAGTTTACGCATCATGTTACCGACACGTTCAGAGGCGAAGATTCGCATCAATGGATCTTCAAGTGATAGGTAAAAACGTGAAGCACCCGGGTCACCTTGACGACCAGCACGACCACGTAACTGGTTGTCGATACGACGCGATTCATGACGCTCTGTACCTAAAATATAAAGCCCACCTAATGCAATCACTTCTTCGTGTTTTGTTTGCCAAACTTGTTTCGCTTTTTCGATATCGTCTTGCGTTGGATTTTCAATTTTAGCTATATCACTTTGCCAATTTCCACCAAGCATAATATCGGTACCACGCCCCGCCATGTTAGTTGCAATGGTAACGGCACCTTTACTCCCAGCATTAGCAATGATTTCAGCTTCTTGAGCATGGAATTTAGCATTTAACACATTGTGTTTAATGCCGGCTTTTTTAAATGCTTGTGAAACTAATTCTGATTTTTCGATTGATGCTGTCCCAACTAAAACGGGTTGGCCGCGTTTTACACATTCTTGTACATCAGTAACAATCGCGTTAATCTTTTCCTTTTCAGTCATATAGACAAGGTCAGATTGATCTTTTCGTTGCATTGGACGATTTGTTGGAATAACAATCGTATCCAACCCATAAATTTGATTAAATTCAAATGCTTCAGTGTCAGCAGTACCTGTCATCCCCGCTAATTTTTCGTATAAACGGAAATAGTTTTGGAACGTAATTGAAGCTAGTGTCTGATTCTCATTTTGGATTTTAACATGCTCTTTTGCTTCAACCGCTTGGTGTAAACCATCAGACCAACGACGACCATCCATGGTTCGACCAGTATGTTCATCCACGATAACTATTTCGTTATCTTTAACAATATAGTCAACGTCGCGATGAAATAAGTGATGAGCACGTAGGGCTGCATTAACGTGATGCATTAGAACAATATTACTTGGCGCATAAAGCGATTCATCACCTTTCATGATGCCTTGTTTAATCAATAGTTCTTCAACTTTAACTAATCCACGCTCGGTTAAATTAACTTGACGTGATTTTTCATCAATGGAAAAATCTCCATCTCCTTGAAACTGTTCAGAGTCTTCTTTTTCCTGACGAGTCAAATAAGGAATGATTTTATCAATACTAATATATCTTTCAGAACTATCTTCGGCCTGACCTGAAATAATCAGTGGGGTTCTTGCTTCATCAATTAAAATTGAGTCGACTTCATCGACTAAGGCGTAATGTAATGGACGTTGTACTCGAGCATCTTTGCTAAATACCATATTATCGCGTAGATAATCAAAACCATATTCATTGTTAGTACCATAAGTGATATCAGCATTGTAGGCTTCACGTTTTATTTGTGGTGGCATATTAGGTAAATTAATACCAACAGTTAATCCTAAAAATTCGAATAATGGACGATTATTTTCTGCATCACGCTGTGCTAAGTAATCATTAACCGTAACAACGTGCACACCTTTACCTGTTAGTGCATTTAAATAAGCAGGTAATGTTGCCGTTAAGGTTTTTCCTTCACCTGTGCGCATTTCGGCAATGCAACGTTCATTTAATACCATACCACCGATTAACTGCACATCAAAATGACGCATACCAAATACACGCTTACTTGCTTCGCGCACCACCGCGAAAGCCTCTTCCAAAATATCATCTAATTGGATACCTGCAGCAACCTTTTGTTTAAATTCTGTGGTTTTAGCTTTTAATTCTTCATCTGACAATGCTTCCATGGCTGGTTCAAGTGCATTAATTTTTTCAACTCGGTTACGCATGGTTTTTAAAACGCGATCATTGCGACTACCAAATACTTTTGTTAATAATTTTAATAACATAACTTTTCTCTTATTTTTTCAATGCGGATTTAAGGAATTAACCTTATATAAAAATTAGTTTTATTTGAGTGATAAGCTCATTAAACGGTAGCTTTAGGTCCAGCTCGTATGCCGTTATAAGGGGATAGTCGAATAACTTTACTTGGTGAAAGTTCAATACTATTAGGTATAACAAAAAGCGCTGCGATATATCGTTTTTGTAAATGTGATAGCGTTTGTGATTTTTTTCGCTCTACTTCTTGGTGATCTTGTACAATAGATGCAATTGCAATGATCCCAATTTGCGAAACAGGAGCTTCCGAAGGAAGCGCTTCATGTTGATATAAACCGAACCCAGCAGCCATTACACCTAACAATAAGTGAGATAACGCGGTTCTAATAATCAAGCATTTGCTGAATTTTTGCCAATAATATATCATTGTCATAATGATGATATATTAGCATTTTTAGCAAAAATGAAAAACAATTATTATTTTTTATAGATATTGTGTCATAAGGAATTTGTATAATACAAATTCCCGCTATTAATTCAATGATAATTAAACCATAACGGGAATCATATTAGATAGGTTATTCCACCATTAATTGCCCCATCATACCGAGTGTTTCATGTTCAACAATATGACAATGATACATACGTAATCCGGCCATATTTTGTTGAATTTTTATGGTGATCTTTTCATGTGGACGTAAATTAATAGTGTCTTTTAAGGCGACATATTCAGGTGGATTTTTTTCACCATTCAATTCGTGTGAAACAACAATAAACTGTGCGCCATGTATATGAAAATTGTGATCCATATGAGAGTTATTGAAAATTGTCCACTCTTCAACCTCATGAATTTTGCTTTTCAAATCGATCCTTTGCATATCATGGCGTTTACCATTAATTAAAAATAACACACCACCACGCGGCTCTTTCATGTCCATGACTTCGGTATATTCAATAGATTTATAGGTCGTTGCCTGCCCTAGTTTTGGCAATGAACGTAAGGTTGACGGGATAGTCATTGATTTTGACTGTGTCAATACCAATTCTCCCAGTATGATATCTTGTTCTGGTGGTACATTGCCCATTTTTCCGCGATCGTAACCGATAGATTGTAAATACACTGTACCAGATTGCTTTGGCAAAATGACAAGTTCTGCACGTTCAGCTGGCGACAATAGCAGTGGTTTATTGAGTAAAACAGGAGCTGGCATTAATCCACCATCCGTACCAACCAAATAAACATCACAGCCAGGAATAGATAAATTAAGATAACGACCAGAGCACGCATTCCAAACTCGTACCCTTGTTGCCGTATTTATGGTGATTTTGGGACGATAACCACCATTAATTAACACAAATTGTCCCTCGCGGCCATTCATCCAATCAACCATTGAATTATCCGCAATTTCGCCTTTATCAGTCAATTTTAAATCTGAAAAAAACCAGTGTTGTTCAGGCAAGAATGCGAGCGGATCGTTTTTGCTGCGTACAATAAATATGCCAGCTAATCCTCGCGCAACTTGTTCTGCTACTGTTTCATGGCTGTGTGGATGATACCAATAGGTACCAGCATTCCCTTCTGGTATAGTAAACTCATAAGTTCGGCTACTTCCAGCAGGAATTTGATCTTGTGGATTACCATCTTGATTAGATGGGATCAGCAAACCATGCCAATGTACGGTTGTCGCTTGAGGTAAGTTATTTTTAACAGTAATTTTAACGTTATCCCCCTCAAAAGCTTCAATCATTGGACCGGGGATATGACCATTATATGCCCAAAATTCTGTTGTAATATCTTGTGTTAACTTTAAGTTAACGGGTTTAGCCTCTAAGATTGCTTCAAAAATACCTTGTTTATTACTGGTATTTTCTAAATGAGTTAATTCTGGTAAATTTAGACCTTGTGGCAAAGCTGAGGTCGGTAATAATTTTTGTGAAACTTTGTTACCCATATTCATCTTCATATTCATGTCTCCCATTTCACCTGTTTTACACTGATCAGAGTTGGCTTCACAAGCCATACCTGACATAGTTGAATTATCCATTTTGGCAAAGGCTTTTGTAACTGCTACCCCACTTAAAGCCGCTGTAATATTGAACAAAAAATTTCGACGTTTCATAATATTCCTATAATCATTTTTCTATAATAATCAATCACTATCTAGTGATTAGTGATAAAAACGAATAACAAAAAATTTTTACTGCAAAGATAAATATTTCGACTAATTTTTTATTGAAAATACAAATTAATTAAACAATTCTTAGTAGTTTTAATTCAGGAATAAACTTTTTATATTTTTGAGCAAAGTTAAATGTAAGGTATAGTTCACAATGTGGTAAAAACTGAAGATTAAAAGTGGTACAAGCTGAATCATGAGATGATTTTTGTAATAAAGAATGGCAATCATTATGCTCATTCATGCCTAACTTAGCAATTATGTGGTGTGAAATATCATTAACAGTAACTAATGAGCCAATTGTGATTGTCAAATATCTTGCAGAATCAGCAAATAAAAAGAAAATAATTGCTAATGCAACAATAAGGTAATTTTGTTTATTGATGATTCTTAATGACATATGCAAATCTCACTATTCATCTAACAATTACTTAGGCTATTGTACTGAAAAAAGAAGCAAAGTTATACAAAATTTATACACTTTAAGTGAGACTATTTTATCGTAACTAAATGAAGCACTGTTGCTTCATTTAGACTAATGAGTAATAACGTTAACCAATGTTGAATTATGACAACTAATCATGAATATCATGTTGCATTTAATCATACAAAATAATTTACATAATAATAAGCTGTTCTGCTATTATATTTGTATAACTTAAATTGACGAATCATAAAGATATGAAAATTCTCTTTGGTGTTCAAGGAACAGGAAATGGCCATGTCAGTCGCTGTAGAACATTAGCTAACGCACTGAAAAAGGCAGGTGCGAATGTTGATTATATTTTCAGTGGCCGCGATCCTAAAGACTATTTCGACATGCAAGCTTTTGGCGATTATAAAACCTATCGTGGTGTCACGTTTGCCACCCTTAATGGTAAAATTAATTTTCGCAAAACTGTGCAACGTATTCGAGCTTTCAGGCTCATTAAAGATGTCCGTGAGCTTGATTTATCAAAATATGATTGCATAATTAGCGATTTTGAGCCAGTAAGTGCTTGGGCTGCACATCATCAACATCGTGAATGTTTAGGTATAAGCAATCAAGCAGTTTGCCAATATCTTAAACCTAAAGAATATGGATTAGTCGCAAATGTGATTATGAAATATTACGCTCCCGTCACTAAACCAATTGGCCTACATTGGTTTCATTTTGGGCATAAGCTAATCCCCCCTATGATTGACACATTTGAAACTGCGCCAACCGAGGATGGAAACATCATCGTCTATTTGCCATTTGAAGCATTAGATGAAATTACGGTATTGTTAAAGCAGTTTAAAGAGCACCAATTTATCTGTTTTCATCCAGATATAAAACAAACATCACAACAAAGTAATATTAATTTTCAACCGCTTGGGCGTGATAATTTTACTCAAGCTTTAGTTCGTTGCTCTGGAATTATTTCAAATACAGGATTTGCATTGATTTCTGAAGCATTGACCCTTGGTAAAAAGATTCTAACTAAACCTGTATCAGGTCAATTTGAACAAATTTATAATGCTCAATGTTTGCGTTCTCTTGATATGGCAACAGTTATGGAAAATTTAAACTGTATCAAACTCAAATACTGGCTTAATTTACCTTCGCCAAAACCAATAATCTACCCTGATGTGGCTACAGCACTGGCTAATTGGATTGTTTCAGGGCAAAAAGAGTCATTACTTTCTTTAAGTGAACGGCTTTGGAGCCAAACTATCTTTCCTGAAAATGTGAATCAGCGAATAAAATCTTTAGGGTATGTGTAAAGGAGCGAATATGATATTAAGTATTATTGTAGCCATGGCGGATAATCATGTAATTGGCTTAAATAATCAAATGCCTTGGCATTTACCCGCAGATTTGGCATGGTTTAAAAAAAATACACTTAATAAACCTGTTATTATGGGGCGAAAGACATTTGAGTCTATTGGTCGTCCGTTACCAGGGCGTCATAATATTATTATTTCAAGGCAAGCAATCATAGAATCTAACATGGTTCCAAATGTAAGTTGGGTACCATCAATTGATGCCGCGATATTGTTAGCTCAAACACAGCATGTTGATGAAGCGTTTATTATTGGTGGTGGTAATATTTATAAGCAGACGTTACCTTTAGTGAATCGACTTTATTTAACACATATAAAGGCAAAACTACAGGGCGATACTTATTTTCCTGATTATTCGCCTGAGCAATGGCAAGTTATTTATCAAGAACCACATCAAGCCGATGATAAAAATGGCTATCCATATCAGTTTGAAATTTTAGAAAAAAAATAATAAGTCTTAACCTATTGCCACTAAATAAAAAGTGGCAATTTAACATGTCAATTAGCCTTGAAAACGTTTGGCTTCAATAACATCAGGTAGTTGTTTTATTTTATTGAGTACTCGATTTAACGAATCCTGATCAAAAATTTCCATATCAACATCGATAGTCGCTAATTGCTGCTTCATATCCGAGCGACTAATTAGACCAAGAACATTAACCTTTTCATTAGCCAAAATTGTAGTAATATCTCGCAATAAACCACTGCGATCGTTAGCAACAATTTGTACCACCATGGTATAGCTTGAGTAGGTATTATTGTTCCAAACAGCATGAGTAATACGTTCGGGAGCATGATTTTTTAGTTCTTGCAATTGTTCACAATCAGCTCGATGAATCGAGATACCCCGCCCTTGAGTAACAAATCCCGCAATGGGATCGCCAGGAATTGGGCGGCAGCAATTTGCAATGGTGTACATTAAATTACCCACACCTTCAATAATAATTTCACTGCCTTTTTTATTACCGGTCTTATTAGTATTTTTGGTTTGAGCGTTCGATTTTTGGGCAATCTGTTTTAAGGCAGCTTCATCTTCTTCTTCAGCCGTTGGTTTGTTAAATTGAGCATTGATAAAATTGACTAATTGATTAATCCTAACATCACCACTCCCAATACCAGCTAGTACCTCGTCAAAGGAATGAGCGTTATATTTATTGATTAAAATCTTTTCAACATTTTTTAAACTAATATTTAAAGGTTCAAGCTCTTGCTCTAAAATTTGCTGACCCGCTACGATATTTTTATGCCGATCTTGTTTTTTAAACCAAGCTTGAATTTTAGCTCTTGCTCGACTACTATTTACAAATCCAGTATTTGGATTTAGCCAGTCACGGCTTGGATTAGGTTGTTTTTGGGTAATGACTTCAACTTGATCACCCATTTTTAAATGGTAGGTAAATGGTACAATTCGACCACCAACTTTAGCACCAATGCAACGATGCCCAACATCACTGTGTATATGATAAGCAAAATCAAGTGGAGTTGAGCCAGCTGGCAAGTCAACAACATCGCCTTTCGGTGTAAAAACATAAACGCGATCATCAAAAATTTGACTGCGAACGGTTTCTTGAATTTCACCGCTTTCAGACATCTCTTGTTGCCATGTTAATAATTTACGCAACCAAGAAATTCGCTGATCATAAGCGGTCATTTTGTCGGTACTGCCTTCTTTATACTTCCAATGAGCGGCAATGCCTAGTTCAGCATCATTGTGCATTTGTTCAGTACGGATTTGAATTTCGATTATTTTATCTTGTGGTCCATAAACGACAGTATGGATTGATTGATAACCATTTGGTTTTGGATTAGCGACATAATCATCAAATTCTTTAGCGATATGTTTGTAATGGCTATGGACGATGCCTAATGCATTATAACAATCCTCAATACGATCGCAGATAATCCGTACGGCACGGATGTCATATAGATCTTCGAATTCGAGATGCTTACGCTCCATTTTTCGCCATATACTATAAATATGCTTAGGGCGACCATAAACCTCAGCACGGATATGATCTTGATTCATCAGTGCTTGTAAATGATGAACCAATTGTTTGATATACAATTCACGATCTAATCGCTTTTCTTGCAATTTTTTAGCAATCAAACGATATTCATCTGGATATAAATAGCGGAAGCAGAAATCTTCTAACTCCCATTTTAATTGACCTATGCCTAAGCGGTTGGCTAAAGGGGCATAAATGTTAAAACACTCTTTAGCGGCAAGCACTTGTTCTTCTTGGGGGGCATTAATTAAATTGCGTAAATAGGTAATACGTTCTGCTAATTTAATCACTACACTTCGAAAGTCATTGACCATCGCTAGTAGCATACGGCGAATACTATCAATTTGTTCGGTTGTCGCATTGCCGTTACGAATTGCTCGTAGTTGGCGAATTTCCTTCATTCTGACAATGTTGGAAATAATATGAGAAATTTCACGATCAAAATCTTCTGGAATATCTTCTCGACGAATAATTTTATTATCAACAAAAGGCAGTAATAAAGCGGCACATAAACTATTGATGTCCATATTAAGTGTCGATAAGATCTCGACCATTTCTATTGCATTTTCGAAACAAAAGGTTTGCTCTGGTGCACCGGCGCTGTTTTCAAAACAAAAATCCCAAACCTCTCTAAACTTTTTATAAGACGTTGGATTAGTTAATAACAACTCTTGTTTTATCCATTGCTCAACATCAAATTGAGTCAGCGAATAATGTTCTTCACTATGTTGGTGTGCACCTCTAATCGATACCATAATTTATGTTCCTGATTTTATTAGCAACAGCATTGATTCAATGTGTTTAGTTTGCGGAAACATATCTAAAATAGCAACTTGATCAATTTGATATCCTGCATCTAAAAGTTGTTTGCTATCTCGTGCTAGCGTCGCAGGATTACACGATATATAAACGATTTTTGACGGAGCTAATTTTGCAATTTCTCTTGTCGCATTAAACGCACCAGCTCTTGCTGGATCTAATAATACTTTATTATATTGTGATTGACTCCATACCGAAAATTGTTGGATATCGTCTAAGTTACTGGTTAAAAAATTGGTTTCCGCACAAATCTCAGTGCTATTTAATATAGTGTTAAATTTTGCTTTTTCAACTAGGGCATCAACACCTTCAATGCCCGTTAGCGTTTTACTTAATGTTGCTATAGGTAATGAAAAATTACCCATACCACAAAACAGATCTAAGACTTGGTCAGAGGGTTGTAACGTTAGCCAATCAAGTGCTTGCTCGATCATTTTTTGATTAATTTTACAATTTACTTGAATAAAATCGAGCGGGCTGAATGTTAATTTTAAATGATTAATCAAATAAAAATGTTCGGTATTACCAGCAATATGTACTAAATCTTTGCCGTGAAAATAAAGCGAAATATTATTATTTTCGGCGAATTGCTTTAATAAGTTAATATCATGATCAACAAGGGGCATGGTGTGCCTTAACACAATAATAATACCGCTATCGACCGAAATTAATTCAATATGACCAAGTGCTTTTTTCTGTTTTATGCAATTGAGCATGCTTTGTAATGGCGTTAGCAACGAATCTAATTCATCAACTAATACTGGACAATGTTTGATATTGATTATTTGATTTGATTCAGCTTGGCGAAATCCAATAACTAATTTACCTTTAACAAGATTAATCGAAAGCCTTGCCCGTCGACGATAGTGGTAAGGTTGATCGGCAATAATTTGAGGTGAATGTTGAACAATATTTGTTAAAGGTTGCCCTGTTTCTTTTTGTAACAGATTAATTAACGCATCATACTTTGCTTGTTGTTGCAAATTTGGTGCAATATGTTGTAATTCACAACCGCCACATTGTTGATAATATTCACATTGTGGTTTAACGCGATCTTTGCTCTGATTATGATATCGAATGACTTTAGCTTTAGCGTAATTTTTTTTATTTTCAGTCAGTTCAATATCAACGGTTTCATCTGGCAAGGCAGATTTAACAAAAATTGTTTTACCCTTATGATTGGCAACGCCTTGCCCAAAAGCATCTAAGGATGAGACTGTGACTGTCAATTTTTGTGGTGTGAGCTTTTTCTTCTGTGGAGTATAAAAATTAACCATGGACGTTTATTTATGCTAAGCGCTTTAATAATGCTGTTTTGACATGCAGTGGTACTAAATTTGTAATATCACCACCATGGTAGGCGACATCTTTTACAATTGTTGATGAAATAAATCCCATTGCAATAGATGGCATCAAAAAGATAGTGTCTAAATCAGATTTTAACGCACGATTCATTTCAGCAAGTTGCCTTTCGTATTCAAAATCGTGTGTTGTACGAACACCACGTACGATCACTGTTGCATTATGGGTTTGAGCAAAATTAGCCATTAAATTATCAAAGCCAATCACTTCCACATTAAGTAGGTGTTCAACAGCGGTTGAAGCTAAATTAACGCGTTCTTCTAATGAAAATAGCGTATTTTTACTTGGATTTTCTGCAATAGCAATAATTAAGCGAGGAAAGAGTAATGACGCTCGAGTAATAAGATCGATGTGACCATTAGTTATGGGATCGAAAGTGCCTGGGAAAATAGCCGTTAAGGTTTTGCTTTTCATATTTCATATTATCCATTAGCGATGATGGTTATATGATACCTAATTTTGTTATGGATTGTTAGCTTAAGCTGACAAAATCCTATTAATTGCATTAATACAATTAATGGCGCAATATTACTTGGTAGCGCCTTTAGTAATAAAGAATTTAATAAAATTATTCAGATAGATTAATTAATTTTATTTGGCTTTTTATTGTGTTTTTTACAGTTATTTAATCATTTATAAAATGATCAATTGATAAGTTGTTTGATAATGATAAGTTTGATCTGGCTGTAATAAGCAGCTTGGTTGTGGCCAGTAAGGATGGTGAGGGCTGTCAGGTAAAAATTGTGCCTCTAATGCGATGCCAGCAAAGTTGCCATATTCCCCATTGTGTCGATTTGGTGTATGCTGCAAAAAATTGCCAGTATAAACTTGTAACGAAGGTTTGGTTGTAATCACATTCATCATTACTTTATTATCCGACGAAATGAGCTCGGCAGCGATAGCTTTTGTTTTATCTAATAAATAAGCATGATCATAACCACCAGTTATTTGCCGTTCTTGACGTTTCTCAGATACAAGCTTTGGCTACCGCAAATCATATTGAATATAGTGACACTAACTAGATTACTATTGGCATAGGCGGGTAAATGATAGTGATTTTCTACTGTGACGGAACGGAATGTAATAAACTGATATTTTTCAAAATAATTTCATATATTTAGAGCGTTGCGCGCAATCTCATTGGGTAAAAAGCAATTAGCCATAATAGCCGACAAAACAAATTCAGATAATGTTTTACTGTGATTAAGTGAAAAACAGATCATTCGACTAGTCTCTTTTGCGATTTGTAGCTGGAATAATGGATCGTCATTTTTAGGCGTAGTTTTTTCATTAATGCTGAAAAATTATTAGTAAAAACAAATAATACATTATAATTAGCGGATGATATTTCTTGTTGTCCTTGCCATAGACGTTTTGCCATACGTGGAAAAACAAGCACCCATTGATTGATCAATGGGCTGTGACAACGAAGAGGATGAACAACAGGATTAAAAATATCCTTTTTTGCCTCTTCTTTTAATTTTGCACGTTTTACTTATTTTGTTAATCAGGGTAACCTTGAGGGTTATTAGATTGCCAATTCCATGAGTCTTTTACCATGTCATCAAGTGTAAGTTTGGTTTTCCAACCCAGGATTTTTTCAGCTTTATTAGCATCGGCCCAAAATGCGGGTAAATCACCAGTTCGCCTTGGTGCAAAATGCCAATTAAGTGGTTTCCCTGACGCTTTTTCAAACGCTTTGATAACTTGTAATACGCTGTAACCCACACCTGAACCTAAATTATAAATATGTACGCCTGTTTTGTTATGATCCGCTTTGAGAGCAGCAATATGCCCATCAGCCAAATCAACGACATGAATAAAATCACGAACACAAGTGCCATCTGTTGTTGGATAATCATTGCCAAAAACTGCTAATGATTCCCGCTTACCTACAGCAACTTGGGTAATATAAGGCATAAGATTATTAGGAATGCCGAGTGGATCTTCGCCCATTAATCCGCTTGGATGTGCACCAACAGGGTTAAAATAGCGTAGTAAAGTCAGTGACCAATCTGGTTCAGCAACGGCTAAATCCATGATACATTGCTCTACCATTAATTTACTTTTGCCATATGGGCTAGTTGGTAAACCTTGTGGTAAGGTTTCAACATAAGGTACAGGAGCGAGTTCGCCATAGACAGTGGCTGATGAGCTAAACACTAACTGTTTAACACCAGCAGCACGCATTGCTTTCATAAGTACTATACTGCCGTAAACGTTGTTTTCATAATATTCAAGTGGTTTATGTACCGATTCACCGACTGCTTTTAATCCTGCAAAATGAATCACAGCTTTAATATCATGTTCTGCAAAAATTTTAGTTAATAATTTTTCATCGCACACATCGCCTTGATAAAAATTGACAGATTGACCCGTGATTTTTTGTATCCTATCTAATACTGATACTTTACTGTTGAACAAGTTATCAATAATAATGGGTGTGTAGCCCGATTGAGTGAGTTGGACACAGGTATGACTTCCTATATACCCGCAGCCGCCAGTGACTAATATTTTCATAATAAAACCTTCATCTAATGTAATAATTATAGTGATTTTCCGTTAATCTCCAGATTCTTCACTGTTCTTATATATTTCCACAGCTCACATTGCTCATGCCTTGATAATATAAAGGTGGAATTAAAAATAAAAATAAACGTGATACAACCAAGGATCTAGATGCGCTTCTTCGAGGTCTATTTTAACATACATTAGCCTTGTAAAGGTGAACATAAATATATGAGATAATCTAATTCCCACCATGATAGGCGTAATCAGGTAATCTAATGGTTAATTATTTAGTCTTGATAGATTCCATTCGTTTTTCAAAATCTGACCAATCATAATAACCATCACTATTAACAGAAGCATTTTCCAGTTGAAGCTGATAGTGTTGTGCCGGATTATTGGCATCGAGTGCTTGCCAGTTATGGAGTTGTTCAAAGCTTTGATAAATATATTCGGCTTTAAAGAAATATTCACCCGTAGGTAAGTGACGAAAACGCTGTAAAGCCACTTTCCCACCGATGGGAGTTGTTTCAAATTGATTGGGTAACTGATAGTCTTTAAAGTTTAATATGCCAAGTAACGCTGCAATGGTACTATCGTGCCCAACCAGTAGATTCACTTTATTATCTTTGTGCATAAGATCATTTATCATATTAATAAGGAGCGTTGCAGAATGTTTGGCAAGTGTTTTAGAATGGAAAACTAAATTAATATATTGATTACGAATTTCAATAAGTTGTTGCCACTGTTCTTGGCTAGTTAGCCTGCCCCATGCGATTTGTTCTTTAGGGAAGGCTGAATAGTATTGTAATAAAAATGCATCAACGACCGAAGCGCCTATTGCAAGAGGCCCTAGCAGTGCTGGTTCTTCGTGTTTTTTAAAATAGAGTTCTGATGGAATATCGGCTAAATTACATTGATATTTTGCATATAACTGCGAATTTTTATAATCTAAAATATCAGAAAGAATTTCATAAGCAGGAGCTAGATTGCTAAAAATGTTAGCCGCTTTGTCAGCTTCATCGATATCATGCAATACGGCATGTTTAAATTCGGGTGAATCGTCTTGCAAACTAGGATCGAAGATCAGATCCATTTTTTCAATCGGGTATTTATGGTGAATAGGAATATCATATCCAGCAAAGGCACCTGTTATCAAAAATTGAGCTGTCGCGACGGTTCTTTGCAAGCTGTTAGCATATACAAACAATTCAGTATTATGTGTTGATAATTTTATATTGTTTTTTTCAAGCCAAGTTGCTAAATAGCGGCCAAAATAGGCTTCTAATACTCCACCACGCATGGTTAAATAACCATAAGGGTGATCCCACTTTGGCCATTTAAAGCGAGTGACTTTCTCTAAAAATTGTAACGTGTTTTGTAATGGTGTGCGAATACCATGACGGCTAAGTATAACGACTTTATCTAATTGGTAATGGTTATTGTTCATTTCGTGATCCATCCTTGTTTATGCAAATAATTGAGAATAAAATCGCGTTGCTCATTATTTATTGTATTAGCAATTTTATCACTCCAACCGCCGACTTTCTGATTGGTACTCCGAGTTTCATAGTATTCATCCATTTGAGCATCATACTTTTTCAAAATAGCATGATCAATTGGTCGATAGTGGTTTTCAAAAAACACTAACTCTTTTGGTAATCTTGGTTTTAGTTCTGGATGATGATCGGGGTAGCCAAGGCAAAGCCCAAAAAGTGGCAGGACGTATTTCGGTATATCAAGTAATTGCGTTACTTTATCAAGATGATTACGCAATCCGCCAATATATACAGCACCTAATCCTAATGATTCGGCTGCGGTTACGGCATTTTGTGCCATAATTGCTGTATCAACACAGCCCAATAATAGCTGCTCTGCTTTGCCAAGATTAAGTTTTGGATCAATTTGATAATGGCGATTAAAATCGGCGCAAAACACCCAAAATTCAGGTGCTTGGATAACATACTTTTGATCGCCTGCATAATGAGCTAGTTTTTCGCGTTCGCTGGGGTCTGTAATACGAATAATTGTTGAACATTGAATCAAATTAGAACTAGAAGCCGACTGTGCTGCGCTAACAATTAAAGCTATTTGCTCTTGAGTTAAGCTAGTTGCTTTATAAGCACGAATAGAGCGATGCCGACAAAGTAGATCGATCGTTTCATTTTGCATAGTGGCTCCTTAGCATCATTATTTATTTACAAATTGGAGATCCCAAACGCCATGACCTAAATTTTGACCTCGTTTTTCAAATTTAGTAATTGGTCTATCAGCAGGTCTTGGAATGTAATTGCCACTTGGTGATAAGTTTTCAAAACCTTCTGCTTGGGTTAAAACCTCTAACATATGTTCAGCATAATGTTGCCAATCCGTTGCTAGGTGCAAAATACCACCTAATTTTAATTTTTGCCGAATTAGCTGTACAAATTGGGGTTGAATAATACGGCGTTTGTTATGTCTGGCTTTATGCCAAGGATCAGGAAAAAAGATTTGCACTTTGTCTAGTGAATGATCTGGGATCATATTTTCTAATACTTCAACAGCATCATGGCACATCACGTTTAAGTTTGATAATTGGTTTTCTTCAATCGCCATTAAACAAGCGCCCACCCCTGGCTTGTGCACTTCGATTCCTAAAAAGTGTTTATTAGGTGCATTTTTGGCCATTTCAATTAAAGAAGCCCCCATACCAAACCCAATTTCAAGGACTAGCGATTTATTAGCATCAAAACAAATAGGTGCATTTGCATCATATTCAATACCAAATATAGGCCATAAGTTTATTAAAGCTTGTTCTTGACCTTTTGTTAAACGACCTTGTCGCAAAACAAAACTACGAATGGCTCTTTTTGATTTAATATTTTCATTATCTGAGTTTACTTGTTCGTTCATTACGTTATCTACTTTGGTTACGGAATTTATTAAAACTAATTAATGTTTTTTTGCTAGTTTACTCGATTTTGCGTTCACCGCAAAAGCATCTTACAGTCAAATTTTTTTAATTAATGATTTATAAAAATATATCAAATATTTTCACTATCAGATTACTGACAAATCTCAACATCATTCGGAAATTATTTTTTGCACAAATGGGTTTTTAATTTAGATTTTATAAATTAGGCTAACAAACAAGCTGAACCATGATAATAAAGCTCATTATGTGCACTAAGTCGGGTAAGAATGGCAATAACTCAATACGAGATATATCGCTCAACCAGTAGCAAATAACAAACAAGTGCGGTATAACGACCAATATCAACTACAGTAGCATTAAAGCCAAATCGTCTTTTTATTGGATTTTAGATTAAAATTCTAAAAAGTTGTCAAAAACTTTCAGATAACTATGCGTTTTAGTATAAAAACAATAGAGAAATTCTAAATAATGTTCCTGACAACATATTATTTATACAAAAGATAAAGGATATTATAGATGCTATTGTCCATTACAATATTTATTGCTGGTACATATTTGTTGCTTTTACTGTAGCTTCTTTGATTTAGTTAATGACAATATTTTATTAATTAACAACTAGTTATTATTAAAAATGATATATAGCAAAACGCCGAGTTATTTACACGGTTAAAAGAATCCATCAAAAACTCATAAGCCAGTTTACTCGAAATCGCTGCATGTGGTTTAACAGCGCTATCGTCGTTAATAAAATAACTCAAGTTTAAGCAAGTTCTTCATTGACTACTTCTAACTCATCTCCATTTTCATCAATTAATAAAATATATAGCCAATCAAAACCATCATGCTGTAAGTTTTGCCACGTTATTCTACGATCATCAATCAGTATTACATGACCATTTTCATCAAAGTCAAAATCTTCTTTTTCTTCTTCATAATCAATACTGTATCCAATCGCTAGTTTTATTCTTGACGCAGGAACATCAAGTTTAGTAAGTGGTCTATTCTTTTTCTCTTCTTTAGAGTGACCGTCACAAAACATCCCATTATATCCGTATTCTGTGGCATCAAACAGCAATATTTCTTCTTTGCTTTCAATGGATTTTGCAATAACTTTCATGTTGCAAAATGTTGGTTCTGTTCCAGTAATATAGCCATTGTATAATTCACCATAATAGTAAATCTCGAACCATTGTTCTTTATTTGATGATTGGATATACAAAGATGTTAGCCCATTATAATCAGGGTCATTTTCTTTAATATCTACTGCGTATTTTTGTAAATAAGTAGGTATTTTCATTTCATTTCTCCCAATAGTTGTTTATCTTGATAATTTTTTAATTATATATCAGCATCTATGCTGATTCACTAATTGTAGGAATTACGCGCGTTGTTTACCGTAATTTGCAAAATGGCTGTAATGCATAGACATAACGCCGTATCTCAAACAAGCAATATAGTGCGCTTATATCATAAAGAAAAATCACCATGACCGATTTGGCTAACCACTTTACGGTCAGTTGCCCAACCATTTATCGCACCGAAGGACCTAATGAGACATTAAATAGCACGATTCCCATTGAATATAAAACACGAGAACAGATAGCGTCATTTTATAGATAAGCTGTATGCTCACTATCGGGCATTGACACAACCATTCACTTTTTAAGCTAAATTTTTGTAAAAAATATTCAGGATTCTAGACCGTTTGGTAATGAATAGCAATTTCACTGTATCCCATTTTTTAAAACGTGTGATAATCATCGTATCAATTAAAAATTCACCAAACACACCAGCCCTCAAATAAATGAGTAAGCGGAAATTGTGCTACGCACTTTAATAGAGACGAGGCATAATCAGCAAATGGTTAGCTATTTAAAAAATAGAAAGCTAAAAATTCAAACGATTTTCGACAAAACGCCTTATAAGTTTTTATAAAAGTATTTTCATCATGAAGTATAAACTACCTGAAGTTTTCCTCATGAAAATGATAATATAGCTTCAAATATACGAAGCTACTATCACACAACTACTTGAAATATCAAAGAACGTGTTCATTATCTATGTAGGCGATAAGGTTCATCCATTACAATAAGGTCTTTTTCTTGCATTGCGCCATTTATCCATTCTTTAACGCTATTAGTTTGACAAATAGTGTCAATGTAGTTGGCTAACGTTGCCGATGTTTTAATACCAAAATTTTTGAGTCTTAAGCACATTGGCGCATAGAAAGCATCAGCAAGAGTAAACTCACCAAATAAGTAGTTAGATTGAGATGAATTAAGACTTAAGAAGGAAGATAACAATTCATCAAGATGAGAAATTTCGTTTTTAACATCAGCATGATCGCGTAAAATAATTTGCCCTATTTCGAAAAACTCCGCTTCAATATTCATCGGTAAATGGTTTCGTATTGCAGGAAACCCTGAATGCATTTTAGCCACTAAACTTCGAGCGATAGCTCTTTTTTTAGTATCTGTCGGCCATAAAGCTAAGTTGGTATGTTTTTCAGCCAAGTATTCACAAATAGCCAAAGAATCAGATATAACCACATCATTATCAACTAAAATGGGGACTGTTCCATATTTCGATATTGCCGATACGGTTGCTTTAAAAGTAGAATTATCGTCAAAGTTATCAAATCGAATAAGCTGTTCATCAAAAGGGATGCCAAAATGCTTCATTGCAACCCAAGGTCGCATAGACCATGTTGAGTAGTTTTTATTGCCTATATAAAGTTTATAACTCACGTCCAACCTCCATTTAATTTAATAACATAATGGATAATTCATATTTATCTGTTTTCGTCGTTTTGTTTTTATTACAAATAAACCACATGTTTGCCTTTTTCTGGCTGGAAAGTCGCTTTACCAAATTCATCTAAGAAATAGGCAATATGATCGGCTTTATCCCCTACTAATCGTCCTTTTACTTTGTTCCATGTCATGAGGATTATCATGGCATCAGGTTCACAGCAAATTAACATGGGTTGTTCAAACTCTTCGTTCCAATAAAATTCACCTCCGTATAATTTATGGGCGGTGAGTAATAAATAACATCCGTATTCTTGCGATATCATGTTGAGTTGTTCTTCTGATATGCTGAAGTTCTTTTCAGCCAGTTCACTGATGATCATTTCAACAACTGTAATGCTTTTTTCTGAGTAATCAAGCTGATTAATGCTCCATGTTGGACTATTTAATATCGCATTTTGTGCCCATGCTTCGATTTCTTGATACAGTTCATTTTTTTGTTCAGTCATTTTTATCCACTTCGCTATTGAGTTTAATCTGTTCTAATTGTTTAACACTTTGCCACGCGTCTTCCATTTGTTCAAGCGTTGCATCAGTCAAAGCCAGATTTTTTTGTTTAAGTATCGATTCTACTTGCTGAAATCGCCGAGTAAATTTTTTATTAGCTTGCTGTAAGCAGAGTTCAGATTTAACCTTTAAATGCCTAGCTAAATTGACGGTCGCAAACAGTAAATCACCTAACTCTTCTTCAATTTTTTGTGGATCTTGCTTGTTTCGTTCAAGCTCTTGCTCAACTTCACCAATTTCCTCTTTAACTTTATCAAGCACAGGTTTTATATCATGCCAATCAAAACCAACCGAAGCACAACGCTTTTGAATTTTTTCAGCTTGCATTAAGGCGGGTATTGCTTGGGGAATATCATCGAGCAATGAGTATTGTGCTTTTTGATCACGTTCTTTTTGTTTAAGTTGTTCCCAGTTAGGTTTTTCTACCTTATTTTCGGTAAAAATATGGGGATGACGATAAACTAACTTATCAGCAACCGCTAAACAGACCTCATCAAAATCAAAGCTTCCTTGTTCTTCGGCTAAATCAGCATAAAAAACAATATGAAATAGTAAATCACCAAGTTCTTTTTTTAATTCATCCATATCTTGCTTATCAATTGCATCCAAAACTTCATAAGTTTCTTCTAAAGTATACGATTTTAGTGATGCAAAAGTTTGAACTCGATCCCATTCACAACCATTAACAGGATCACGAAGTTGTTTGATAATAGCTTGTAAGCGCTGTAATGCGTTCAAAATATCCCCCACAAATAAGTAATTAATCAGCATCATTGTAAAGGTTTCATAATAAAACGGTTATTTTTTTAAAGGTTAATGCCAATATATTTTGATATTTTTGCTAATTATTTCACCCAAAATAATGATAAAAGCCACTAAACTAGAGCTATTTACGGAACTTCTAGGCGATAAAAGCGAATTAAGTATATAATACTCCCCTATTAAATTAACTTTATTGATATATGAATAATTTACGTGAACTTACTTTAAGGGGCACCATTCTTGGCGCTCTTATTACTGTCATTTTTACTGCATCAAATGTTTATCTTGGTTTGAAAGTTGGATTAACGTTTTCATCCGCAATTCCTGCGGCAGTGATTTCAATGGCAATATTGAAACTGTTTTCGGGTTCAACTATTTTAGAAAATAACATGGTGCAAACTCAGGCATCAGCAGCAGGAACATTATCTTCAATTATTTTTGTGCTTCCGGGTTTGTTAATGATTGGTTACTGGCAAGACTTTCCTTTTTGGCTAACCTTCGCAATATGTGCCGCAGGCGGAATGCTTGGGGTTTTATTTTCAATTCCATTGCGTCATGTTATGGTCGTTAAAAGTAATTTGCCATATCCTGAGGGGGTGGCTGCTGCTGAAATTTTAAAGGCGGGATCTAAATCCGATAATAAAGAAGCTAATGATGGTTTAAAGGATATTTTATTTGGCGGTATCATTGCCTCTATTGTTAGCCTTTTTACTAATGGTTTTCGCCTGTTATCTGAAAGCACTGCTTATTGGTTTACCGCTGGCAAATCCATTTTTCAACTGCCTATGGGATTCTCGTTAGCGTTACTGAGTGCGGGTTATTTGATCGGAATTATGTCAGGCATTGCTATTTTAATTGGAACTATTATTGGTTGGGTATTTGGTGTTCCAATTTTAAGTGCAATCACCGATTATGATACCAGTCAGCCTTTATCTAAAGTTGCAATGGGATTTTGGGCAAAAGATATACGCTTTATTGGTGCGGGAGTCATTGCTATTGCAGCGGTTTGGACATTACTAACATTAATCAAACCGATGATTGAAGGTTTAAAAATATCATTTAAAAGTATGCGTTCAGATGTGTCTGGCAACGATATTGCATCAACCGAGCGGGATTTATCACCTAAAGCTATTTTATTAATTATGGGTGGTATGTTAGTTATTTTGTTAGTGACTTTTTATAGCTTTATTGCCGATAGTGGATTATCAGCAGGCATGGCTTGGACATTAGTTTTTTGCGCTGTATTATTTGCTTTTATTATGGGCTTTTTAGTGGCTGCCGCGTGTGGTTATATGGCTGGACTTGTTGGCTCATCAGCAAGCCCAATATCAGGAATAGCAATTGTTGCAGTGGTTGTCATTTCATTAATTTTATTAGGTTTAGGTGAAGCGAATGGTATGCTAGCTTCTATTGAAGGCTCCAACTTTGCCACAGCCCTTGCACTCTTTACTACTAGTGCTGTTTTGGCAATAGCGTGTATCTCAAATGATAATTTACAAGACCTAAAAACAGGTCATTTGGTTAATGCTACTCCATGGAAACAACAAGTGGCATTATTAATTGGCTGTGTTGTTGGTGCAATTGTTATTGCGCCTATTTTAGAGATTTTATATAACGCTTACGGCTTTACTGGCGCTTTACCTCGTTCTGATATGGATGCAACTCAAGTTTTGGCAGCACCACAAGCAACACTGATGACAACAATTGCTAAAGGTATTTTTGCCCATCAACTTGACTGGACAATGATTTTAATAGGGCTTGCTTTAGGCGCTGTCATTATTATTATTGATTTAATTCTTGCCCAAAATAAATCTAACTTTCGCATACCTGCACTTGCTGTTGGTTTAGGCATTTATTTACCACCAAGCATCACAACACCAATTTTTATTGGCACTTTATTATCATGGGTAATTAAACGTAATGCTTACAAAAAAGCCAAAGCACAAAATTTAGATCCAGAAGAGCAATTCAAAAAAGCTGATCGTAAAGCGGCATTAATTGCATCAGGCTTGATTGTTGGTGAAAGCTTAGTGGGCGTTTTATTAGCCATTGTGATTGTGATTAGCATCACCAATGGTGGAAATGATGCTCCACTTGCACTACCGCTCGATTTAGGTATGTTACCTCAACTTTTAGGTCTCTTTGTTTTTGTTGGTATATGTACGTTCTTTATTCGTCGTGCTTTATCAGCAATAAAAAAATAGTCCTGTGAATAATTAAATTTAAGCCCTTTTTGTTTTAACAAAGGGCTTTTTTGTTTAAATTGATTGTTTTATAACGTCCCTGATTTTGGATGATTAAAACAATTTTTATTAACCTATTTTATTTTGAATAATAGACAAAAATATCATGATAGTTTTTGATTCAATCCAAGTGCGCCGAGGCGTTAACTTGCTTTTAGATAATGCTTCAGCAACCATTAATCCTCAACAAAAAGTTGGGTTAGTGGGTAAAAATGGTTGTGGAAAATCGACGCTGTTTTCACTAATTAAAGGTGAAATTCAAGCTGATGCTGGCACGTTAAATATACCATCGCAATGGCAACTCGCTTGGGTCAATCAAGAAACTCCGGCATTAGATATCCCTGCGATTGAATATGCCATTGATGGCGATCGTGAGTATCGACAATTAGAAAAACAGTTAGATACCGCTAATGAACAAAATAATGGTCAGCAAATTGCGATTATTCATGAAAAGCTTGATACCATTGATGCATGGACAATTCGCGCTCGAGCCGCAACGCTACTACATGGACTGGGATTTTCTAATGAACAATTAATGTTACCGGTTAAATCCTATTCTGGTGGTTGGCGAATGCGATTAAATTTGGCTCAGGCATTAATGTGTCGTTCTGATTTATTATTGCTTGATGAACCAACCAATCACCTTGATTTAGATGCCGTCATTTGGCTTGAAAAATGGTTAAGTAACTATCCAGGAACGTTGATTTTAATCTCTCACGATCGTGATTTTTTAGATCCTTTAGTCAATAAAATTATTCATATTGAACAAAAAAGTTTATTTGAATATACGGGCAATTATTCCTCCTTTGAGATCCAACGTTCAACTAAACTTGCTCAACAACAGTCTCTTTATGAAAGCCAACAACTCAAAGTTGCACACTTACAAAATTATATCGATCGCTTTAGAGCCAAAGCAACAAAAGCTAAACAGGCACAAAGCCGTATAAAAATGTTAGAAAGAATGGAACTGATTGCACCTGCGCATGTTGATAATCCATTTCATTTTAATTTTAAGCCATCTGAATTCTTACCAAGCCCTTTGTTAATGATGGACAAAGTCGTAGCGGGTTACGATGATAAAATTATACTAGAAAAAATTAAACTTAATTTAGTTCCGGGCTCGCGCATTGGCTTATTAGGGCGCAATGGTGCAGGGAAATCAACGCTTATTAAATTACTCGCCGAAGAACTTGCACCTAAAGAAGGACATATTAATCTCGCTAAAGGTGTTAAATTAGGCTATTTTGCTCAACATCAATTAGAATATCTACGCCCCGATGAGTCACCACTTTGGCATTTAACGCAACTTGCCGAACCGAAAAATACAGAGCAAGAACTGCGTAATTATTTAGGTGGATTTGATTTTCAAGGCGATAAAGTCACCGAGCCAGTTAAAACTTTCTCGGGTGGTGAAAAGGCGCGACTTGTTTTAGCCTTAATTGTCTGGCAAAAACCGAATCTTCTTTTATTAGACGAACCAACTAACCATCTAGATTTAGATATGCGACAAGCGTTGACTGAAGCACTAATTGATTTTGACGGTGCATTAGTTGTGGTGTCACATGATCGCCATTTACTACGTTCGACCACTGATGAATTCTATTTAGTCCATGATCATAAAGTTGAACCATTTGACGGCGATCTTGATGATTATCAAAAATGGTTAGCCGAAGCACAAAAAAATGATAACCAATCAAATGACGAAATAAATTCACCAAAAAAAGAAAATGCAAGTAATATATCAGCTCAAGATCGTAAAGAGCAAAAACGTAAACAAGCTGAATTACGTGCACAAATGCAGCCAATAAAAAAACAGTTACAAAAAGAAGAACAGATGCTTGATAAATTAACCCATCAATTAAAGCAAATTGAAGAACAACTGTCTGATCCTGCAATCTATGATGCGAGCAAAAAAAACGAACTTACAACTTTGTTACTAGAGCAAAGCCAACTTAAAAATCGATTAGAAGAAACAGAACTACAATGGTTAGAATTACAACAACAGCTGGAATCGTTTAATTTAGATTAAATTGATCATTTCGATTAAGAGGCTTTAGGTAATGGCTATCCATTGTCTATAAGCCAGCTATTTAAATTCATAGGTTATCCTCGCCAATGTTATCGACGATATCATAGATATACATTTTTGCCTGTTCAAAATCATATCCGTCAATACCAAAAACGGATGTGCAAGATATCATACCTTCAAGTATCAACATAATTAGACAAGATGCTTGTTGACATGACTTTGTGCCTCCTAGACATTCAAAAATCCTATCTTGAATCCATTTTTTATGTTCACTAACAATAGCGCATATTTCTTCGCTTTTATTGTTATATTCAGACTTAGCTCGTACAAACATGCAACCGCGGTAATTATCATTCTTAAACCATTTTATATGCCATGAAATAATTGCATTGATTTTGTCTTTTTTCTCAGAAAAAACAGCGATAACATCTGTCAGTGATTTTTTAAAAAAATCATTCCTCTTAAGTAACACTTTACTTACAAGCCCATTTTTATCACCAAAATATTTATATAATGTTCTTTTTGATACACCTGCATTTTCTGCAACAAGCTCTAAACTAACAGGATGATAACCATATTCATTAAACAGCGATTCAGCTGCAACAAGTATCGTATCAACAATTTCAGGCTTCAATTTCATTTTTTATTATTTGTAATTGTTAGAATATTTTTGATTCTATCACAACAACTCTAATATAGTTAATTATAAATAATATTTGACCCTTATAGTTAATAAATATACACTAAGTAAACGATGCCGTTTACTTAGTGTGATTACTAGTTTTATTAAAATCCCACATTAACCAAACAGGAGAGATTTATGCTAGAAAAATTAAAAGGAGGAGAGGTGATGCCACCTAAACCTCACGCAATAGCTATATTGAGAGGATTTATTGGGGGTGCTTTAGGGATTTTGACTTTGCTCGTAATCACTCAGTGGGCAGGTACATTAGCAATTATGGCTCCATTTGGCGCAACATGCGTCTTGTTATTTGCTGTATCTAAATCTCCATTAGCACAACCAAGAAGTGTTATAGGAGGGCATTTTATTTCGTCTTTTATAGGTGTGTTGTTCATTAATTTATTTAGTAATGGAATTATACCGATAGCATTAGCAGTTGGGACATCTATCGCATTGATGCAGTTACTACGTGTAGTTCACGCTCCAGCTGGTGCAAACCCTATTCTAATCATGATGTCCGGAATTACTGACTATTCATTCTTGATAACACCAGTACTTATAGGTTCGGTTTTATTAGTCATGGTTGCTTTAATAGTTAATAATATAGCAATCGAAGCACGCTGGCCTAACTATTGGTTGGGATATCACTTTGATATGGGTAAAAGAATAAAAAAATCTAAAAAAGAATAGATTGCCTGTATTATATTAATAATAAGTTAAATTATGATCCGATAGTAGTTTTATCTACCTTGGCGACTCACTTTGATTAAATATATTAGAAACAGAACTATTATTCTCAAATTCTCGAAAGGCATTATATTTATTTTATAAAAGAAAAACCACAAGATAGACTCTTGTGGTTTTGTAAAAGATACTGCTAATTCAGTGAAAAAACTATATCAAAAGATTAGCTTTTCTCCACTTGACTAAAATCAAGCTCTACAGGCGTTGAACGTCCAAAAATAGAAACGGATACTTTTAAGCGGCTTTTTTCGTAGTCAACTTCTTCAACAACGCCGTTAAAGTCAGCAAATGGACCTTCGTTAACACGAACAAGTTCACCTGGCTCAAACAAGGTTTTAGGACGCGGTTTATCACCAACTTGTTGCAAACGGTTCATGATAGCATCAACTTCGCGTTGGCTAATAGGTGCTGGTCTATCAGAAGTACCACCAATAAAGCCCATTGTTCTTGGCACACTTTTCACTAAATGCCAAGTTGCATCATTCATCATCATTTCAACTAATACATAACCAGGGAAAAATTTTCGTTCACTTTTACGACGTTGACCACTTTTCATTTCAACGACTTCTTCCGTTGGCACTAATACTTCACCAAATGCATCTTCCATATTATGCAATTTGATATATTCACGTAATGATTGTGCAACACGCGCTTCGTAACCAGAATAAGCTTGAATAACATACCATCGTTTTTGTTGTTGTGTTTCACTCATATTAACGCCCTATTGAAGTTAAATAAAAGACTATTGAACGAAATAAAGAATCCATTCCCCAAAGCGACAAGCCAACAATAATAGTAATTGCAGCAATTAATAAAGTTGTTTGACCTGTTTCTTTACGCGTAGGCCATACCACTTTTCTTAACTCTTTTCGGGATTCTTGTAAAAATACAAAGAACGCTTTGCCTTTATTTGTTGTGAACGCAATGAACAAAGTTAATAGGGAAACGACTACAACCGCAATAGTCCGAACGATTGTATTAGGTTGATAAATATCATTAGGTTTAGCAAAATAAAAATTTCCCCAAACAACAAACGCAATCAATACTAGAACTAAAATCCATTTTGTTTTGTCTAGAATAATATTTGTATCTTGACTCTCGTTACTTACTAGCATATAAAACCTATGATTATGTTGTGTATAATAATATCTATTTTCCAAAATGCTCTTTCAAAAAAGCATTTTGCTAAACAGACTAGATAAGAAAGGGCATCAATCGATACCCTCTCTATGGTCGCTAATGCTTGAATTACTTAATAACTTTAGCAACAACACCAGCACCAACAGTACGACCACCTTCACGAATCGCAAAACGTAAACCTTCAGCCATCGCAATTGGGTGAATTAATGATACTGTCATTTTAATGTTATCACCAGGCATTACCATTTCTACACCTTCTGGTAATTCGATAGTACCTGTTACGTCAGTTGTACGGAAGTAGAACTGTGGACGGTAACCTTTAAAGAATGGAGTATGACGACCACCTTCATCTTTGCTTAAGATATACACTTCTGATTCAAAATCAGTATGTGGTGTAATTGAACCTGGTTTTGCAAGTACTTGACCACGTTCGATTTCTTCACGTTTTGTACCACGTAGTAATACACCAACGTTTTCACCCGCACGACCTTCGTCAAGTAATTTACGGAACATTTCAACACCAGTACAAGTGGTTTTAGTTGTCGGTTTGATACCCACGATTTCAACTTCTTCACCAACTTTGATAACACCGCGTTCAACACGACCTGTTACTACTGTACCACGACCTGAAATTGAGAATACATCTTCAATTGGTAATAGGAATGGTTTGTCGATATCACGCTCTGGCTCTGGGATATAGCTGTCTAATGCTTCAGCTAATTCAACAATTTTGTCTTCCCATGCTGCTTCGCCTTCTAACGCTTTTAGCGCTGAACCACGAATCACTGGTGTATCATCACCTGGGAAATCATATTGAGATAGAAGTTCACGTACTTCCATTTCAACTAATTCTAATAACTCTTCGTCATCAACCATATCACATTTGTTTAAGAATACGATGATGTAAGGAACACCTACTTGACGACCTAAAAGAATGTGCTCACGAGTTTGTGGCATAGGACCATCTGTTGCTGCTACGACTAAGATAGCACCGTCCATTTGTGCCGCACCAGTGATCATGTTTTTAACATAGTCAGCATGGCCCGGGCAGTCTACGTGTGCGTAGTGACGAGTTGGTGTGTCATATTCAACGTGTGAAGTGTTGATGGTGATACCACGTGCTTTTTCTTCTGGTGCGTTATCGATTTGATCGAATGCACGAGCTTGACCGCCGTATTTTTTAGCAAGTACAGAAGTAATTGCCGCAGTTAAAGTTGTTTTACCGTGGTCAACGTGGCCGATTGTACCAACGTTAACGTGGGGTTTTGTACGTTCAAATTTTTCTTTAGACATCGATTGTCCCTCAAATGTAATACAAATCGGTGGTGATTCACCACATTAACCAAGTATCATATTTAATATCAACATAATACTAACTTAAAATTAGCTCTGAATGATAACAGATAAAGCTATCTAGTGACAAGCATTAAAGCAGGCAAATTCGATATTTTTAGAAGTTTAGGAAATTAACAAGAATGGTGCTGATAGGCAGATTTGAACTGCCGACCTCACCCTTACCAAGGGTGCGCTCTACCAACTGAGCTATATCAGCAATTGGAGCGGGCAGCGGGAATCGAACCCGCATCATCAGCTTGGAAGGCTGAGGTAATAGCCATTATACGATGCCCGCATGTTCAAACTCGGCTACCTAAATGCTTCAATTAGCTATTGCTAATATTAGATGATGGTGGTGGGGGAAGGATTCGAACCTTCGAAGTGTGACACGGCAGATTTACAGTCTGCTCCCTTTGGCCGCTCGGGAACCCCACCCCGAATCTTTATAAATTTGTCTACTTAGGAAAATGGTGCCGGCTGCCGGAATCGAACTGGCGACCTACTGATTACAAGTCAGTTGCTCTACCTACTGAGCTAAGCCGGCCTAAGTGCTGCGCATTATGGACTAGAATATTTAACCTTGCAAGCAAAAAAAACAAATTTTATTTTGTTTGCTTAAAAAAAAATCAAAAACATAAAAAAGGCCTGAAACATAAGCTATTTCAGACCTTTTTTTAATCAAAAAATTAATTTATATTATTTCTTTTTAGCAACTTTTTTCTTAGGGGTCTCAACACCTTTTGCTGCGGTATGTACAGCAACATCCTCACTAATGTCCCCTTTGTCCTGATATGCACGACCATAATAGGTATCAAGCAGAATTTGTTTTAACTCTGCAATTAAAGGATAACGAGGATTAGCGCCTGTACATTGGTCATCAAAGGCATCAACCGCTAATTGATCGACTTGAGCCAAGAAAGTTTTTTCATCCACACCAAATTCTTTGATAGAAAATGGGATATCAAGATCTTTTCTAAGTTGATCTAACCAACCAATTAATTTCTCGACTTTCTTCTCATCTTTATCAGTAGCTGCGGTTAAACCTAAATGATCAGCAACTTCTGCATAGCGGATAATTGCTTTTGGATAACCGTATTGGCTAAATGTGCCTTGCTTAGTTGGTTTGTCAGTTGCATTAAAACGCACCACATTACTAATTAACATCGCATTTGCCACACCATGTGGAATATGGAAAGCAGCACCAATTTTATGCGCCATTGAGTGACAAACACCAAGGAATGCCTGAGCAAAAGCAACCCCTGCTAATGTCGCTGCACTATGTACTTTTTCTCGGGCAACAGAATTTTTAGCACCTTCCCGATAACTTGTAGGTAGATAAGTTTTAAGTATGCTTAGAGCTTGTAATGCTTGTCCATCAGAAAACTCACTAGCCATGACTGATACATAAGCCTCTAATGCATGCGTTACGGCATCATAACCACCAGCAGCACAAAGCGAGCGAGGCATATTCATCACTAAATTAGCATCAACAATAGCCATGTGTGGCGTAATTGCATAATCGGCTAATGGATATTTTTGCCCCGTTGCATCATCGGTAACAACTGCAAATGGTGTCACTTCAGAACCCGTACCTGATGTCGTTGTTACACAAATTAATTTTGCTTTTTGACCCATATTTGGGAAGTGGCAAGCACGTTTACGGATATCCATAAAGCGCAATGCTAATTCTTCGAATTTGGTTTCAGGATGCTCATATAAAACCCACATGATTTTAGCCGCATCCATTGGTGAACCACCGCCTAAAGCGATAATTGTATCCGGTTGGAATGCTTGCATTGAGTCGGTACCTTTACGGACAACACTTAATGTAGGATCTGCTTCAACATCAAAGAAAGTTTCGCAAATAACACCCTGCGCTTCTAATTGGTCAGTGATTTGTTTTGAGTAGCCGTTATTAAATAAAAATTTATCTGTTACCAAAAATACACGTTTTGCACCTTGCTCAACCACTTCATTTAAAGCTATAGGTAGTGAGCCACGTTTAAAATAGATAGAACTTGGTAATTTATGCCACAACATATTTTCTGCTCTCTTAGCGATTGTTTTCTTATTGATTAAGTGCTTCGGTCCAACATTTTCAGATACCGAGTTTCCACCCCAAGAGCCACATCCTAAAGTTAAAGATGGCGCTAAATCAAAATTATACAAATCACCAATACCACCATGAGCCGCTGGTTGATTAATTAAAATACGGCAAGTTTTCATTTTACTACCAAAATAAGCAATACGTTCACGGTTGCTATCTTGATCAGTGTAAAGAACAGAAGTATGCCCCATTCCCCCCATTTCAACTAATTTTTCCGCTTTATCTACCGCTTCAGTAAAATCTTTCGCTTTAAACATGGCTAGCGTTGGTGAAAGTTTTTCATGGGCAAATGGTTCAGATAAATCGACTTTACTCACTTCACCGACAAGGACTTTTGAACCTGCAGGCACTTTAAAACCAGCCATTTCAGCAATTTTTGTTGCTGGTTGACCAACAATATTAGCATTTAATGCACCTTTATCGTTTAAAATGATGCCTTGCACTGCTTTCGTTTCTTTAGCATTTAAAACATATGCGCCATATTGGGTTAATAAACGGCGCACTTCATCATACACAGAATCAACAACCACAATAGCTTGTTCTGAAGCACAAATCATACCATTATCAAAGGTTTTAGACATAAGTACAGAAGCCACAGCACGTTTTAAATCAGCTGTTTCATCAATAACAACAGGTGTATTACCGGCTCCAACACCTAATGCTGGTTTACCAGAACTATAAGCTGCTTTAACCATACCCGGTCCGCCCGTTGCTAAAATAGCAGCCACATCATCGTGATGCATTAATGCATTTGATAATTCGATAGATGGTTCATCAATCCAACCAATAATATCTTTTGGTGCACCGGCTTTTATTGCCGCATCTAACACAATTCGAGCTGCTTCAATCGTTGATTTTTTGGCTCTAGGATGTGGAGAGAAGACAATTGCATTACGTGTTTTTAGACTAATTAGAGATTTGAATATTGCGGTAGAAGTTGGATTAGTGGTAGGAACAATTCCACAAATAATACCAAGTGGTTCTGCTATAGTAATAGTACCAAATGGTTCATTCTCAGCCACGACGCCACAAGTTTTATCGTGACGATATTTGTTTAAAATATACTCTGCAGCAAAAAGATTTTTTATGACTTTATCTTCAACAATTCCCATTCCTGACTCAGCAACAGCTTGCTGTGCAAGAGGGATACGTGCAGCGGCAGCGGCGGTTGCTGCTGCCACAAAGATTTTGTCAACTTGCTCTTGAGTATAAGTTGAATAAGTCTCCTGTGCTTTTTTGACACGAGCCATTAACTCATTTAACTCATTCATATTAGTTACTGCCATAGATTTCTCCTTGAAATTAAAAAATAAATCGGGATCGTTTGGCGTCTTCCATGAAACTATTTAATGCTTAAGCATAATAACAAAACGAAATTGACGTTATCGTAAATCAGATTTTTACTTTATACAATAATATATTGAATAAAAAAGCATGTTAATAAAAGTAACTAATTGATTTATGCCTTTAGCTACTGAAAAAGAAAAGAAGTCATTAGACAGTAAACAAAAGGATAGCTACTTGTCATAAATAAGTAGTTATCCTTTAATGCGATTTGTGATGAAGAAAAAAGTGATTAGTTCTAAAAAGTTATACGTTACACAATTTATTTAACACATAACTAACAGCGACGAAACCAAAGGTAGCAGTAACTGTTGTAATTGCTCCAAATCCTGATTCACAGTCCATTTTTTTAGGTCCTTCTGCATCACTTTTTGTAAAGCATATTTTTCCGTTTTTAGCTGGATACGTTAATTGTTCCGTTGAAAATACACAAGGAATGGCATATTTACCTTTACTATCTTTGTTTAATTTATAATTATGCTTTAGCTTTTCACGTAACTTGGCCGCTAATGGATCTTGAATGGTTTTGGCTAAATCAGCAATTTTAATTTGTGTTGGATCTTTTTGCCCTCCAGCCCCACCAATAGTAATCACTTTTAATTTTTGTCGCTTACAATATGCAAGAACCGCTGCTTTATCATGAACACTATCAATTGCATCGATAATATAGTTATACCGTGGTGATTGCTTTGTTCCCAAATATTCGCTGACGTTATCGATATTAATAAAGTCATCAATTTCATTCACCACACATTCAGGATTAATTTGTAAAATACGCTCTGCCATCACTGAGGTTTTAGCTTTACCTATATTAGATTTTAAAGCATGAATTTGACGATTAGTATTTGTCACACATACATCATCCATATCAATTAAGGTAATTTGACCAATTCCGCTACGCGCAAGCGCTTCTGCAATCCAAGATCCCACACCGCCAATGCCAATTACACAAATATGCGCTTGCAAAAAACATTGCAAGGCTGATTCACCATAAAGCCTTGCAATACCGCTAAAACGTTGAAGATAAGATTCTGTATTCATAGACAATGATTAATGGTGCTTATACTCAAACACCTACTCTCCTGAAACTTTTTCACAAATTATAACTGTAATATTATTTTATAAACAAGTTAATAATAAATATTAGTGATACTATACCTTTTCAAGAATAAAAAACTAAATTTCTAGCTCTCATAAAGATCAACTAAATCATCCCGATGATGCGCAATAAGTAGGATATTATTTGTCATTAATTGTATTCGTTTGAGTTATTAATTTTCCCTACAATAAAACGTTGTTAACTATAATTAAAGAGGAAATAAAGAATGCGCAAACCCAAAAAACTACTTAATGATCCCAATAATGTAAGACAAGAAGTCATGCAGGGATTGATCTATGCCTATCAGGGTAGGTTAACTGCAATTTCTGAACATTGTGCCGTTTATGGTAACCATATTGCCAGTGATCAAGTAGTTATTGTCTCAGGTGGTGGTAGTGGTCACGAACCAACCTTTGCAGGATTTATTGGTAAAGGCGGAATTGATGGCTGTGCTATTGGCGAAGTTTTCACATCGCCATCTCCAGATCAAATTATTGAAGTAACCAAAGCTATAGAAAAAGGAAAAGGCGTACTATTTTTGTTTGGCAACTATTCTGGTGACGGAATGAATTTTGATATTGCAGCCGAAATATTAGGAGAAGAAAATATTGTCATCAAAACGATTCGAGCAACTGATGATATTGCTTCAGCACCATTATCTAAGATTTCTGATCGCCGTGGCGTTGCTGGTATTATGTTTTTATACAAAATTGCCGGCGCTGCCGCACAATTTGAAAAATACGATCTTGAAAATCTCTACCAAGTAGTATCGAAAGCAAACAACAATGTTCGTACCATCGGTGTCGCCCTAGATGGATGCGCATTACCTCAATCAAATCATTTCAATTTTGAATTAGATGATAACGAAATTGAAATTGGTATTGGTATTCATGGTGAAGCTGGATTACGTCGACAAGCTATAACATCATCTGATGAAGTTGTTAAAGAGATGATAGACAGCCTGTGTGATGATTTACCGTTTAAAAAAGGCGACCGCGTGTGTGTATTAATTAATAATTTAGGCGCACTAAGTAACGCCGAACTGTTCATTGTAACACGTAAAGTCGGTATTGAGCTGGATACACGCGGCATAATCAGCCATGATGTCGTTGTTGGCCATTTTTGTACATCCCTTGAAATGTCTGGTTTTTCAATTAGCTTAATGAAATTAGATGAAGAATTACAACATCTTTATGATTTACCTTGCCAAACACTAGGATGGAGAAAATAGAATGAATTTATTACAAGTTCGTAAAATGATGTTATTTACCGCAAAAAAAATGATCGAAAGTGAACCAACATTAACCGCTTTAGATCAATTAGTCGGCGATGGCGATCACGGTATCGGTATGAAACGTGGATTTACAGCTATCATGGTGCTACTACAAGACGAAAAATTTCAACCAACTAATATAGGTGATTTTTTTACGCAAATTGGTACAAAATTAATGATAAGTATGGGCGGAGCTTCTGGCGCTATTTTTGGTACTTTATTTAGAGCGGGCGGAAAAAGTATTACAGGCGTAACAGAGTTTGATTCTGATGTATTATCAAAACTCCTTAATGAAGGTTGGCAGGCAGTCTATCAACGCGGAAAAGCCAAACCGGGGGATAAGACTATGGTTGATGCCTTAGCCGCTAGTGCAACAACCGCAAGTCAATTAACATCTTCGAAGTTAATCGATGCGCTCCCTAAAATAGCACAATCTGCTATGGAAGGCGCAGAAAAAACGAAACAGATGATCGCTGTATTTGGACGAACTAAAAATTTAGGTGAACGTGCAATTGGTCACATGGATCCGGGAGCGGCTTCAATGGCGTATATCTTAAAATATATGAATGAATATATCCAAACCCAATAAAACAATAAATCCGCCGATATCATCGGCGGACATCATCATCACAATATCGATAAAAGAATATTCTAAGTATTATTGATAAAATGTCTAAATATTCAAACAACATCTAATTTTTTAAAATAAAATTTTTTACTGATTCACTATTTTTCTATTAATTGACTAAAATAAATAGACTAAAAATTATTTTTTAAATTTAATTTGTGAAGGATAGACCCAACGCTGTAACTCCTCTGACGGAAATCCACCCGGATCTTTACCGCCATTAATCAGTAAAGCGTGATAGTATATTTCAGCCATTTCTTCAATATATGCAGCCTTTAATACAGCTTCATACGGATCTTTGTCTACGGCAATAGCACCATGCTTTTCCATTAAAATGGCATCAGCTCGTTTTATGGGTTCTATAACGCTATTTGAAAGGTCTGGAGTACCCGGTCGCCCATAGGGTGCAACAGGGATCACACCATCTTTTAAATTAAGAATTGCACACTCATAAACAACGGCAGGAATAGGTTTTGCTAATACAGCAAATGATGTTGCAAAAATAGAATGCGTGTGTGAAATAGCAAAAACATCTGGACGAGCTTTATAAATCTCAAGATGCATTAAACACTCACTGGTTGGTCTCAATCCTGAATCGGCTTCAATAACATTAGCATCAAGATCCATCACGACAATATCCCGAATTGTTAACAACTTTTTATCAATTGTTGTTGGCGTGACAAGAACATACCCTGACTCTTTATCACGAACGCTAGAATTACCTGCTTTATGTTTACAAAGCCCCCACTCACTCGATTTTTTAGCCATGTCGACTACATATTGTTTTTGTATCTCTAACATTGTGTAACTCCTATTTTGACAAGATATTCATTGATAATTGGCAAACAATTCCCAAATTTCATTGCTATTTTTGGCATTTCGTATGCGCGTTGCGCCTTCGTGAAATTCTAATAATTCATTTAATTGAGCAAGTGCTTTAAGGTGTTTTTGAGGATTATTTGTTGCTAAAACAACAATTAAATCTGCTTGCATATAACCACAAATAGTGATTCTTTCTGATAATTTAAGTAAAGACATAGCGACTTTATTTACACCATCATCAATACCAGCATGGGCAATAATTAACCCATCGACCAGCATAATGTAAGGTTGCTCAAATTGGATTTTATTCACCATTCTTTCAAGATACTCACTTTCTATGGATTGGTTGTTTAACAATGGTTGAGCGGCTAATGCCAATGCATCCTCCCATGCTATATTCACTTTTTCTATAATATTGATATGTTCTTTTTGCATTAAATCAGCTAATGAAGGAATTTCCTGTTGTGTTATTAGTACGGGGTTATCATTCATTTCATCGTTATAAAGGTATGCGGTTAACTCCTTTTGCAGTGCTTTTTGATCTTTGATATTGCTATATTTTTCAATAATTAACATCAGCTCATCAATTTGAATAATGCTAGGATCAATACCTTGTAAAGTGCCAATCACTTGATGACGAAAAGCATTTTTATGAAAGTTATTCAGTGAAGGATTAACAATAAATAACAATTTATCGGTAGATAAATGTGAGGTAGAAAAAACAATATCATAATAATGATGATATTTTTCAAACTCACGTTTAGACATGGCATCAGAAAAATGTAATTCTGGAAGCAATACTTGTAAAGTCAGGTAAAGATAAGTTGAGACAGTTGCACTATTTTCGCAAACAAAAATAGCGATCTTCTTTGTTTTAATTCGATTAATCAAACCTTCTCGAGTTAACCAACCGCCCAAAAGTACAGTAATAAAAGCGACCTCTTCATCTGGCATATTACAATGCAATATTTTTTCAAAAGGGGAAATCGCTTTTCTTACCATTTCATGTAAGTGACCAAATTCTTGCAATACAATATCATATACACTGTTGATATTAGAAATATGATATCGAATACGATAATAAGCAGGTTTCCAATGCTGATAAATACGTTCAATCAGTTCGCTCTTATCTTTAAAGGTGATACAACTAATCTGTTCAAAATTAGCAATAACCTCAACGACGCTTTCTAATAGCACCGCATCTAAATGGAAATATTTATCGGATAGAGTTTGTATATTAGAGCTTTGCACTAATACCATTAAAAAAATTTGCTCATTAAGATCAGTGATACCAAATTTTTCAATGAGCTTTTTCAATAATTGAAAATCACGGCCATTTGCAACTTCAGTATAATTTTCTGGCAAAAGCGCAATTTTTTTATCGGTTTCTATGCGCTGTAACATAAAACAAATAAAGTAAGTTAGCTCTTGCAACTGCTCATCAGTAAAAACAATTTTTAATTTTTTTTCTATTTCGCTGAAAACCTGCCCCACTTGTTCTAAACGACCTTGGGTAATAATCTCATTTTCTCTAAAAATTTTGTCAGCTATTGGCATACTAATAATTCGACGAATTAATTTTAGCAACAAATAACGTTTGTCAATTTCATTACCGATAATGCGATAACCATTCTCGCGGTCATAGTTGATTTGTAAATGATATTGAACAATCATTGCTTGTACTTTTTTGATATCATTGATAACGGTGTTTTGACTGACAGTAAGCGACGAAGAAAGATGTATTAACGACATTCTTTCCGTTCTAATTAATAGAAAAAAGAGTAGTAAATGAACTCGTTCATCTTCAGAATAAATATAACGTCCAATAGCAAGCGATACAGGCTCATCCCTAAAGGTTTCTATCACTAATTTAGGAATACTAAACTTACCTGTTTTAAATCGTTTAATTAATTCAAGATTAGATGATTCAAGAAAGTCATTAATTTTCTTAATGGTATAACTAAGCTGTTTACGAGTTAATCCAAATTCAGATTGAAGCTCAACGCCACTCATATTTGGATTATGAATTAATGCTTTTAAAACAGCATGAATTCGCTTATCGACAACCATATAATAATTACCTTATTGTTCGTTGTCTGATGGTAACTAACCTTACCACCAGATTTACTGCAAAATATGTTCAACGAATACTTTATAACTCATTTATTCATTATTTTTTTTTGCTATATCCTGCATAGCCTCTTTGCGCAGTTCACAAGCATAAAAGAAATACCCCACACACCAATAAACAGCAAAAAATAATGGAGCAAAATAGCCTTTTAAGCATTGCCAAATAAATGAAAATGCATAAGTAAAAATAGGCGCATCGATTGAACTATTTGAAATTAGCTGATTAGCTGGGATATCAATAGCCTTAGTTGTTAATCCTAAATCGGTAATAATCGGTGCAAATTGAGTTCCAACAAATAAGAAGAATGGCACACCAATGATGGCTAAAATCACCATTCTTAATGTGTTTCCTTTAGTTAAAATATATGCAGGAACAATAAGTGCCAAATTGATAATGCCAGCAAAAGGGAGAAGCTTGTTACCAGGTAAAATAACAGCCCAAATTAAGGTAAAAGGAATAGCTGCGATAACTGTAAACCAAATTTCACTTGAACCACCCATAAATGGCCAATCCAAGCCAACAAATAATTTACGTCCAGCAAAGCGTTTATTCATATATTCACTAATTGCTTCAGAAATTGGCGATAATGCCTGCATAAATAACTTAGAAATCATTGGAAATAACATAAGCGCTGTAGCGGCTTGCACACCCAGCATTAAAATAGCTGCAACATCATAACCAGCAATAATCCCGAAAATCACACCTAACAAAAAACCAATCACATGATTTTCAGCAAATACACCAATTTTAGAACGTAATGTCGCTGCATCCATTGGTTTATTTAAAATAGGTATTTTGCGAAGGAGTAGATCAAAAGGATAATAAATCGCACTGAAAAATAACATTCTATGAGTACAAGTTACCCCCGGAATGCCCGTTAGTTTTTCAATTCGATGTTGGTTAATATCCCCCGAATTAAGCTCTAATATGATCTGCAAAGTAGCAATAATAAAGGCAAGAGGCAAAGCCACAACAGCACCTAAAATTGGGGTAGCGACGGCAACCACAATAAATGCGGTAAAAATTTTTCCCCACACATTCCATAAGTCTGCGTTAAAGGTATCAGTCTTTTTTAATACCAACATTAAAATATTGATACCTACTTGCAAAGGAAACATAAGAAAAGCATATGGCCAAGCCCAAGATACGTTCGCCATAGTTGTCCAACCGCCATCGATAATACTCAATTCAATTCCTGTTCTCTCCATCATAGTTTGCGCAGCTAAGCCAATAGCTCCCACCATAAAACCAATCAACATACTCATACCAACAAATGCCACACCTAGCGTAATGGCAGCCGAAGCACCATCTCTAAATTTCATGCGTACAATTAAACCCGCAATGAGCATAATGAATGGTACAAAAACTGGCGCACCTAAATTCAAAATATAATTTATAATTGTTCCTAAAAATTCCATATTTGTACTCCTATTTACAGGCATCAATAATTTTTTGTAGCTCCGCTTCCATATTTATTCCTGTTAGAAACGCAATACCATTGATGACAGGAATAGGGTACTGTTTTTCAATTTTAGTTATCGCTATATAAGCAGCACTATTTTTAATGTGAGTATCGACAGATTTCAGATCTACAACTTCTACTTTTATCTCATCAAGATTCCGTTCTTTTAATAAACGAGTAACCTTGCTGGCGACGGTTTGTGATGTGGCCACTCCGCTGCCACATGCAACAATAACTTTTTTCATAATGCCTCCTTATAAATTGATATTGGATGTCAATAGTGTAAAAATTTCATGTTCAGTTTTTGCGTGATAAAGTTCTTCTAAAAAACGCGAATTCACAAAGCAGGACATCAATTTTTGCAATAAATCAATATGCCCATCCTTTTGATTAAACCCTAGCAAAAACACAAAGTTAGCCTTTAACACATGGTCATTATTTGCCATTTCACGCCATGGAATGGTTTCTTTGGCTCGAGTAAAAAAGATAAACGGTCTAATAACATGTTCGACATCAGTATGCGGCATCGCAACCACATAAGGCTCAGTTGGTAATGCGGTAGGAAATGAAGACTCTCTTTGTTTAATTGCATCTAAAAAGGAATGATTTACATAACCACCACTTTTTAAAATAGGAAAAGTAAAATCGAAAAATTGATTTGTATCTTGAAAGTTTTTATCTAAAAGAATCAAATCTTGAAAAAACATTTGGTCGTTAGATTCATTTCCCATTTCATCCTCCATCATGATGTGATCAGCAAACTTTTAGAAATATTGTTAATTTGCTATTGCTAGAGTTAAATCAACACTAATTTGATAGCATCAATTGTAGGAAATTAAGATAAAAGAAACGAATGGAATTGATACCAAATAATATCCATGATATTGCTCATCACAGGGACAATGATGTAGCTCTCCCTTAAACTATTGCAACTCAAAAGTAGCAATTCGCTATTATAAAAACAGAGGGGAGTAAACTAGAAAACCATGATGAAGCACCAAATTGTATCAATATAAAAAAGCAAGCGCTGGCATTTGAGTTAAATCTCTATGCTATGGAGTGGCCTCTAAATAATTTAAATAAGGTGCGTTAATCAACGGCATTGTTAATGATAACAAACTGTTGCTTGACAACGACCTTAAATTTAGTAAGGATATTATTTGACTTTGTACTATTTTATTTTAACGGAATTTTTCTAAAAAGAATTTAATACATTGAGCCTAAGGAAACTACTATTACCAACTGTCGCTATATAAAAAATATAGCTCGTATTGATAAAAAGATTAAGGATTGTTTTATGACTTGGATAACCGTAAAATCCGTCACCTATCCCCGTCAATCCTCAAAAGTAATTGCCAAAGTCAAGGCGGGAGTGAGACCATTAGAAAAAATTTTAATTCGAAGAATACCCGTTAATTTGCTGGTATTTGAAGTTGGACATTTTTGGATTGAATTTTTGCATGAAGACGAAGCCGAAATAGATGAGTTTATGAAAGACACCCTAACAAAGGGATTAAAAGAAAAAGATATTATTGATGAAAATGGGCATCCACTACAAAGCTCAACCAAAGCCAACTGTTTTCGGGAAAGTTATGGTTGGTATCCTGTAGGAATACCGTTCCAACCATTAAATATTTTTAATGACAAAAGCATTATATCAAGTGATGGGATTTTAAATGGCGACCACACACAAAGGCGAAAAGCAGATAAAAACAAAAAAGTAACCGAATTAACTCATACAGAAAACCGCAAAGCTGGACGGAAATCCAATCATAATGAATATTCTAGTCGAGCCTTTGACCCACATCAAAATGGTCGTTTTCATCCTAATAAAATTAAATTTACCACTCATCCCTATGTTTTGCCGAGTGATACACGAACTGATGAAGAGATATTTAATGATATTAGAGCATTTGCCCAGAAGTTTGAGGATGAGTGGAGTTGGGCCAATGATAGTTATAAGGAAACCAATTGCCATACCCTTTTATTTCTTTTATTAGCTAACTGTAATTTAGCAGATCCTGATTGTATTGGAGAAAAATTAGATAAACATTTTAAACGTTATAAAAAATCGTTAGATAAACATTCTAAAGGAGCAAAAGAAACAACTAGAACAAGAATTAAATTGGTAAAAAAACTATCAAACATATCTAAAAGTACGAAGTTAGAATAGCACAACTAGTAAATTTAAATTGAAAGGAGTTGATGTTGATATGAAAAACTTGGTAAAAATATGCTTAATCCCTTTTTTATTATGGGCGGGAACTTTTCACTGTGTTTTGGCAGAGGTAAACATGAATAATCAACAACAAATGATACAAAAATTAAAAGCTCAGGGCATTGTGCCCAATAATATCTATTTTCAACATAATTTTCAGATTTTTCTTGATAATGAAGATAGTTATCCAGAGGAAGATTTATTTTCATCATTAACTAGTTTAGAAAACCATCCAGATATGTATGAAATGGCAATTCAAAATATAGCTCAGGTAAAATTAAATAAAAACTATCAATATAGTGATATCTTTCAACGAGAACGCAATATTATCGAAATATTATATCCAACTGATCCCTTTCAATCACTAGCGGATGGGGTTTACTTTTATACCTTAGATGAACATAAGCAATTACATAAACAAGCCTCATTCGATGCGGTTTTTGAGATGCCTTGCTATTTACGGGTTGAAAAAAAACAAGGCATAGTTGTTAGTACCCAAAAAAGATGTTTAGCTTCTATTAGTCATTATCATTATGATTATTGGCAAAATCATAATTTAAAGAACCTTAAAATAGAATTATATGATAATAGTCATAATACTATATATTCTTCTGAAATATGGTTTGATGAAAATACGGGATTAATGACCAAAGCGATTAAAAAAAATATCAAAACAGGGCGTTATATCGTTGAATCCTATATTAGACAAGATGGCATTTATGAAATTGATGATTATTTTGATAACCAGGGAATTAAAACTAATCATGTGATCCATTATGAAAAACCCAAACATATAGAAAATCAAATTTTAAATAAAAATGGCAAAGTAATTAAAACTAAAAAACAAGAGCCGGAAGAAATCTTTGATTTTGAAAAAGATTTACCCGAACCCTATCCTTATAATAAATTAATCATGAATGTACAAAAAAGTAATGCATTATTAACCGATACGATCTTTGAACAGAGTATTGGCGATAATAGTAACTATGATAGTGAGGCGATTAATAGAGCACAATATTTAGGTATTAAGCCCCATCAAGTTTATTACCATCAATTACCTTTTCCCGGTTTTATGGCAGAGCGATACAAAAACTTCCCCCATCAAGCTCCATTAACTTTAATTCAAGCCGAAAACCAATCTCCTCATGATAAATATAGCGATTTAATCCAAGTAGAAATAGGTGATAATTATCAGTATAAAAAAATCAATAAAACAAAATGGCAACAATCGCCAATTTCACTACCTTTAGCGCAGTTTAAATCATTAGAAAATGGTGTGTATTTTTATACGCTGACAGATAAAGACCAATTAACGCCATTAGATAGCATTGAGCAGGCTGTTAGCTTACCCACTTATATCCGTGTTGAAAAAGAAATGGGCAAAATCATATCAATATTACAAAAAAAACGAATACAGCGGTTATCCACCGAATTTGAATATAAAAAAAATGCCCCTATTAGCAGTAAATTGACCGTACTTGAAAGCCTAGTGATACCTAAATTAATGATAGAAACCAAGTATGAAAAAGGTAGTTATATACCGTTATCTCAAATTATCAAAAATGAACAAGGAACCACCATCAGAACATTTATACATTGTAAAAAGAAAAACATTACTGCGATATTAGAAAGGTTTAATGAGCAGGGCATTAAAACTAACCATATTGAAATATCAAATGAAGGAGATATCCTGAACCAATATCTTGATAATAAAGGCAATTTATTATTTACCACCCATGAGATTGAAGACCAAAATAATCCTCAACTCTATGATAATTTACCTTTTAACCCTGATGGTTTTGAAATGATACTATTTGAACATGTTTAATGAAAAAAATAATAACTAAATAATTTAGATAACTTAAATAAGGTGCGTTAATCAACAGCATTGTTAATGATAACAAACTGTTGCTTGACAGCAACGTGAAATCGGGTAAGGATATTGTTTAATATTTTCTCTATTTTAATGTTGTTACTATGAATCAAACGCACTTATCTTATCCTGTCTCTCCTCTTGATTTTAGTGATGATCAGATAAATGTTAGCTACCTTAAACAGCAACTTGATGAGTTTCAGCAATGGTCAATGGCTCAATTTGAGCAACAAACAGATATTGATATATTAGTGCATTTGCGCAGCCAATTTATTGACCGTTTACTTCAGCGTTTATGGTGTTTTTACCAAATTCCTAAACATGTTTCTTCTTTTTTCAAACGCAATCGCATCGCTTTGGTTGCCGTTGGGGGCTATGGTCGGGCTGAATTACATCCATTGTCAGATATTGATATTTTGATTCTAAGTGACTACCCATTGACTAAAGAGATTGAAAAACAGATCGGTGATTTGGTTCGCTTGTTATGGGATTTGCATTTAGATATAGGTCACAGTGTTAGAACATTGAGAATTTGTCTACAAGAAGCGAAAAATGATATCACCATAATGAGTAATTTGATTGAATCAAGACTTATCTCTGGCAATCAATTACTATTAGATGAATTACACAAACAAATTTTTAGCGATAAGATATGGCCTTCTCGTGCTTTTTATAAAGCAAAAATTAAAGAACAACAAAATCGCCACCAGCAGTATCACAGTACCTCTTATAATCTAGAACCTGATTTGAAAAATAGCCCAGGCGGATTGCGCGATATGCAGATAATCCAATGGATCGCCATTCGCCATTTTGGGGGTAAATTTTTACAAAAAATGGCTGACTTCAATTATTTAACCCCTGAAGATATTGAAGACTTCAAAACTTGCCGTAAATTTTTATGGCGAATGCGTTTTGCCTTACACTGCGTGATCTCACGTTATGATAACCGCTTGCTTTTTGATCGGCAGCTTAGCATTGCCAATATGCTAGGTTACAAAGGTGAAGGTAACACACCAGTAGAAAAAATGATGCACGACTACTACCGTGTCGCTCACAATATTACTGAACTCAATCAGATGTTATTACAACTGTTTTATGAATCGATACTTGAGAATAACCTAAAAAATAAACCTTATGATATTGATGAATATTTTCAAATTAGAGAAAACTTAATTGATATAAAAGATGATAACCTCTTTAAAAAAGATCCTGTCATGATTATGCAGCTTTTTTATACTATTTTGCTTAATCCACAAATTACAGGGCTTTATTCAAACACCATTAGGCAGTTACGTTCGGCAAGAAGAAAATTAAAAGCTTTGCTATGTGAAGATCCTAAATCTCGGCAAATTTTTATGATGATCATCAAACACCCTGACGCAATAAAAAAAGCCATTTTACCCATGCATCAATATGGCATATTAGCCGCATATATTCCAGACTGGAAGCATATCGCTGGCATGATGCAATTTGATCTTTTTCATGCTTATACCGTTGATGAACATACCATTCGGTTGCTAATTGAATTAGATAACCTAAAAACAGATAGCGGCAAACAAAAGCATCCTAATAGTTCGACCGTATTTGCTAAATTATCCAAACCCGAACTACTTATTATCACAGGTTTATTTCATGATATAGGTAAAGGTCGCCATGGTGATCATTCTGAAATAGGTGCACAGCTCGTTGAAAAATTTTGTCAATTACACCAGCTAGATGCCAAAGATACCGATTTAATTATTTGGTTAGTACGCTATCACTTACTGATGTCGGTAACCGCACAAAGTCGCGATTTGCAAGATCCCGCCGTCATTAGAGAATTTATTCAACAAGTAAAAAGTAAGCGCCGCTTACAGTATTTGCTCTGTTTAACTATTGCCGATGTTTGTGCAACCAATGAAACGCTTTGGAATAGTTGGAAGCAAAGCCTAATGCGTGAGCTCTATTTTACCGCAATGCGATCTTTTGATTCAGGTATCCACCAAATTCCAGAGCAACGAAGTATTGCAAGGCAACACAAACAAGAAGCACTCGCGACTTTACTCAAACAAAATTACGATGAATGGCAAATCAAGAATCTTTGGCAAGACTGTCGAGTTGACTACTTTCTGCGGTATACAACAGAACAAATTGTTATACATGCTCAAAATTTATTACATCATGATTTAACGCAAACCTTAGTGTTAATCAATCCAAATCCATATCATGGTGGCAGTGAGATTTTTATTTATTCGCCAGATAGACCTTATCTATTTGCAACTGTTTGTAATACACTCAGTATGCATAATTTAACTATTCATGATGCACTCATTATTACCAATAAAAAAGGATTTGCCCTTGATACATTTATTGTACTTGAACCAAATGGGCAAACAGTGCAAGCAGATCGGCATCAAGGCATTATCAAAGCTCTAGAAAAGGCACTACAACACCCTGTTTATCAAGGAGTGACAATTAAACCACTAAAGAAAAGATTGCAATCTTTTTCTGTACCAACACAAGTCAATTTTTTATCCGCTTTCAATGAAAGGCAAACGTATATGGAGCTCATTGCATTAGACATGCCTGGCTTACTTGCTTGTGTCGGCGAAATATTTGCTAATTTAGATTTATCATTACGGAGTGCTAAAATTGCCACTATTGGTGAACATATTGAAGATTTATTTATCTTAACAGATAAATACAACAATGCACTGGATGACACTACCTGTAATCAATTACGAGAATTGATCGTAACTACCATTGATTCAATGAACTAATTAATCAAATTAAAGACATCGCTTATGCAATTTTTTATTATTTTGTTTCCCATTTTTGCTATTTTTATTGTCGGGTTTATCGCACAAAAAGCCTTAAATTTTGATGTTGCTAATCTATCAAAAATGTCACTTTATGTACTATCCCCATTTTTGGCATTTAAAACATTTTATACGCATACGTTAACGGCTGATTATTTATTTTATATCTGTTATATTTTTGGTCTCTGTTTTTCATTGGTCCTTATCATTTCCATTTGGTCTATGATGATGAAATATTCAGCCAAAGAGCGCTGTGCCATGATTTTAAGTTCATGTTTTATGAATAATGGTAATTATGGTACTCCTGTACTGTTAGTCTTTTTTGGCACCGTGGGATTTGACCTTGGCGTGATTATGATGGTATTGCAACAATTTGTAATGAGCACAGTTGGCATCTATTATGCAGCAAAAGGTAGTGCCCGTAGTGATATTGTCAGTCAAAAAGATGTCATCAATAAAGTTATCCGCATGCCAGTAGCTTATGGCGCTTTATTAGGTATGCTTTTTCAGTTGTGCCATATTCCTTTGTCCAAATCCATAATGACATCCATTGGCATGATTGGTGATTCTTCAATCGTTGTCATTATGATTATTTTGGGAATGCAATTAGCCAAAATCAAGATCCAACAACTGGATTATCCTAAACTTTCATTTTCATTACTAACCCGAATGATCATTTCACCGATAGTCGCATTTGGCATGGTCTATTTTATGCCTATTTTGCCAGTTTATAAGCAAATATTAATCGTATTAGCGGCCATGCCGAGTGCCGCCAATACAACTCTCATGTCAGTACAGTTTGATACTCATCCAGAACTGGTATCAAGTGCAACCTTAGTTAGTACATTATTAAGCTTAATCACATTACCTATTGTGCTATGGCTTGTTGGTACACCAATACCGTTTTAATCGTAAAAAGCGCTCTCTAGTCAGAGAGCGTTGCGCCAAATAGTTTAAAATCCGTTTTACAGTCGCCAAAATCATTGCCCACACTTTACCGTTTATAAAAAATAAAACAGCGACTAATTAATCCTTACCTAGCCACTCTTTTTCAAACTGATTTACAAATTGAACCAAAAAATGATGCCGTTGCTCAGCGAGCTTTTTAGCTATTGGGGTATTCATCTTATCTTTAAGCAAAAAAAGTTTTTCATAAAAATGATTAATAACGGTATTGGCTTGTTTATAATTATCTTCATTCAATGCTGTTCGTGGTGAAATATCAGGATCGTACATAATATGATGTTTATTGCCACCATAATAAAAGGTGCGAGCAATACCAATTGCTCCCAATGCATCTAACCGATCAGCATCTTGCACGATTTGCCCTTCTAATGATAATGTTTTTTTCTGATTAAGATTTTTTCGATATGACATATTTTCAATAATGTCAAAGATCTTTTTAATTTCGCTATCGGTTAACGCCTGTAATATTAAATAATCACGCAACTCCATGACAGCTTGATTCACATCAGCAACCACTTTTTCATCAATCACGTCATGTAAATAAGCACTAACAATCACAATAAAGCCATTCGCTTTTGGCTCATGCTTTAAAATCTGCTCGGACAATCTCACCACGCGCTCAATATGCGCCATATCATGACCAGAAAAGTCATTAGCCAATTTTTGTTTAACAAAAGCTTGTATGGCTTGAATCACACCCTGCTTATGTTTATTTGTTTTATTATTCATAATTTTGTATTGATAATTTAATTAACACAAACTGTGTCTCCATACTGCCAAATGCCAACTGACCCCATATTGCTGTATATTAAAAGATTATAAAGTTCATTGCCTTGATATGTATTTTGAGTCCAATAAACCTCATTACTTTTGAAATTACTACCAGGGTAGCCCACATTAATGTTAGCAGAGTCATAAGTTTCTCCCCATTCTGCCAATAATCCCCCACCAATACGACGTTGATAATTATTTCCCTGACCTGCTAAACCTTGATTCCAATATTGAGAATTAGCATTAGTCAGTTGATCAACTGTAGGTATTTGATAGCCTAACTGATTACAATATTGTTCTGCCTGAGCATAGCTATGATTGCTACCACTATAATCCTTTCTTGCGATAAACCATTTTTTGATGGTAAAACTATATACTTTATTGGTTTTGGCTTTATCGGAATATAAGATAAAGGTCGTTGGTACTGCGGTTGCTGCTTCGGCAGCGCTAGCCCCCTCTTTGGGTCCGACTAATCGAATCTTGGCAATGCTACCATTGCCCGTTATAGTTAAATCAATACCCGATGTTGCTGGTGACTTGTCAAATGTCATCTCACTGCCTAAGCTATCAACCATATCCATGGTAAAAAATAGTCCATACGCCCCCATGGTTGGAAAGTTTGATGCCGGATTATTTAAATCTTGACGTTTAAAGCCTTTTGCATCGTCCCATTCGCTCGGTGGCCCTGAATAATTCGACCCACCCCAATTATGTTTGCGACTATTACTTAAATATAAGTTAGGCTTGGCAGAATAAGTACAAGCGCCTTTGGGTGGATTTAGGTAATAGGTGGCGCTATTAGCCCCTATCCGAGTGGAATTTGGGTAGCCATAAGCCGTTGATAAAATACTATTATCACTATGCATTGTTACACTGTAGGGCGCATTACAATCCTGAAAAGTATCATCTAATCCCATTTCGGTACCATTGGCATCTCGACCAATAATGGTTAAACTCCCCGTTGCGGTAATATCGCCATCACCATCTTTATCGGCCCAAAAACCATTATTATTCAGCAAATCGGTCATTGAAATAGCACTTTGACCCGATGGAATAAGCGTTTTAATATCACTAAGTTTTATACCATCACGTAGCAATGGTATCGGATTGGCTTTAGATGAGGGATTGTTTTTTGGGGTTAGCACCTTACCATCAGGTAGCTCGATATCTAAAAATCTATCCGTATCCCATGATTGGGTTTGCCCACCATCAAACGTTAAATAAGGCGCCGAACCTTGTATTGCTTTTGCGGTTTTTGCGGATTCAACATTAGGTAACACAGCAAATAAAGGATAGCTCATCCCTATACAACAACACAAAGATATAATTGATTTTAAAGTGATGACCTTTTTTTGCAATATCAACGATAAATCACTACAGGAGCATAAGCGACACAGATAAAAAAACCGAAAGTAACTTAATGCCAACTGCTTAACTAACCAACTTTTGTTCTTCTTTGTTATTCTAACTCGTTGCCCCTTTGACTTCATGATGATGTTCCTTTACATTGATATCCACATCATACAAACGCTATACCACAACGATGCTAGCATAATTTATTACCAACTTATCATATCGTGTAGCACTTGCATGGTAATGCTTTATTTTTGCAAATACACTTCCAACAAAAAAATCTAATTTCACAAATTAAAAATCAAGTCAATACCATTATAATATAACACACTGTTTTTTAACAGAAGGTTTTCAATAAACTGATTACCTATTACATATAAAAAAGCATTTTCTTATCGCCTAAACATAATATTAGCAAGCTAAACGCGCTTTCTATGGTAACTTAATCTTATATGACTAAAATAAATACACCTTCGTTAATAGTAAAATTTCAGTAATTAATGTTTTTTTATCGTTTCTTTATTTTCTTTCGATTGTTTTCAGTAGATTGGAAAGGTAGAATGCGCAGATCTCAGGCATCATGAAAGCAAATTTTGGAGTTCACCTAGTGAAAACATTAGTACGCAAGGTTTTGCCATGCCAGTTCATTGAACGCTTCACTCGATACCGCCAACGTCTAGCTTTATTACTAGGGCTATCTATCTTTTTTATTGCATTAATGATTTGTTGGAGTCTATTAAAAGAAATTAATCTGAGAGATTTAAAACAAGCCTTTCGAGATCTTCCAATTAACGCAATTTTATTTTCTTGCTTATCGGCTGTGGGCAGTTATTTTATGTTGATCTGTTATGAATGGTCAGCAGCCCGTTATGCGGGTGTCAAATTAAAACCATCAATGCTAATTCTTGGCGCAATTTGTGCCTCTGCGATTGGTAATGCGATAGGTTTGTCTGTTTTATCTGGGGGAGCTGTGCGATGCCGCCTTTATTTTAAACAAGGCTTAACCGCCATAGATGTGGCCAGAATGTCACTTTTTGTGACGTTATCATTAGGTTGTTCATTACCTTTATTCGCAACAATTGCCGCTTTAATCCACACACAACAAACAATACTAGCGCTTCATATGTCAAAAAATGGCATATGGTTAACCGCAATATCGATATTTTGTGTTTATGCCTTAGTTTTTGTTTTTTTGTATCGACATCAATTACCCGAAAAACCCAATAAAGACACAAGGCTATTTCAACTATTCCGCTGGACAATTCGCTTACCAAGCATGCGCTTAGCAATCTGTCAGCTTATTATCACGTTATTTGATGCTATTTTAGCTGGTGCTATTCTCTACTTTTTATTGCCAACACAGCCTAATTTCATCACTTTTATTATGGTTTACATTTTAGCCTTAGTTGCTGGCGTACTAAGCCATGTCCCTGGAGGGGTCGGTGTTTTTGAAGCCATTATGTTAGCGGCATTATCATCAGAAATTGGCGCAGCACCATTAACCGTTGCGCTTGTTATTTATCGAACTATTTATATTTTAATCCCACTTATTCCCGCAGGGATCTTATTACTGGTTAATGAAGGCAAGCACTATTTAACTGCACCACAGGTAAAAGAGACCGAAACAGGCATTGCTGCGTTGGTCATGGCCTCTACCGTGTTTTTCGCAGGTGTTGTCATGATGTTTTCAAGCGTATTACCCGGTTTTAATCATGACTTAGTTAACACATTGATTCCCAAAAAAGTGATCAACATTGCCCATTTAATTGCGAGTTTAATCGGTATTTTATGTTTATTGCTCGCAATGGGATTACGTCGTCGGCTCTTTTCGGCTTGGTGGGGTGCGGTCATATTATTATTAATAGGAAGTGTGCTTTCTTTATTACGAGGATTACATTGGATCGAAGCTACCGTATTATTAAGCATTGCCATCTTATTAATCAATTTTAGGCACTCTTTTTATCGAAAAAGCCGCTTGATAATCATTCCTTTTTCTTTTAAATTTTTTGCCATCTGTTTTGGTATGATCGCACTGTTTGTATGGGTGATTTTATTTATCTACCAAGATGTACCTTATAGTCATGCTTTATGGTGGCAATTTGAATTAGACAGCAAAGTGCCACGAGCATTACGTGCCGCCTTGGGCAGCTTTATTTTATTAAGTTGTGTGATGCTATTTTGGATTTTTCGCCCAGCATTACCTATTTTAACTAAACCCAACAAAGCACAGCTTAGCAAGGCTTACCAAATTATGCTAGATTCCAAACAGCCTGAAGGCGGGCTTGCTATGACTGGAGATAAGTCATTACTGTTTAATGAGGCCGAAACCTCATTCATTATGTACGCAAGGCGTGGGCGAAGTATGATTGCGCTTTATGATCCCATTGGCGATAATGCTGATCGTGCTGATTTAATTTGGGCTTTTCGTGACCTTTGTGATCAACATAATCTTCGCCCTGTTTTTTATCAAGTCAAAGCAGCAAATTTACCTTTTTATATGGATATTGGTTTACGTACCGTTAAATTAGGTGAAGAAGCCTTAGTCAATTTAAAAATATTTGATTTGGCGTCAAAAGATTATAAAGATCTTCGCTACACTTGGAACCGAGGGCAACGTGATGGACTTTCGCTAAAATTTTATCCACCAGGAACAGCACCGATCGATGAATTAAAAGCAGTCTCTGATGCATGGCTAAAAAACAAACATTCGAAAGAAAAAGGATTCTCATTAGGATCGTTTTCTAAACAATATTTGGATAATTTCACCATCGCGGCCATTACCTATGAAGATCGCATTATTGCTTTTGTCAATCTGTTAGAAACCAAGCAAAACCATTCAGCGAGTATTGATTTAATGCGAGTGGTGCAAGATATTCCTAAATTAACCATGGAATTTTTAATGGTTGGATTAATTTTGCATTATCAAGAAAAAGGATATAAATATTTTAGCCTAGGCATGGTACCCCTTGCTGGCATGCAAAGGCGCCGAGGTGCTCCCATGATTCAAAGACTAGGTGCATTAGTTTTTCGCCGTGGTGGGCGTTTTTATAATTTCCAAGGTCTACGTCGCTTTAAAGAGAAGTTTGCAACACATTGGGAACCCCGTTATATGGCGGTGCCTGCTGGACTGGATCCTTTAGTTGCAATCATTGACACAACCATTCTTATTTCAGGCGGCATAACGGGTCTAAAAAAGAATAAGAATCCATAATATGAAAAAAATCATACGTTGTATTTTATTTTTAATTATCATGCTCCTCATAACCTTGCTGGGCTTGGTTGGTTGGTATCTGATAAAAAACCAAAGCAGTGCATCAGTAAACGTCATCACTATCAACAATGATCTGTCTATTATATCGGCAAGTCCTAAACAAACTGCTGAAGCAGCAGCTGTTATAGTGGCCACCAAAGATAATCATTTTACAGAACAACAACTATTAAATTTATCAGAAAAAACGGGCGCAAAACTGGTTCAGTTTGAATTAAAGCCACAGGCAAGCTGTGCCGAACAAAAAAATCGGTTTAAACAAGCCGTAAAAGTGTTAGACGAGTCTAATTTTGCTGTCGCAGGTATGCAAGAAGGAGCTGCTTTTGCATACCGTTGGTTAGCCGAACAACAAAGTGATGATGCTAAAGCACTATCAATTGAATTCACACTCGATCATAAAGATTGTGATGCTGCGCTACCAACACAAGCAAACCACGGAACATGGCAAGTAATTTGGAATAATCCTCCCGAAGAAGAAGTGGCTGTATTTCCTCGTGAGCAAAAAAAAATCGCTGTTACAACGGCAATTGGAGAATATCAGGCTTCGCCAGTTGAACTACTGAGTATACACCTTGCGTCGATTTTATTTGGCAAACATGAACAGCTACCTGTTATTGAATTACCCGCAACCAGCAAAGAAGTTTACCCTAATACGGTTACGCTTTATTATTCGGGAGATGGTGGCTGGCGTGATTTAGATAAGGTATCAGCCGAGTATATGGCTTCGCACGGTTATTCGGTAGTGGGGGTTGATGCATTAAAACTATTTTGGCAACATCGTTCGGTTGAGCGTAGTGCAAAAGATCTTGCTTACTTAATGCAACAATATCGTGAAAAATGGGGAACAACCCGTTTTGTGCTTGCCGGGTATTCATTTGGTGGAGATATTCTACCTGCACTTTACAACCGTTTATCAAGCGCAGATCAAAATAGCGTTCAAGCCATTGTGATGATCGCATTTTCAAAAAATGCTAATTTTGAAATTGAAATCAGTGGTTGGCTTGGTCAATCGGGTAACGAAATGAAAACAGCTCCAGAAGTCAATAACATTCCTGCCAGCAAACTATTTTGTATTTATGGTGAAGAAGAAATAGATGATACTGGATGCTTACAACCAGAAATGAAAGGAGAAACATTCAAATTACCCGGTGGACACCATTTCGATGAAAATTATGAACATTTGGGTAAAATTATCATGGATGCCATTGATAAAAGAATGCAATAATTCGATTCATAATACCAAAATGTTTTAAAAAATGATTAAACAGGCGCTAATGCGCCTGTTCATTTTCAATTTAGCAAAAACGGCTTATTTTCTTTTTACGCTGATTTTGCTTTCTGATAATAACACGCCACAAAGTGTAAACAATGTACCAATAGCAGCAATCCAAGTAAACGGCTCGTGCAAAATCACAACGGCAGCAATAATGGTAAGAATCGGAACCAAATATAAATAAATACTAATTTTAACTGCCCCTACTAATTTAACGGCATAATTCCAAGATGCAAAGCAAATTGCCGAAGCGCCAACACCCAAAAACAAAATATTGAGTAGATTTACAGGATCGGTAAAACGAGACAATTGCCATTCAAAATCGAAGAAAGGCAATACTGGCAACATCAACATCAGACCATAAAAAAAGAATCTTCTTGTTAATAAAATTGTATTGTAACCATAATTGCTACTCTTTTTTACTAAAATTGAATAACAAGCCCAAAACAAACAAGCTAACATAGTTAGCAGATCACCAAGGGGATTGAGCGAAAGCACAAACTGCCCATTAAAACTAATTAATCCAACACCAACAATTGCAAATAAACATCCCATATAAAAGCGTTTAGGTGGTGTTTCAGTCTTCAAAAAGAATATCGATAATATTGCAGTAAATATTGGTGCTAAAGTAGTAATCACCCCAACATTAGACGTCGTTGTATAAGTTAATGCAATATTTTCACACAAAAAGTAACAAGTGACACCACAAAGCCCTGCGCATAAAAACAGACACTCTTGCTTAACGCCCTGCCAAGCCAAAAAACGCGGCGATAATATCCAAAGAGTTAGATAACCAAGTCCAAATCGAAAAAACAAGATCTCAACTGGTTTAAAATCAATTAATAATATCTTAGTTGCGATAAATGTTGTTCCCCAAAGAAACACTGTCATTAAGGCAATTAAGTGTCCTTGTGTCCTGTTTGAAAATAACATAATAATTCTCTCTGCGCACATAACGATTTCGTAACCCAAGCACAGCTTATTGCCTAAGCTATTATTAAAAGTAATGATACTCAAAATAGTTTTAAACAATTTTTTGAAAAGGCTTGATAACGAATAAAAAGGCGCTATTTAAATAACCAAAATTTTAGCAATACTATCTTTCTGCCTATATAAGCGCAAATTATTTCTAGCAAAAATAATAAAAAAACTAGCGCCAACTGTTAATAATAAATAAAGGATTTAATAAATTGCTTTAGAGGGGGAAAATATAAGACAAAAAAAATCCACTCGAAGATTTGAGTGGAAGGCAAAAAATGAAAAACGTAATCTGTTAATATAGACAGATTAAACGGCAAAAAGTTCAATTTAATTTCATATATTTTTTATATATTTAAGCAAAAAACAACTAACCGTTTGATTTTAAATATAAATTATTTTTTAAATATTTTAAAATAGTTATAACTATTATAAAACTTGCTCATTCACATTAATCAAAATACAAAATGATCAGACTGTCATATACCTAATTTGTAAAAAACGTGGTTATGCCACATCACCATAAAAGTCCCTATGCTTTCAGCTTGCCACTCATTTGTTAGCAAGCGGGTTTTATGAGTGTTTGATTGATACCATGGTTATTACACGATCTAATAAATACTGCAAAGTCGCAATGGATCACGAAACGGTATAGAATCCTGAATATTTTTTACAAAAAAATATAACCTGAAAAGCAAATATCACATAGTCATTAAAGTCCTTATCGCTTTCATCTTGCCCATTCATTTGTTAGCAGGCGGGTTTTATGAGTGTTTGATTGATACCATAGTTATTACACAATCTAATAAATACTGCAAAGTCGCAATGGATCACGAAACGGTATAGAATCCTGAATATTTTTTACAAAAAAAATATAACCTGAAAAGCAAATATCACATATTCATTAAAGTCCTTATCGCTTTCAGCTTGCCCATTCATTTGTTAGCAGACAGGTTTTATGAATGTTTGATTGATACCATGGTTATTACATGATCTAATAAATACTGCAAAGTCGCAATGGATCACGAAACGGTATAGAATCCTGAATATTTTTTACAAAAATATAGCTTGAAATCAGGCTTTTTTAGCACGTTATATATGGTCAAACAGCTGAAACATTGTGGCGGTGATTTTTCTTTATGATATCAACGCTATATCGCCTGTTTGTGATTTGGCGTTAGTTTTGTTTTTTTATATCTATTTATAACAGTCGTTTCTCAAATTACGGTAAATAACGCGATTAATTCCTAAACCTAATTTAGCGGTTACAAACTTTATTTTTATACTGAAACACATAGTTACCTGAAACTTTTTTACAAAATTAAAATAGGTAAATTTTGATTAAATAGCAATCCTAAAACGATCGCGATATACTCCGCTCAAAAATCGGGCTAACTCAGCAGTTGGCTAACTTGTATTCCATCTTGAATTCACCTATAATGCCCTGATATTGTGCTTAGGTACAATTCACAATTGGGGCTGATTCTGGATTCGACGGGATTTGCGAAACCCAAGGTGCATGCCGAGGTGCGGTAGGCCTCGTAAATAAACCGCAAAAAAATAGTCGCAAACGACGAAAACTACGCACTAGCAGCTTAATAACCTGCATAGAGCCTTCTCTCCCTAGCCTCCGCTCGTAGGACGGGGATCAAGAGGAGTCAAACCCAAACGAGATCGTGTGGAAGCCTTGCTTGGGGCGGAAGCATTAAACTTAATCAAGCTAGTCTATCAGTGGCGTGTTTGTTCGCAGCGGGTAGATGAAATTCAAAAACAAACTACGCATGTAGTACCGAGGATGTAGAGATTTCGGACGCGGGTTCAACTCCCGCCAGCTCCACCACTTAGTCCTTTGCCATCTGCATTAAGTTAAATTTATAAATAAATTTTTACTTAACATACAATTCAGATGTATCTAATTTAACTTCATCATAAATATCAAGTTTTTTCATAATATGCGCTAAAACTTGATTAATAGTACGCATTCCAACTAATAACTCATCCATATAAATATCTGGATGTAATCGCTGTAAATACCCCAAACTTAGTACACAACTCACGTAGAAAATCATGCTGCTTGTTTTAGTGTTTTATACTCAATCGGTGTCATATTATTTAATGCCTCATGCGGTCTTTCGGTATTATAAATCGTTAACCATTCTTCGGTTATTCTCCTTGCTTGCGCTAAATTGTTAAAAAGATATAAATCGAGTACTTCAGTACGATAGGTACGATTAAATCGTTCAATATAGCCATTTTGATAAGGGCTACCGGGCTGGATATAATCAATGGCTATATCAATGGGATTTAGCCCAGTTTATAAAGGTTTTTCCTGTAAATTCTGGCCCATTATCGACTCGTATTTTTAATGGATAGCCATGATATTTGGCCAGTTTATCTAAGTAACGGGTAATTCTCCCTGCCGGTAAGCTTACTGCAATATCAATGCCTAGCGCCTCACGATTAAAGTCATCGATGACATTGAGGGTCCTAAAGCGACGTTGATTACGGCTACTGTCACTCATAAAATCCATTGACCAACATTCACCTTGTTTATTAGGATCCAATAGCTTTTCTGGTGTTCGTTGGGGGATACGTTTTTTACGTTTAGCCCTAATATTAAGTTTCAACTCACAATACACCCGTTTATGATTCCATTTATAGCCGAGCTTTTTGATACGATTAAAGCATTTAGGAAAGCCCCAGCGTAAATGCCGGTCTGTGATAGCATTCAACACCGAAATAATCACCGAATCATCCAGTAACTTAGGTTGATAATAGTAAGCACAATGGCTTAAGCCAACAATGGCACAACTCATAGCAATAGTAACTAAATGATTTTGTTGTAGTTGCTGTGCCCACGTTTTACGTGCTGTTGTGGGCACTAAAGCTTTTTTATGATTTCTTCCTGAAGCTGGGATTTTAAGCTCAGCTCGGCAAACATCTGCTTAAGCTTACGGTTTTCAACCTCCAGCTCCTTTAAGCGTTTGATGTCCGAAGTTTCCATTCCGCCGTATTTTTCCCGCCATTTATAGAAAGTTGAATTACCCATGCCCTATTTACGGCACAGTTCTTTAACGGGAATACCCGCTTCAGCTTCTTTTAAAATAGCGACGATTTGATATTCAGTCATTTTTTTCATAATTAAATCCCCTTTACTTTTATCATAGAGAATTTTCTACTTTTTTGCTGTACTATTTTAGGGGGTAGTTACAATCTGTATTAATTTGTTTTGTTGATGAGCTTTATACTTAAGTGAAATTATTTTTTAATATTTCTTGACAAGGAATATGTTTTTTTTATAATCCAGATATAGTTAGATGTCTAACTATTTTTTTGGCAGTTTAGTTAGACATCTAACTATATTAAAAGGAGGTCATAATCGTGAAGTTGGAAAAAAAATATATATCATTAGCTCGTATTATTAAAAAACATAAAGCAGCCAATATATTATCGGTAGAAGCTTGTTTTAGTATACTTTCTACTGGAATGAGAATAGACAAAGAATGTGCTAAACGACTAAGTGATTATCAGTTATCTGAGGGGCGTTTTATGGTGCTCGTACTTCTATTTGAGCATAAGGTGCTATCACCGCAAGAAATTGCTACTCTGAGTGGAGTTACAAAACCAACGATAACCTCTTTCATTCATTCTTTAGTTAAAGAAAAATTGGTCAATAAAACTGAAGACATCACCGATGGAAGAAAAATTGATATTACTCTGACTAAAAAAGGCCAAGATTTGATACACCGAATCTTCAAGGAACATAGTCTTTGGATTGCTAACATTACAAAAAATTTAACAGATTCTGAAATTAAAACGCTCGTTTGTATTTTAAATAAAATGTCTCAGCTTAAAGATGATTAATTATAATTTATGAATTTAGAGATTACTGATATGCTTCAGGAAACAAAGAATCTTAGAATTGTTACGCATCTTAACAAATCATCTTTTATTAAAGATAAGATAACAATAAAATTTGCTTCCACGTATGATGCGTTTTTTGAAGCTATTTGGTTGATAAGTCGAGAATATGTTCTCAAAGGGCTTATTAAAAGTGAACGAAAACTACCTTATTTCTCTCCGTACTTAATAATTATGCCGAATAATCGGCTTTTAATAGTATTACATGTAGATCAGATTATTGATTGTTATTATGAATTGCTGACAATGGGAAGAACCTTCGGTTTTACTCCATATCGACTTCATTCGGTCTTTATGAGTCAGTATTTTATGAGTGATACGATACATGGAAAGTTAACTGAACAGATTAAAAAATCATCTACCCCAACAATATCATATTACCAGGGTGTTACGAATAATGAATCGTATTGACATATTGAATAACGGGCTTGGTGCCACGACTAATCTCAATGAATGCTTACAAATAGATCAAGAGCATTTATTTAGAGTGGTTCTTACCCAAAAGAAACCTCCACTATCGCTACAAGAATTACTTATCCAGATTCAATCTTACGCTAAAGATATCCACTTTAGAGTTTGCAAATGGGTTTGGATGGCCGTTCGAGAAAAATTATCTTCTGATTTAATTGTTTCTATTCAATTACTTTCTACTTGGGTAATAAACCCAAATCCCTACGTTAGGTGGTTTGCTGTTGAATGTTTAAGGCCTAGAGGGGGTTGGTCTAAGCATATTAGTGAGTTAAAAACACAACCTGAAATGGCTCTTTCTTTACTTGAACCATTAAAAAACGAACCTGAAAAATATGTCCAAGATTCAGTTGCTAATTGGTTAAATGATGCAAGTAAAACTCGACCAAGTTGGGTATCAGACCTCTATTCACAATGGTTATCAGAAAGTGATTCAGCATTTACACAGCGTATTGTTAAAAAAGCTATACGCACAATAAATAAACCTCTAAAGGAAAATAATCATGAAATTAAATGAAAAACTTGAGCTAATACAAAAAGAAATGGCGCAAACTGTGCCAGTTGATATTTTAAATGCGTTCGGACAATCACTTCATGAACTTATAGAGCTAAATTTAGAAAACCACGCTCTTAAAGTCGGTGATATAGCTCCTGATTTTACGTTGCCAGATGCTGAGGGTCTACCTATTTCGCTCTACGATACATTGCAACATAATCCAGTTATACTTAGCTTTTTTCGTGGTAATTGGTGTCCGTTTTGTATGGCTGAATTAGCACATTACCAAGAAGCTATAAATAACAATCTTATTGATAGTGCAACGGTTATTGCGATTTCTCCTCAAACTATTCATTTTAATCACGATGTAACGGTACGAAATAACCTCGAATTTAGAATACTTTCTGATAAAGGGAACGAAATTGCTGATAAATATGGGCTTGTTTTTACGCTGCAAGAAAATGTTCGTGATATCTATAAAAACATGGGAGCAGATTTAGAATTATTTAATAATGATAAGACGTATAAACTGCCTATTCCTGCAACTTATCTTATTGATAAAAATAAAAAAATTCTATTTTCTTCAGTTTCCACAAATTATATGGAAAGAGCTGATGTATGTGATATTAAACTTTAAAAATCATTTGGATTAATTTATATAGAGTCTAAAGGGCTTATATAAGAATCTACTGTTGAATTATCCACACTTCAATGTCATCGATGACTTTAATCGTGAGGTGCTAGGCATTGATATTGCGGTCAGTTTGCCGGCTGGCAGGATCACCCGTTATCTGGATAAACTGGCTGAATATCATAATTATCCACTCAAAATACGAGTAGATAATGGACCGGAATTCACTGGAAATACGTTTATTAACTGGGCTAAATCACATGATATAGCCATTGATTATATTGAGCTCGGCAACCCATATCAAAATGGGTATATTGGAACGATTTAATCGCATCTATCGCACAGAGGTACTAGATTTATATCTATTTAATAATCTGGAACAAGCAAGAAAGGTAACAGAAGAATGGCTAACCAGTTATAACAACGAAAAACCTCATGAAGCATTAAATAATATGACGCAGATTGAGTATAAAACCCTAAACAAGGAGTATTATTTTCTACTTGAATCTTGTACTAAGTTTGGGGTATTTACATTTGTTCCTTTGACAAGTAAAAACGAACGATATAAAACTCTCTTTTATGGTATTAAACATCTGGTTAAAGTTGAAAAGTCCATTGAAGATAAATTAAGAAGATAAGCTAAGCGCGATAATAAACCCTATCAAGGCGGAATGCTCTATGTTGACACCAAACGTTTACCGTTACTTAAAAATGAAACGAAAAAAAACACGAGACTGATTTTTTACGTGAGCTTTATGGGGTCATATACCCCGATAAATCCCAATTTAGCTCAACACAGTTTCTACAAAATGATGTATTAGCCCAATGTCCTTATATCATTGAATGTATTTATACCTATAACGGACGTGAATATCAAGGGACAGGTTGTAACCACCCCATAAAACAGCACAATTTTAAGACTGCTGCTAAGATAGCATTTCATTGCTTTTCAAATATGTTAAAATTCAAATAAATTAGGATAAGGAAATAATATGATAACAATTAATATGTTAACTCAGAATCAAAAGCTATCTGATTTTGAAGATGTCATCGCGTTCTTTGATAAGATTTATGAGTGTATCCCTTGCGAATCAGAGCTAAGCACAAAACTGGATCGAAATGCTTTCTATGCTTTTGTTGTCATTCATACCATTAGTCATTGGCAAAGTGATGGTTGGTGTAATCTTTTATGGAATTATGCTACAGCAAAATATGTTGTACCAGCAATGAAAGCAGTAAATTTACCGCAAATTGCAGATGCTTTTGAACAAGTAGAACAAACTTATCCCTTTTCCTATTCAGAATGTGAAAATGAGAAAGAATTATGTAGTTTAGGCAATTTTATTGAAAACCCACGGCAAAAGCGCAAATACATTTCGTCAGAAAGGTTACTAGCCATGTCAGATGAACAACGTCAAACCTATTCAAAAAATTTTCTCGCTAAATTGCAAATATTAGATGAGTTGGTTACACCTTTATGGGATTATCAAGCACCCGAACAAGAAATTTGGCAACCTGTCATTGATTTTATAAATCAACATATAGAGAAGCAATCTATATAACGATTTAATCAAACCAGATTTTCATTATTTATTTCACTTGCTCCAATATGGTTATAAGTGTGATAAAGGACTATATAAAACGCTAATCTCTGACAAAAGTAAAAGGCAGTCACAAACGACTACCTTTTACTATCTTTATTGAGGTATAACTTTTGTGGGAAATGTGAACATATCCCCCGAAATATCCAAACTAATATTAATTTATTTTGCTTTTTCAGTACTACACACTAATTTAGCAAGTGTTCCTTGATGCTGATTTTGGGTGTCAACTGCCCAACAAGTTTTCAGTGATGCATCAATAGGCTTTGTCAATTGTACTTCGTTATTGTAGTTATAATTACAGCTAGCCCAAAAGCTCAGTTTATTAGTATCATCACTGCTCTCTAACAACCAAACTGCCTTATATTTTTTCCCATTTATCATTGCGGGCTTGGTTTTTATTCTTTTTGCTGAATCTGTTGATTTTCCGGAATATACTTCTACTTGATTTAGTCGAATAAGAGAACTGGTGTGAGCGATATCTTCTGGCAAGATTAAACCATTAATTTTATTCTTATCATAGCCTTTTTCAGACACTTCCCAGCCTTCAGGCACAACTTCTAGTTCAGGTTTAGCATATTTTATTTTTACCGATTCGGGACAAACTATCTCTTGATTTGCATTAGCTGAACGGCAAAGACTCCCCCCTATTACGACAATTGCTGCTAAACTTAAAATTTTACCTTTCATGTTTGCTATTCCTTCTTAATCTTATAAAAAATACAATGATTTCTAATAGTTAATATCATTTTATTAAGTTAAATGCATTAGACTATTAACTATCTAAACCAAGGCTATTTTTGCTATCTAACTTTATCCGATGTTAGAGCTTAAACTAACTTTATTTTCACCTTTAGAGTATGATTGTCGACCTTCATGTATTTTTTTATCGCAATTTAGTTTTACTTTCATATTACCTTTTGCATCTTTTGAAGTGATTACCCAGCAGGTTTTCATGGTTGGATCGATGTGTTTTATTAAGCGAACCCGATTACGTGAATAAGAACAATTAAACCAATAACCAGTATCATTAGGTGTATCATAACGAGTATCAACACTCCATGAATCCTTATATTTTTTACCTTTAATGGTAGTTGTAAAGGGTATCATCTGTCCTAAATTCACTGGTTTACCATGGTATACTTCACCACTATCAACTCGTAACAACAGATTTTTTTGTTCGGATATTTGCCATCCTTCAGGTAATGTTTCTAATTCGGTGGAAATCGCGTTTACCTGAACAGAATCAGGGCAAGTTATCTCATAAATTGCATTAGCTGAAAGGGGCATACAAGCTCCAGCTAATAATATTATGGCAATACTAAAAATTTTTCCTTTCATGTTAACTATTCCTTTTTAATTATAAAAAACACTATTTTTAGTGTTGAATAATATAACCTTTTTTAAAATTTAAGTCATTAATCATTTATATTAGGTGATCAATTGTGGATTAAGTACATTATTACAAACCCAACTTGTTTTGTAACTCATGCAGGATTAAGCATTGCTGTTATATTGGTGGGCGCAATTGCTCTTGAGCTGGAGAAACTTTTCTTTGATGATTTAACCTTAATTTGCCAATAATCATGCTTTCATCCCTAAAAGCATATAACGATAGAATGGGCAGTTAGCTTAACCTATCCACTCATATTTATAGAATATGAGTGATGACTATCAAGACGCTGAGGCACTAAAGATAAGATAAAGATAAAGATAAAAAACACCTGAACATAAAATCAATAAAGTAGCCCTGATTACATAAATTTTCATGTTTTGACAGGGTATTAATATTATTTGATGATAGCGTAAAATTTTTATACGGTATGCGTATAATATTTAATTACGAAAAATCATTAAAAAATACATTATATATTTTAGTGTGTTATAAGTGATAAGTGCAGTAATTATTGGCTCTACTCGCTCTCACCGATAGAGCCAAAAAGTATTAGTTAACTATCACACGACCATTTAAAGGCTGAATTGGACGGTTGTTATCGTGATGTATGATTGAGTGGAATTTTTCAATTTGTTTGGCAGATGCGCTACTTTCTTGTTCTAAAATAATCCATCTCACACCTTCCGTACAAGGCGGTGTTGTTAGTGAGCCGCTAAAGCGGTAAAAATCTAATCTATTTGGCAATAATGCCTTAATATTAACCGGCTGACTTAATGCCGCAGTATTTCCTACTTGTGTCGGAATATGTTGCCAAGCTTTAGCTAATTCGGGGTTAGATTTTCCCCTATTAAACATAAGACCAACAACCGTTAAGTCGCCCTTGTCGTTTTTATAAACAAAGTGAGCTTCCATCGGAAAGGGTTTACTTTTAATCATATTTTCGCTTGGTGCATGAAAATGGAATTGTTGTAACGTAAAGATTTCATTATCAATTTCTAAGGTATTACCTTCGTTAACATTGATTTGAATGGTATGGCCGTTGTTGATGATTTCTTGCTTGCTGGGTTTAAACACCAGTTTAAGTTTATCATGGTGCGTTTTTAGTGCATGTTCAATATTGATCGGCGATTGATTTTTGCCGTTTTCACAGGTTGAAAATTCAGGTGAAAGTTTTCCCCAATTTTCGGGTTTAAATTCGCCTTCATAATCCCAATGCGGAGCAGGCTCTACAGCAGCACAAGATAAACTGGTTGCCATTAAGGCTGCAATGATTATATTAAATTTCATGTTGATTTTACGTCAGAAAGTTGTTTAGTGGGAACCAAATTATACGCCACAAAAAACCACCTTACTACAATCACACATCATCACTTTTTGATATTTTTATAAAAAAATCGTTTGACATTTATACAAAAAACCAGATAAAAAATAGCCTGTTTTGTTTGGTAATAATTTTACTCAATTTTTATTATGATAATGTCTAATTGTTTATGTTGAGTAACTCTTCACAGCTTAAGCGTCGTCAGTCAGGGAAGTGTTTTTTTTGATTTTCCGTCATTAAAGCGCAAAACTCGCAGACTCTGCCTGCTCAGCGTCCCCAACTAGGTGGGGGTTGTTCTTTGATAACTTAACCAACTACAGTCATATAAGTATCACTGCGCCTTAATGATTAAGAACTCAATGCTAAAAGCTAAGGTGCGGTGCAAATAACACTGAAACTGTCAAAGTCAGAGTCATCGTCGTTGTAGATTACATCGT
>NZ_JAAEDV010000006.1:0-135139 GCF_013345045.1 Gilliamella sp. ESL0250 | reverse complement strand
GATATAAATGCCTGTTCATCGTTTTGTCCTTATTTTCATTACCTTAATTATTCTAGTGTCTCGATAGCTTTAACTACTCTATATTCTTGATGCTAGATGTTAATAATTCCAGTTTACGTTAAACCCTAATGCTAAAGGATTGGTTTTAAATCCTTTCGGTTTGCGTATCGGGGTACCTGCAAATAGGTCGTAGTAAAAACCGTAATGGCTACCCCTAATACCCACAACACCTCCGGTTAGGTGCCGCCCTAACAAATATTCGCTTTTAGCCCCCGAGACCTCACCAGTGTCAATACCTAAATATGGCTCATGGTTAAAAGGTGCCTGCCAGGCAAGTTCATTACGTACATACCAACCTCGGTCAGCTTTTAAGGTTAATTCACCATCAAAACCTCGTACACTCCATCGTCCGCCTATCGAAAACTGGTCTGGTGAAGTTAAGCGTTCACCCCGCGTATATTGACCTTGATAGTCTAAACGATAACGAAATTGTTGCTGTCCCAAGTTAAAGGGGACATTCGCCGAAAAGTTGACTAAAAAAATATTAGATAGTGCACTACCGTTGTCTTCTGGATTACGCTCTTCTGGCGCTTTTCGTGCATTGAACCAACGCACACCTTTTTGATACGTGACGCCCGCGTCTAATGTTATATCGTTAATATAGTGCCGATGTTGTAGCCCTAATTGCCAATTCGTCGTTTTTCGTTGCTGGATTTCAATTTCCGTATCATTGATATAGTTATGTGATTGACGTAGGCTAATGCCATAACTTAATGTCGTTTTTTGAGATTCATTGCGATGAATCAATCGACTCAGTTGGATATTGCCGTTGCGACTACGTCCACTGTATTTATAATCTTCATTTTGTCCTGCTACCGTTTGATGATATTTGTTACCAGATAGCGAGGCATTGAATAACCAATAACCCCAAGGCACCGAATACGAGAATAAATAGTTACGCGAACCGTATTTGCCTTTACCATTTAAATCATGCCCACCAGAGATATAAAATGCATCACTTAATGACAATAAGTTATCCATGTAAAGTGTAACTCCGCCTTGGTCTCGTCCCGTTGTTTTGGTACCAGAATCATCAACCGATAATCCTAATCGCCACATTTTTGTTTGTTTGCGACTAATAACAATATCGCTTTCACCCGGTTTATCCCCTGGTACTAACTGCATCTGTGCACTCACTGTGGGTAAACGTTGTAAGTTCTCAAGCCCTTGCTCTATATCTCGTAGATTGAGTATTTGGGTTTCTCTTGCTGGCATGGCACTATACAGTTGTGCATATTTATCACTATCTTCACTGTAGACTATGCGCCTAACTTTACCTTCAACTAACAGTAATTTTAATGTCCCCTCCCCTAAATCTTGCTCGGGGGCAACAACTCGGGTAGTGATAAAACCATAACTCACTAGGCGGTCTTGTAACTGACTCATTAACAAATTTATTCCTTGCCCACCCAAACAGCGATGCTCGGCTTGTTGTACAAGTTTTTTTAAGGGAATAAACCAAGGTAATTTGTCACGCCCAATTAATTCAACCTGATTAATATTGAAACATAACGACTCAACCGGAAAGTCTATCTGTCCAGTTGTTGTGCTCGGTGGTAATAAATGGATATCAGGTGAGATGGGATTTAACGAATCTTGCAGAGCTTTTTGACGTTCTTGCTGGTGGATCAGCTGCTGGTCACTAAGTGTTTGTGTTGACAGGGGCTCGGCTAATACAATAGAGACGGGACAGATAACTAAGGCTAAACTTAATAGAAATTTTTTCATCACAACACTTCAAAGTCCAATTTTCACTCAATTATTACATAAAATTTACGCAAAAATACTAAACTAAAACGGATCAATTGTCTATATAAAAACCGATAACTTTCATTATATAATAATTTTTTATATTATTTTTAAAGATATTTTTATTACTTATTCAGTTTGTATTGTATGATTTTTATTTAATTTAATCACTTTTACATTCTCAACATAAGGAAAATTGCAATATTAAAAATATTGTTGAATTAGTATTATAAATTTAAAAGATGCTAGATAAATAATACAATTAATAGTTAGGGAATTTTACGTTATCCCTAACTTAAACAAGTTATAAACCATTAAAAATTGCAATATTTTATAGTTCTCAAACCATGTAAAAAATAAAAAAAATTAGATAGCACATTGATTTTCATGTCTTTTTATTTCATAAAATCACTCAATATTCGCATGCCGACACTTCATTACCTCTGGAATCTGTTGTAAGCTTTCCATCAAACTATAAATAAGACTGTCGTAAGTCAGTAATGAGAGTTGCTCAAATGTGCTACCCATTGGTTGGTTTAACTTATCAAGTTTTATAGGAATAATAACCATATTATCGGCTAATTTTGCCAAGGTCGAGGTACCGGTTGTTGTAAATAATATGATTTTGACACCCAAGTCTTTTGCCTGCTGTGCATAGGCAATTAAGCTTTTGGTTTCGCCTGAATTAGAGCCTAAAATCAGCAAATCACCTTTATCGGCTTTGGGTTTACTAATTTCGGTAATTAAGCTGACCTTTAAACCTAAATGCATTAACCGATTGGCAAACGCACTTATCATTAATCCTGAACGCCCTGTTCCCGCTAAAAATAGATGGTTTGCACTAATAATCGCATTTTTAAATTCGTATAATTGCACTTCGTTGATTGTGTCTATTTGTGCCGCTATTTCACAGTGTTATCATGAGCCAAATTTGGCTGTGCATATAATACTGAACAAGGGGTCATATTATTTCTATGCGGTTTAATATAATAAGTGTGCTCTATTGCATCAAAAGTACTTTTATTAGGTGAACCATACCGTGTTAATAATTCGCCGGAGGTTGCTTTTATCGTTAATTGATAATTTGCAGCACATGACGTACTTAATAATTTGGTTGGATTTGCTTTTACGTTTGCTGTTATATCGTTACCCATATTATCTTGCCACTTTACAGTTATACTTCCTGTAGCACTTATATCGCCATCATCATCGCCCCAATAATTGTATGAAGTACCAATTAAACTATTTAAATCAATACTTGGGTAATAGCTATTTCCTGATGTTGGTAGTGGCACCACTGTTTTTATATCACTAAACTTTTTTATACTTTGCGGTAGCTCTATCGGTTTTATAAGACTTGATAAATCTTCATTTGCTTTTATCTCCATTTCATCTGCTAAGGTTATTGCAAGTAATGCTTCGGTGTTTTCTGCCCTAGTAACTCCACCATCAAAGGTTAGATATGGTGCACTACCATTGATTACATTACTGGTTGTCGCACTTAAGGCATTTGCTATGTTGATATTGGCAGCTAAAAATAGGCTTATAACAATAAATAATAGTGTGATAGGAAAATAAGATAATAAAAACCTTGCAGGTTTTATAAGTAAATTTAAATTCGAATTTAATACTAAATGAAAAGATATTAGCGAATTAATAATGCTCACCACCAATAAATTACGTCTCATTTTCAATCCGAAAAATAAACCCAAATGATGGCTAGCTATTAAACAACATTTTAACATGCTTCCGATTCCTTTTTCATGATATATATTTGTTTTAATTTTATATATTCAATATAAAGTATAAATAGATTAAACGGGTTTTGAAAATTTGAAAGTAGGGTATTTGTTAAGGTGTGTAAAAAGATAATTATTGATTTACTAGGGCGCTTTTTGTCTGTGATGAAAATCCTGAAAATTTTGTCAAAAAGTTTCAGGTAACTATGTGTTTAAGTATAAAAAGTGATTGAGTATAAAATTTAAATTTTGTCAGGATTGAATTGTCGATACTTTTCAACAACAAATCAATAGTCTTCAGATGTTGTAAAAGATTAGTGCATGTTACAATAAAAATTATTCATGTAGTGCATTGATTTTATTTAAAAATTTTAATAACAATCAATGGGCTATACGGTATATCAAGTGATTATATTTTTCCCCAATAAACCTGCAATCAAAGGTAAAATATATTTTAGGAATGTTTTACGTTTTTGACAGTAATTTGAGAAACGACTAACGTCTTGTAAATTTTAGGAAATTATTTTAATCATGAAATGTAAACATCACGGAATTTTTTTATACTTTACACTATGTTAAGAATTAAATTAAATATACCCTTCCTAAATGCCGTTATCTAAAACAAAGATCCTCAAAAATGATTAATTATGGCATAATGTGCGCCAATTTATATTTTCGCGACGTCATGCAAAGGCTAATTATTGCTTTTGAGCAAAACGCATTTTAAAGAGAGTCAATTTTCGTGTTAAGTACAAATAACATCACAATGCAATTTGGCAGTAAGCCATTATTTGAAAACATTTCGGTTAAATTTGGCAACGGTAATCGTTATGGTCTAATCGGCGCTAATGGCAGTGGTAAATCCACCTTTATGAAAATTATTGGTGGCGATCTCGTGCCTACATCAGGTAATGTGGCTTTAGATCCACATGAAAGACTCGGTAAATTACGCCAAGATCAGTTTGCTTTTGAAGAATTTACCGTCCTTGATACCGTAATTATGGGACATACCGAATTATGGGAGATCAAGCAAGAACGGGATCGCATCTATTCACTCCCTGAAATGAGTGAAGAAGATGGCTTTAAAGTTGCTGATTTAGAAACCCAATATGCTGAAATGGATGGTTACAGTGCCGAATCTCGGGCTGGCGAATTATTATTAGGTGTTGGTATTCCAATTGAGCAACATTACGGATTAATGAGCGAAATCGCACCCGGTTGGAAGTTGCGGGTATTATTAGCCCAAGCCCTATTTTCAAATCCAGATATCTTATTACTCGATGAACCAACCAATAACTTAGATATTGATACGATCCGCTGGCTTGAAGATACCTTAAATCAACGCGAAAGTACTATGATCATTATTTCGCATGACCGCCATTTTTTAAATATGGTCTGTACCCATATGGCAGATTTAGATTATGGTGAATTGCGCATCTATCCGGGTAACTACGACGATTACATGACCGCATCAACGCAAGCGAGAGAGCGTTTGTTAGCCGACAATGCCAAAAAGAAAGCACAAATTAGTGAACTGCAATCCTTTGTTAGTCGCTTTAGTGCCAATGCATCAAAATCAAAACAAGCAACATCACGCGCAAGGCAAATTGAAAAAATCAAACTTGAAGAAGTCAAAGCTTCTAGTCGACAAAATCCATTTATTCGTTTTGAGCAAGATAAAAAGCTATTTCGTAATGCGCTTGTTGTTGAAGACCTTACCAAAGGATTTGACAATGGCCCTCTTTTTAAAAATCTTAAGCTCATGGTTGAAGTGGGCGAAAAAGTTGCTATTTTAGGGACTAATGGTATTGGTAAAACTACATTATTAAAAACGCTAATGGGCGAACTGACTCCTGAGCAAGGCAATATAAAATGGTCTGAAAACGCAAATATTGGTTATTATGCGCAGGATCATGAGTACGAATTTGAAGGCGATTTAACGGTATTTGACTGGATGAGCCAATGGAAACAACCAAACGACGATGAACAAGCCGTGCGTAGTATTCTAGGTCGATTATTATTTTCACAAGACGATATTAAAAAACAAGTTAAGGTCTTATCTGGTGGTGAAAAAGGACGCATGTTATTTGGTAAATTGATGATGCAACGTCCTAATATTATTGTTATGGACGAACCAACTAACCATTTAGATATGGAATCTATCGAATCACTCAATATGGCATTAGAGCTTTATCAGGGCACACTATTTTTTGTTTCGCACGACCGTGAATTTGTTAGTTCATTGGCAACACGCATTGTTGAAATCACCCCAGAAAAAGTAATTGATTATACGGGTAATTATGAAGATTACTTACGTAGTCAAGGAATTGAATAATCATTCATTAATAAAAATGGCCACAAATACCAATGTGGCTATTATTCTGGTTGCCAATAAATTTTACAACGCCTTAATTCCTGTTAACGACTTGTATAAATGGAAATAACTTCGCCAGAATCAATGTCTATATCAACATTTATATCATCTATAACTATTCCGCCAGCCCCAATGTTCATCCAATTATCTTGCGTTATCTCTTTCGAATAAAAGCTTATTGTATAACAGCTAAATCCATTATTTATGCTTATATAATTATTAAAAGATATATAAAAATGATCGATATCGTATTTATATTTGGTCACAAATTCGCTTTTCTTTGCTGCTTCTATCGCTTTGAATAAAAAAGGCGTATATTTTTTATCAAGTTTAAAAATAGTGTCTTCGCCCATTATGCAAGCCCCCTTACCGAAATAGTAGACAGTCATTGTTTAGATAATAGAATTAGGCTAACTGATTTATACCAACTTATATCAGCGTTGTTTGATCATTTTAAGAAAACATAAGTACGATGAGTTATAAATAATAAAAAGCAAATTACCCATTATTACAATAGTAATTTTAGTCATAAAAATAGCCACACCTGCGACTATTTTCTATTTAAAGATGACCAATGAATTAGAACTCTAATTCATCCCACCAAATATCAATAAGTTGGCTGGTTTTTACATTTTTCAAACCGTGAGTTTCCAGCCATTTTGTGACAATGTCACGATGTTCTTCAGTACAATTCCCTAATTTTTGGGTGCAAATAATCCCTTTCCAATTTAAATAACCGCTTCCCTCATAAGCTAAACCATTGGGTTGAATAGCTTCAAGAATAAACTGATCAACGATATTATCTAAAGTCTCTTCGCTTGTACCTTCGTCAAAAGACCAAATAACCGTAAAGCCTAACTCTTTAAACTCTTCAATGTGTAATTTTTTTCGTAAACGTCTGCTGCGATTTACCATAATAGTTTCCTTCTACATTATTAAATATTAATTAATTTGTTTATTTTTAGTGTGATTATGTCGGCTTGATGATTTCACACCATTTTGATTGAACTGCGACGATCGGTTTGCGCTTGCACTTCCTCTTTTTGGTGGTGCTCGCCTTTGTGATGATTTTTTTATCGGTTCAGCTTTAATCTTAGGATCAACTTCAAAACCTTGAGTTGTTAATTCTGGAATCGTTTTTTTAATTAACTTTTCAATCGCTTTTAATTGAGGAAGTTCATCAATGCATACCAGCGAAATAGCCTGCCCTTCATTTTGAGCACGTCCTGTTCGTCCAATGCGATGCACATAATCTTCTGCCACTTGTGGAAGTTCATAATTAACCACATAAGGCAGTAACTCAATATCAAGACCGCGAGCAGCAATATCGGTTGCGACTAATGCTCTAATTTGTCCACTTTTAAAATCTGCCAAAGCTTTAGTGCGTGCGCCTTGGCTCTTATTGCCATGAATGGCAGACGCTTTTATACCATCTTTAGTCAACTGTTCAGCTAAGTGATTAGCACCATATTTCGTGCGAGTAAAAACCAACACCTGTTGCCATTGATTTTTACCAATTAAATAAGACAACAATTCACGTTTACGACGTTTATCAACTCGATGCACATATTGGGTGATCTGCTCTGAAGCGCTATTTGTTTTCGCAACAGCAACCAATTCTGGGGCATGCAAAATCGATTGCGCTAATACTTTTATTTCATCAGAAAAAGTTGCCGAAAACATCAAATTTTGGCGTTTTTTAGGTAATTTAGCAATCACACGGCGAATATCATGAATAAAGCCCATATCTAACATGCGATCAGCTTCATCCAACACTAGCATTTTAATCGTTGAAAGATCCACGGCATTTTGTTGCACTAAATCCAATAATCGCCCTGGTGTTGCAATTAACACATCCACACCGCCACGTAGTTTCATCATTTGCGGATTAATACTTACTCCGCCAAATACCACCAAAGACCGAATGGGTAAATAACGGCTATACTCACGAATATTTTCGCCAATTTGTGCAGCAAGCTCACGAGTCGGCGCTAAAATCAATGCATATAAAGGACGTTTGCCTTTTTTCGCCTCAGGTTTATTGATTGCTTGCGCTTGCTGTTCGACCCATTTTTGCAAAATGGGTAAACCAAAACCTGCGGTTTTACCTGTACCGGTTTGCGCACTTGCCATAAGATCTTTACCGGATAAAATGACTGGAATAGCTTGCTGTTGGATGGGAGTTGGGTCAGTGTAGTTTTGTTCTTGAATTGCTTTTAAAATCTTAGCATCTAAGCCAAGAGAGTCAAATGACATGAAATGATTCCTAAATAAATGAAAAGTGGATTGTCCGCTTATATTATAAAGCAATTCCATAATATTTTCTGTTTATTTTGTTACTTCCTATTTTCCACAATAAAATCTACTGTTTGTTTATTATTATAAAATAAAATTAGGGTTATATATAACACAACTTGACAATAACTCACCAATTTATATTTTTAATCATAATGATTTTTAATATGTTTTTTTATTAAAATAGATAAATGATATTTATTATCATTTGCGATTATGCTAATATTCTGCTCCCTAACAACAATAGTTTACTGGATTGCATATGCATTTAAACTTTAACCAAATTAAAAATGTGTTAATGGTCGCACTTTTATCACTTTTTAGCCTTAACTGTTTTGCTAAAGATGATATCACCTTTGCAAACTTCCGCGATATTCGTGATTTGAACCCTCATCTTTATGGTGGCGAAATGTGGGCTCAAAATATGTTGTATGAATCACTTGTTCATTATAATGAAGATGGCACGTTTTCCCCTTGGCTTGCAGAAAGCTGGACTATCACTAACCAAGGAAAAACCTATACTTTTAAACTCAGAAAAGATGTGACCTTTAGTGATGGCGCTAAATTCGATGCCCACAGTGCCAAATTAAACTGGGATGCAGTCCTTGCCAATAAAGTCCGCCATACATGGCTTGAAATGGTACGTTTAATTACTGAAGTTAAGGCGGTAGATGATTATACTTTACAAGTCAATCTATCTGAACCTTATTACCCTTTTTTAATTGAAATTGCCGTCACCAGACCAATGCGTTTTATTTCGCCTAACGCGATGATTGATGGCGAAACCAAAAATGGCGTTAAATCTTTTATTGGTACCGGCCCTTATGTTTTAGGCGATCATAAAAAAGATCAGTATGCTATTTTTAATGCAAACCCTAACTACTGGGGAAAAAAGCCGCAAATAAAAACAGTAAAAATGAAGGTCATTGCTGATAATCAAAGCCGTTTAATGGCGCTTGAAAAAGGTGAAATTGATCTTATTTATGGCAAAAACATGGTTGATGCTGATTCGTATGAACGATTTGCTAAAATGGATAAATTTCAAACATTAATGTCAAAGCCTGTTTCTAGCCGAATGGTCTTAATGAATACCACAAGACCCCAGCTTAACGATGTCAATGTACGACGAGCAATTGAACATATCATCAGTAAAAAAGATATTTCTGAAGGGATCTTTAATAGCAGTGAAGCGCCAGCAGATACGTTAATGGCAACCAATATTCCTTATGCTAATATCGGTTTAAAACCCTACCAATATGATACAAAATTAGCAGAACAACTGCTGGATAAAGCGGGTTGGGTTAAGGTTAATGGTCAACATTACCGCCAAAAAGATGGAAAACCTTTCGAAATTACGCTTTATTATGATAGCAACACAGCCTCGCAAAAAACTATTGCGCAATACATGCAAGATGAATTTGAGCAAGTAGGATTAAAACTCAATATCCATGGTGAAGAAGAACAAGGCTATCGTGATCGTCAAAAAGCTGGCGACTTTGATATGGTTTTTGATATTTCATGGGGTATGCCATATGATCCTCAATCTTTCTTAGCCGGTATGAAACTGCCTGTATATGGCGACTATATCGCTCAGCAAGGTTTACAAAAAAAGTCTCAAATTGATGCCAATATTAGTAAAGCCCTGATCTCAACTGATGAAAAAGAACGACAAGAACTTTATCGCTATGTACTTGAAACACTGCATAACGAGGCGGTCTATATTCCTTTAACTTATGAACGTAACCGTGCTATTGCCATCAAATCATTAAAAGGCATCGAATTTGCACCTTCGCAATTTGATATTCCATTTGACAAAATGCACTATTAATTGACTTATTTTATTACTTAATAAAAATGTTAAATTATATAATAAGACGTTTAATAATGATGATACCGATTGTTATCGGTATCTCATTTATCGCATTTTTGCTAATTAACTTAGCCCCCTCAGATCCAGCAGAAGTGGCATTACGCTTAAACGAAATAATGCCAACCCCTGAAGCAATTGAAAGTATGAGTCAAGAACTTGGTCTAAACCAACCGTTTTGGCAACGCTATTTTAATTGGCTATATAATGTCTTTCATCTTGATTTTGGACGTTCATTTATCGAGCGCGACAGATTAGTCTGGGACGAGATGATCCGCTGTTTAAAACCCACGCTTATTTTAGCCACTTCATCTTTTATTTTTACCTTGATTATTAGTCTAGTACTGGGTGTATTATGCGCCATTTTTTCCAACTCAATATTTGATCATATTTTGCGTATAATCATATTTTTAGGTACTGCCATGCCAAGTTATTGGCTTGGTCTATTATTGATTTGGCTATTTGCTAACTATCTTGACCTATTACCAACTGGTGGTTATGGTTCTTGGCAAAATTTAATTTTACCCACCTTGACGTTATCATTTGTGTATATTTCTACTTATGTTCGTTTTATTCGAAATAATATGATCGAAAATATGCATAACTATTTTATTTTTTATGCCCGCAGTCGCGGACTAAAAGAACGAGTCATCATTTTAAAACATGTATTAGTTAATTCATTGCATACCACAATCACTGCGCTGGGTATGACTATTCCACAACTCATCGCTGGCTCATTTGTGGTTGAATATATTTTTTCATGGCCAGGGCTTGGACGCTTATGTATTTCAGCAATTATGAACCGAGATTACCCAGTTATTCAGGCTTATATCTTAATGATGGCTATTTTATTTGTGGTTTGTAATTTTATTGTCGATGTTTTACACCAATTATTCGATCCACGATTAAGAGATAGTGGTAACATTTCATGAATTTACTTAAACAACTTGTTAAAAATAAAATTGGGCTATGTTGTTTAATCATCATTGCCACTATTATAATTTTAGGTATTTTTGCCCCCTATATTGCACCATTTGACCCCAATAAAGTTCGAATAGTGCGCAAATATGCCAGCATTTCTACCGAACATTGGCTTGGATGTGATCATTTAGGTCGAGATATCTTTTCGCGATTACTTTATGGTATTCGTACAACGCTCTTTTTATCGTTATTAACCATGACAATTACCATTATCATTGGTTCAATAATTGGCTTAATTTCGGGCTATAAAAGAGGTAAGCTTGATGAAATGATTATGAGAGCGTGTGATATTATGCTCTCCTTCCCGAGCCAAGTGATGATACTTGCCATTGTTGGGGTACTTGGCGTTGGAATCGAAAATGTCATTATCGCCAATATTGTTGTAAAGTGGGCTTGGTATAGCCGAATGATCCGCAGCTGTGTAATTAAATATAGTCGTAAAAACTATATTCTTTTTTCGCGAGCAATTGGCGCGCCCCATTGTTTTATTATTCGCCGTCATTTATTACCAAATATCATCTCTGAACTCATTGTGCTTGCAACCCTCGACACCGGTTGGGTTATTTTAAACATCTCAGCACTCTCTTTTATTGGATTAGGTGTACAAGCGCCAACGGCTGAATGGGGGCTGATGTTAAGTGAAGCGAAAAACGTAATGGTTCAGCACCCTATGCAAATGGTCTTTCCTGGCATTGCTATTCTAATTGTTGTTGCTGCCTTTAATATGCTCGGGGACTGCTTGCGAGATATTCTTGATCCAAAGGAAAAAACTGCATGAGTGACAAATTGCTTGAGGTTAAGAATCTAACCGTAACACTTGATAGTAATCAAAAATTGCTCAATGACATTTCATTTTACCTTAAACATCGACAATGCCTCGGCATTGTTGGCGAAAGCGGTAGTGGTAAAAGTTTAACATGCAAAGCCATTATTGGCTTATTAGAGCCCTATTTTTCTGTTCAAGGTAAAATTCTTTTTTCACCGCAAAACGCCAACATTCAGTTACCAGAAAATAGTGATTTATTAAAACAGACTAGAGAAACACTACGATTCATTCGTGGCAATGTGATTTCGGTCATTTTACAACACCCTATGAGTGCTTTTGATCCCCTTTATCGTATTGGTAAACAAGTGGTCGAAACATTACTTGCCCACCAATCAATCAGCAAAAGTGAAGCCATAACAAAAGCCCTTAACATGATGGCAGATATTGGACTTAATGATCCTAAACAAGTTTATAATAAATATCCTCATCAACTCAGTGGTGGAATGTTGCAACGAATCATGATTGGTATTGCTCTAATGCTTGAACCTGAACTAATTATTGCTGATGAGCCCACAACAGCTTTAGATTCAATTAGCCAGTTTCATATTTTAAAAATGTTTGAACAAATCAAACAACAATCTAAAACAGCCATAATCTTTATCTCGCATGATTTGGGTGTTATTCATCATATAGCAGATCATATTATTGTGATGAACCGAGGCAAAATTGTCGAACAAGGTAGCTGTGAGCATATCTTTTATCATTCTGAAAATGGCTATACACAATATTTAATAAATGCACGAAAGCAGCTATTAACCAAATTTAATGCCGTTATTCAGCCAAATACCCTTACATCAACATCGGAGACAATTTAAATGCCACCGTTATTGCAAGTTGAAAATGTAAAGAAAGCCTTTTTACAACCCAATCAAGGCTTATTCAGCCGAAAAAAAACGCCAATTATTAAAGATGTCTCTTTCTCATTATATCAAGGGGAATGCTTAGGCATTATTGGTGAAAGTGGCAGTGGTAAAAGCACGTTAGGCAAACTGATTTTAGGACTTGAAAAACCTGACAGTGGTAAAATCTACTTTAATGGATATGATACCGCACAACGTGCTTGGCGCAAATCGGCGATGCGGCGAGACATTAGTGCGGTATTTCAAGATTATAATGCTTCGGTTAATCCCTATTTTACTGCATCTGAAATTATTGCCGAACCCATTGATATTTACGAAAAAATATCATCAAACGCACGTAAAAAACGCATTGATGAACTTTTAGAACAAGTTGGCTTAGATCACACCTTTTATAACCGCTTTCCTCATGAAATGAGCGGTGGGCAATTACAAAGGATCTGCATTGCACGAGCTATTGCTTGCTCACCTAAATTTATTTTATTTGACGAGGCAGTCAGTTCTTTAGACATATCAGTACAAACGCAAATATTATCTTTGCTCGCTGATTTACAAAAACAGTTCAACTTAACCACGATTTTTATTACTCATGATTTAACCACAATCACTTATTTATGCGATCGTATTATCTTTTTTTATCAAGGCAACATTGTTGAACAGGTGGATAACATTGACCAATTAAATCAAGTCAACCATGCTTATTCCAAACAACTTCTTGACTCTATTTTAGGTTTTTAAATTATGACAGCACCATCAACATTAAATAAGCAGTATAATTTTAAAGGTTATCTTGCTCTGGTCATTCCCTTTATTATTTCAACCATTACAACGCCCTTACTCGGTGTTGTAGATACTGCCCTAGTGGGTCATTTACCCAATCCAGCATTTATTGCAGGGATTGCTGTTGGTACGGTTATTTTTAATACCCTATATTGGTTATTTGGCTTTTTACGTGTGAGTACAACCGGTTTTGCAGCACAAGCATTAGATGATCCCATTTTATTAAGAGCCTCACTCATCCGTCCTCTTTTTATTGCAATTTTATTAGGTATCATTTTTATCATTTGTCAAAGCGTAATCTTCAATACCGCAATGCAGATTATTAAACCAAATCAAGACGTAAAACATCACGCACACACCTATTTTACTATCCTGATTTGGGGTGCGCCGTTTGTGTTAATCAATTACGTTTTAGTGGGATGGCTAATGGGCATGGCGAAAATAAAAGCCGTATTATTTTTGCAGGTATTAATCAATCTACTAAATATTGTTATGGCAATGATTTTGGTATGGGGATTTCAATTTGATGTATCAGGTGTCGCCTTTGCAACCTTAAGCGCGCAAATAATCTGCACATTATTAGGCATTTGGTTTATTTATCGTTATTTACCTAAAGCCAAGCAAAAAACCGACCTCGCCACAATATTATCTTGGCAATCATTAAAAGGCGTGATTTTAGTGAATAGCAATTTAATGATTCGAACTATTTGTTTGTTAATTGTCACCAATCACTTTATCTCGATTGGCTCTAGTTTTAGTACCGAAATATTAGCCGCTAACGCTGTCTTATTCCAAATTCATTACTTAATGGCTTATCTATTTGACGGCTTTGCCAACGCATCAAGCGTATTTAGTGGCAAAGCAAAAGGCACTAAAGACATTACTTTATACAGTCAAACGTTACGCTGGTCAAAACTTGCCTGTATTATTTGTCCAATCCTATTAGTTGCAATTTGGTTGACCCTTGATACTACTATTATCAAATTACTCACCAATCAAATTGACATTATTGACATTTGCTTGCAATATCAACCTTGGTTAATCATCTTCCCTATCGTGGTAGCAGGTGGTTTGATCTATTACGGCGTCTTTTCGGGCATTAGCTATACTTCGTCTATCCGTGATTCAATGATACTTTCTTTAATATTATGGTTAGTATCGCAATATATTTGCGTACCAATCTGGGGTAATAACGGGTTATGGCTTTCTTATATTTTATTTAGTTTAGGTAGAACCTTATTTTTAGTCATCTGGATAAAAAAATCCAAAAATTATCTATTATACTAATCAACTAAACTATCTGCTCGATATCTGGGCTTTATGCTAACTAAAACATTGATCAGATAGTTTATATAAAAAATACCAAAGATAATCGCGTATAATACTTTTGTTTTCGGTTTAATATTATCTTCACCTAAACAATAGTAAATTAATACACATCTTGCGCAATTTGCCCAGTGAATAAACATAAAAAGGCTAATGACAAAAATTAGGTGCATTATTATTTCAATAAATTTATTTTGATATAACAGAGATATACCATCAGCAAAAAGTAAAATAATGCTAAAAATAATTAGCATAATGATGTAAGCATCACTTGTTACTTTCACACCAAGAGTTTTATTGATTAACTTATTACATTTATAAATTCATACTAAATCATAAATACCAAAAGTAACTATTGAAAATAGAATGAATTTAAATGTACTTAAGTTATTTTCTTGTTTTAACAGATTGAACTTTCTCGTTTTTATTCTTTAAATTAATTACAACATTATTTAATCGTTAATTTTTTAATCTATTCCAATAACAATGGAAAATTATAATGAATTGCGTAACCCATTAATCTTTTAAAAATAAAATAAGTTTGACACTAAAAAACAATACTTAACTTTACCGTGGAGAACAAATAAAAATACTAATTTAAAGTTTTTTATTATACTCAGGTTGCAAAATTACCGATAATTTTACAACCGACTTTAAGAGAGCAAACATCGCATTAATGCGGCTGCAATCAATAATCTGTTTATTGTTTTTGACAAATTTCATCAATTGATAGTGTTGCAGGCACATTACGATTATCGTTGAATTGCAAGCGGAATAAGAAGCGAATATCATAAGCACGTAACACATCAATCACGTCTTGCTTGTCACAAAATTGCGCATTCAGACCAAGCCTAATGCCTTCAGTGATATCTTCCATTGATGCACTTTGGCTATCGGTTGGCATATTGTATTCAAAAACGACGCTATTAAGGTTATAAAAAATATTAGTGACTTCGTAACCCGCTTCGACTTTAACCGGAAATGTTCCACCTTCGCCTAATATCGATCTTTTAGCACTATCCGCAAAGGCTTTAGTTATATTTGCTGACGGAGGCAATTCGGCACTATACGCGCTCGAAATCATAAAAAAAGCAGAAACTAGCACAGCCAATTTTATTCGTTTTTTCACTTCAGTATTCCTTATATTGAATCTTAATCCAGTTATATTATTTTAACGGCATTATTGGTTTCGATAAGCCTAATTAGGTTGTTATTTTACACAAAAAATCAGAGAAAAATAATAAAATATTAATTTTATTATAAAAATAAAGCAGAATAAAATATTTATCAAAACGGTAATTATCTAAAATCGACACAATCAAAAAAAGGCAACCCAATGGCTGCCTTTAATCGTATTAACTGACTAAAATCACTTTTTATTTGGATGAGGATCTTTAACTGAATCACCCTGCCCAGACATAATATACCACCCATTTTTGCTATGCGGTTTTTTATTATGATCAGGGCAAGGAGGTAACGATTTTTTGCTTTGGTTTGAATACATATAGCCACAATCGGCACACTTATAAGTACCAGCCGAAACATCACTACCATATGGAGCAAATTTTTGTACCATGATAAGTTTCCTCCTAATAAAATTGTCGATAAGTCCAATTACTTATCAATGTATATATAAGCGCTGATTTAAGAAAAAAGCAAGTACAATTTTTCAACAAAAAAATCAATAAAATATTTATTTTTATTACACAAAAAAACTTTTTGAAAGTGCATTTATTTTATTGAAGTTTTTATTTTGTTTTTTTTAAATAAACCAATCCTTTTGATATTGCTATCGTTTTGAAAAATTGGGATCATGGGGCTTGCTTAAAATAGCGTTACTATTTTGTTTTAACACAAAGCAAATCAACCATCTTAATGCCTTAATAATAAACAATATGCCATATGCCAAGCCACTTAAAACTGGAAATAAAAATGCACATAAAAAAACAAAAAATTCATTTAAACCAATACGGTAAGCCACAGCACTAAAGAAAACAGCTCCACCCCAAAAAATACAAAACAGTTCGCCTAAAAACAGCCCTAAAAACGAGGTAAATTGGCAGGTATTTGGCTCAGTAAACAGTTTTATCAACATCAAAACAAATAAAACAACTTCGATCAATAGGGTTAAACCTAAAAACAGAAAAATAATAGGCAAGTAAATATTTGAAGAAGAATCAAACTTAATAGTCGCCAATATAGGAATAATCATAAATAAATAACAAATAGCAAAGGCAATAAGCAATGTACCAATGTTGAGCACTTTTTGGAGCCTCTGTTTGGTTACTAATCTCAATTAGCACTCCTTTTTCGTATTAACATAGTGTATTTATCTAAAGAATAATGCACAACAATGATTACAAATTCAACAATTAATTAACAGGTTATGCAAAAATAACGCCTTGAATATGCCAAATTTACTCAAATAAAGGCAACATAATGGCAGACTTTTAATTGTATTCATAATCCAGCACTAGCTAGGTTGTCAAATAGAAAAACGTAGAAAAACATTGATTTTATTGAATTTTTATATTGGACATCTAACCAATAAAACACCTAAAAAAACTGCTCCTTTAAGCTCTCAATAAAGCCCAAATCCACATTAATCGGGTATACACTACGTTGCCAAGTGAGTAGGTAGCTGGCTTGTTGTGGGGTGAGGGGTAGTTAATTAAGTTAAACCAATTTTCCAAATTTTCAGCTAGGCTTATTTGTTAATAAATCTAAACGCCGTTATGCCATACCACTTAAGTTTGAGGCATTGATGGGATCTTAACCATATAACTAATTAATTTTAATAAAAATGGTCAAACAGAAAACTTCAATAAAATCGATGCCTTTCCTAAATAATTTTTATCACTATTGTTTTAATAAATCATCCACCTGTAACTATCCCCCCTAAAATAGTACAGAAAAAGAGGATTTAATCATGAAAAAAAGACAGTAAAATTAACTTGAATAAATATAAACAATAAACGATTTTTAACTAATTTCATGATTTTATTTACTAAAATGAAAAATTGTGAAAAGTGATAAATCATTTGATGGTGACCTTACTGGACTTGAACCAGTGACCAATCGATTATGAATTCTTTAATGTAACGTTTAAAAACAATAAGTTACAATTTAATCAATAGGTTGAGAATGCATATATAGGCACATTAGACTATATAAAATCACTCTCAACCACCAATTCACTATCATTATTCTAATGTAACAATAGCAGATATTTTTTCTTCAATTTTAGGTTTTAAATCTATCGTGTTATTTTTATGATGGATAACAACCCATTTTTTATTTTTAGTACAAAAATAGCAAATATACAGATTGTAATATTTATCTGACATAACATTATTAACAATACATAATTTGTAGTTACTATCTTTTTCCATAAAATGTTTATATTCATTGGGTGTTAGTATAATTCGTTTTCCATCACCAAATAATCCTTTAACTTCAATACAAATTGTAGTGTTATTTTTCTTGGCTTCCAGATCCCAGCCTTTATTTTCTTTAGCTACATTATCAACTGTATATCCATTTGTTTTATAATATTGTATTACTCGTTTTTCAGCTTTTTTTTCTGTCTTCTTTTTTAACTCTGGATTAGTGTTAAAAATTCCTTTTTTTGATTTTGTTGACGCAACAAATTCTGTATAGTTGCTAATGAATTTTTTAATTGATTTTATAAAGTCAATACTCTCGTCACTATCGGCATACCAATATTGGGTCCTCCCCATAAAACCTTTTTTAAATCTCGGGCAAATAATATCTCTTTCTTCAAATGGAAGTAGAACGCAATTATCTTCATTAGATTCAAACCAATAACCACTATCACTTTCTAAAAAAGAAGATTTTTGTTTATAACGGTATACCCTAGCATTGTTATACCACCCAACAATAACATTCCCTTTTTTTTCTATAGGATCTCTGGCAACCCATACAACACAGACATCATCTATAAAATCTTTATCTACTTTGTTTACTTTTTCAATTCTTTCTAAGTTTAGATTATTAGTTTTTTTGTCTACTCGAACATATCCATAACAATGCCCATTCATTGAATAGAAATTTGTTACTTCCCCACCATACCCATGCTCATTAACGAAAGAACCGCCTCCAATTAAAAGATCGTCATCTGTTTGTCCTTGATAATTCTTCATCCAACCAATATTACAGAACAATATTTTCATAAAATTACCTATTCAATTATATTCAACGGATTCAACCTTACCGCATCTTCAAAGTGATCAGGTGCAAAGTGTGCGTAATGCATGGTCATTTTGATATCGGTGTGGTCGAGTATTTTTTGTAAAACTAAAATATTGCCACCATTCATCATAAAATGGCTGGCAAAAGTATAGCGTAATACGTGGGTTAGCTGTCGATCTGGTAATTCTATTCCTGCACGATCGATTGCTGAGCGGAACGCTGAGTAACAGGGGGTAAATAAGCTACCATCCTTTTGGGAGATTTCGTTGAAGAGTTTGCCACTAATTGGAATGATTCGATTACGTTTGCCTTTGGTATTAATGTAGGTGATTTTACCATCTTTTACTTGAGTACCTTTTAGGCTTTCGGCTTCACTCCACCTTGCTCCTGTTGCTAGGCAAATTTTAACAATAATAGTTAAATCGGTAGCGGTGCTTTGCTCACAAGATAACAGAAGTTCATGGATTTGCTCTTTAGTAAGATAAGCCATTTCTTGCTCATCTGTTTTGAACGAGCGTATTCTTTCAAGCGGATTGCTATGTTGCCACTCCCCTAGCCGAATTAACTCATTAAACATGGCTTTAAAATAAGTTAATTCAAGATTGATTGTACGTGGAGCAACGTTTTTTATTCTGTCAGTACGAAATATTTCACCATCAATACGTTTTTGACGATAATTAGTAAACTGCTTAGCTGTAAAATGAGTAGCTAATGGATCATTAATGCATTCACAAGCAAATAACATCGCCTTGAGGCGTGTTTGCCCGTCTTTAAGCGTTTGCCCATGTAATGAATACCAACTGTTAATTAAATCCGATAAATGGCGTTTATCAATCTTTTCACCCAACCAAGGCTTTTGGTTGGTTTGCTCTTCTAAATAATTTTCGTAAGCTAACGCCTCGCCTTTGGTGGCGAAAGTTTTACGAACCCTACGACCACCATCAAGGTATTTTTCAAATAACCACTTACCTAATTTTTGTTTGCGAACTGTCATTTTATTTATTTAAGTATTTATTTGTAATATATCCAGAAATATTATCAATTTCAGGAAACATTGTGGCATCATTAATTGCTAACGTTTCTAAATCCTTTAACATAGTTGCTTTGTCACCACTGATTACTATTTTTACTTCATTATCATTCTTATCTTTGGGCCTGAAAGAAAAATGCTCTTTAGGTGGGGACATTTTTTTTAATGTTTCATGATCGAAACCAAATATAATAAAAGCCCCTTTTTGATTAATAATACGAGGATTATTTTGCTTAGGCTTTACACAAAACGGGGTAAATAAATCTGAACAAATAATTTTGTCACAGTCAAAGTAATACTTGTCTGCTCTTATGAATTGAAAATACTTATTAACCAACCCCTCATCAATAAAAAATAATAATCCCTCAATTAAAGAATCAATTTGTTGATATAGCATATTAAATAATAACAGTAATTCATCTACAATTGTTTCACAAACTCTTTCCTCTGAAAAGCTTTCACATGAAATTATTTCATCTAATTTCGTATAGATACTTACTACTAGTTCTTCAAGAGGCACATTTTGGAATAATGATACAAAATCATTACTTTCATACGTTCTTTTGTCGAACATCATTTGCACATATAAGGCTAGAATTTCAGATGTGAATTTTTGACTGCTATTTTTATAAAGGTAATCATAAATTATATATTGCCCATCAGCAGTGATATTTGCTAAAGATGTTTTATCATTAATTTTTATTGGGAATTTCCCATATTGCTTTTGAATTTGTTGTTTAGCAATCCGAGCCAACTCTCTTGCTACACCGTTTGGACTGGCATAACTCATTGAAGAAAATAACAAGCAGATTACAAATGATAGAACTATTTTAAATACTTTCTTCATATGTTTCTCTCCTATTTTTTAATTTTCTTACATCAACTTAGCCTTTAATTCGTTAAACTCTTGATCAGTTATTGCATCCTTTTCTTTTAGGCAGTTCAGCCGTTCCAGCTTATCCAACGTATCATCAGAAAGAATTGTTTCATTTGGTAACAATTCACCTTTACCGTTAGCAACCATTCTAATGAAGCTCTTTTTTAATTAAACCCCCAACCCCTTAACATACTCCAAATCTAATTCGAGGACTTCGGTTAGAAAGCGACGTGGGCTGTATTCTTTTCCTGCACATTCAATATAAGATTCAAAGCGTTCTGTTTTAAATGTGCGTTCATCGTTACTGTCAAAGCAGTAACCAGTGAAATAAACTTCGTCATACGAGTTTATTTGGACTTTATCTAATAACAATTCTCTTTTGCCGCTGGAATATCCAAATGAAATTGAAAATACGCCAGAATTCCAAATTGTGGTTAGGCTATTTCTAAAATTTTCAAAATCTCGCTCTCGTTGTTTGTATTCGTTATCATCTGAATCATCAGAATAATGTGAATAGTTATATGAAGCAGTTTGATCCGATGCCTTTTTAGTATCAAAGCAAGCCCTAGATTTTTCAATTTCCGAATTTAAATTATTGTTCGCCTCAACCTGTGCATTTTTGTTGCTTTGTCCACAGATTGCTCGACCTAACAAAATCAAACCACAAACAAAAAATGAACAAAGAGAAATAGCGCCTAAAGTAACCATCGTTGGATTAGGCGGCGAATCGTCTTTAGGAAAAGTAATGATATAGATAGCAAAAATTATTAAACTAAAAATTAAAACCTTTTTCACCGTGATCTTATGTTTTTTTGTAGACATTATTCATTTCCTATTAAATCAATTTAGCCTTTAATTCGTTAAGCTCTTGCTCGGTTATTGGACCCTTTTCTTGCAGGGTGGTGAGCCGTTCCAACTTACCTAACGTATCATTATAAAGAATAGTTTTTTCGGTTGTTGTTCGGTTGGTAAAAATTCACTTTCACCATTAGCTAACCACTTTAGTGTGGCGCCTATTTCAGCCATACAACGAATAACCCAATCAGAAGGGGAAAAATATCTTTTATATCTTAAAGAAAGATTTACTGATTTTGTACCAAAGTGATTACAAAGTTGTAGTTTTGCACGAAATCCATAGGCTTTAATTATTCGATCTATTACAGCGGCTCCGCCACTATCAAAATTAACTTGCATAATTTTAATCTCAAGTAATAAAAATTCATTAACAACATCTTAGATTAAATTAAATTAATTTAATCTAAGATTGAATAAATCATATAAAAACACATATAAACACTTAATTGGGAATAATGCACTATGACGCCAAGAATATCAATAGCTATTTCAGTGCCTTATGTCACTGTTGATGAATTTGCCCGTGTATCAGGCATGAATCCTCGCACAGTAAAAAAATACATTAGTGAAAGCAAGCTTCCTATCCGTAAAAAGCAAATCACTGGCAAATACGACCGCTCAATCACCTTTATCAATATGGTGACTTAAATATTAAAGAGGAATAAACAATAAGCCACACAATCTATTTAAGTCCAAAAGTCGCTAATAAGTCAGCTTTAATTTCTTATCCAGATTAATGACCACAACCCTAAAGGTTATATCGAAAAGTCAAACGGTAAAGTGATTAAGTTGTATAAGAAGTTAATTGCGGATTAATCAAGTTAATCAATAAAAGTAAGTAATCATGTTTTGTCAGATATCGGATTCAGAACAGCAGGCTACTTTTTTGCTTGGAAATAAAAAACGCAAGACTAAGTGCACTTAACCCTCGTTTATTCAATTCTGGGGTTACATGAACACAACACGAAATACTCAAGCAACTAATCAATACAGCTTTTTGCGTGAGTTTCATCGCCCATATAGACCAAACCAACGAATCTGATGCTTCATTTTTAACACGTTTATACAATGATTTTAATGCCGCTGTAACATTAAAAAAACGGCATACTGATTTTTTTCAAAAAAGGACTGGCAAAAACGATAAATGGTCAAGACATCCACCCATAAACTTGGCGATCAGTACCGCTTTGCTATTGCTGACAGAAATACTTACAAATCTTATTGGATTGACTACCGCCACTTAATAAAAGTGGCTGATTTTTAAATGTAAACTTTTGATTATATTGATTTAGAGTGGTGGCCCCTACTGGACTTGAACCAGTGACCAATCGATTATGAGTCGACTACATCAAATAACTGATTTTAATATTTAACTAAGCTCAGTATAGAGGGATAGATATTGTTTATAAATAATAAATAAATTAAAATTTTTGTCAACATCAATAATTATTCAGCATTTTATAACTATTAATACATTTCTGGCTAGTTTTTCATATTATTACTTTCAATTAAATAAATAGCAGTAAGTTATTTTAAATAATTTTAATAATCAACAAACCACTATTTATATAATTACTCCATTATTTTAATTGGTTAAAATGAGCATCTAAGCAAGATCTTAATTGTTCATGATCTGTCACAATATATTCTAATGTCGTTGACAAAGATGAATGCCCTAATAGTTCTTTTACCAACGTCACATTTCTGTCTGGATGCCTCATCAAGTTTGTTGCTAATGTATGTCTAAATCGATGGGGACTAACTCTTACACAACAAGCTTTTGATAACTGCTGAAAAAAAGAATCTATTCTATTAAAATTCATTTCTTTATAAAAATCACATTTATTATTTTTAAAATGATAAATATTAAATAATTGCATAGTCGGTTTCTTATTCAACATTTTCAATTGTTTTTTTAATTCAACAATATCATTAAATACATCATCAATGAGCGGAATTTCTCGTTCGCTGTGAGTTTTAGAGCCTTCTTCTCTTAAAAATAGCTTCTTATCTTTATCATTAACATCACAAATACGAATATGCAACAATTGATTACGTCGTATTCCTGTATATTGCAAGACTTTAATTAAAGTTATCCAAAACTGTGCTGGATAACAAAAATCTTTTATTGATTCTTTTAGCTGCTTTTGTTTTAGAAAATTTAAACAAATATCAATATTGGTTTGTGATACAGTCTTTTTTGCTTTCTTCCCCGATTTGATTAACATACTATCAAACGGATTTTTTTTTGAGCAACTAAACTATTTTCAATTCCAAACTTCATCAATGCTTTAAAATGCCGACAATAGCTATTCCACGTTACATTTTTACATTGTCTTACACACAAAATGTGGTTTCTAAAATTAGATACCTTTTCATGAGTGATGGAATCAATATCTGTAAACTCGCTATTAAAAAATCGAGTAAATGATTCAATATATCTTTGATAATTGTAACTACTTTGTTCACGCAATGACTTAAAGTCTAGATATGCAATTAACAATTTTTGCCAAGACATTTTTCCTTGTGTTTCTGTTTTTGTTTTCATAAAAACTCCTTATTAATTGTTTTTGTAAATATTAATATCATGGATTAAAGTTAAATGAGGGTTATCAGGGAAATTATTCTCAATAGCAAATAATGGTTTGTTATCAATTAAATAACCCTTAATAGTATGACTCTTTCTTTTTCCAGAAATGATGCATTTCCAGATGTTAAATCCTTCATCACTAAATTTTGTATGAATTTTTAAAGCTTGAAATTCACGTTGATATTGTTTCCAGTTACTATCATCATCATTACCATTTATATGTAAACTGTATTTTTTAAAAATTTTGGGAGTTACCATAAATATTTTATGGTCAACAGTATGAATGCATGCATTTTGGTTATTAACTGGTAATTTTTTATCAATAATTTGACTTCTAACCCATTTAAAAAATGGGTGATTATAGATATCATCATTATCTAATGTGTTAGAAATACACTCATTTGAAATAGAAATATTATTATTTTTTGAATCATTCCCTTTTATCTGACGGTTCTCTTTGGAATTGTCGCAATCATCATGATTATCAGCCATATCTACTTCAGATATCTCAATATTTGTCTGTTGATTAGAAAATAGATTAAATATTGTATCTTGCATTATAGAAGCTTTGTCATCTACAGACTCAGATATAATGTTTAATTTAGGCTCTTCTTCAACTTCCTCGGCAGGAATGGCAGGAATATTATCGGGTATCATAATATCATTTTTTTCAGTATGTTCAGGATTTTCAGCTTCTATCAACAGTGGAGTGATTGAACCTTTAAATGGTTCTGGAGCATTAGTAATATTATGAAATGCCACATTAGCAGGTATTCTAATAAGTGTTAATTTTTCAGCAATCCAACCACTCTCCTCAGATTCAATTTTACATGGCCAAATAGTTTTATCTTCATTTGCTATTGCTATCCCGTGCTCTTTTAATATATTAAATATTTTTGCATTATCAGTCGGTATATCAGTTATACCATTTTGCAACAAATTAGCTTTCATTTTATCGGTGAATGATTTACTGATAACCCAAACATCTTTCCCATCAAACCAGCCATCGCAAGCTTTTGGAGCATTCAAAATTAATTCCGATTCAATTAAATACCTTATCGAAACTATCATTTTACTCATTAATGATACAGGTTTACTCAGTATTTTTGTTGGGTCTCCACCTAAATTATTCGATACAGAAAACATATCAGCTTTTTGTATAATTTCAGATAATACGCCAGCTTTTTCAGTATGACCTGAACATAAACTTAAAAAAGATTTAAACAATTCAGGGAATTGTGATAACCAAGTGATACTTTCATCTGGTAAAATTCGTTTAATCATCAATGCTGCAGCACTCGGATGAAGAGAATAATCCTTATTTTTTTTATAATTAAACCGATACGGTAAATCTAAATTGCTTTTCCAGGGATACCAGATTTTGCCATCGTTCATTTCAACATGAACATCTACAACAACTTTACCTATGTCATGTAACAATGCACCGTATACAACTGCGGCACTCCAAGCCTGAGCTTGTCTTGGAATATCTTCTGCGTTAGCTCCAAGTAAGTAAGATTGTCTAAGCTTCAATGCATAATTTGCCACCTCCAGTCCGTGATCAATCATTCCCCCTGTATACGAGTGATGGTGTGCTTCCGAAGCTGGCAGTAATTGCACTATTTCAACATAATTATTGATAACATCCATATATAATTTATTAAACCTTTGTTGATCAATTGATACTCGTTGCCAAATTAGTGAGACCAACTTTTTTCGGGAAGGCGTATCAAGCAATTTTTTTGCGGATGTTGGAATATACCACCCATCTAACCCCGATAAAGTGGTGATATCATTAGTTTCGTTGTCTTCTTGTTTATTTTTAACAATTAATTTTTTTATTAAATGAAACATAATCACTATTATTTTTTAGATATCTGTAGTCTTTCAATATAAACTCGGTAAACCACATTTAATATAACAAAATAAACATTAATCAAAAGATCTTATTGCGATTTTTTACTTAATTAGTATAATTATCCTGTTTTCAGCTACTTTTTGTAGCAAACAACGAGAAGATGATCATTAATTCTCAGACGCTGCCAATAAAATGGGGCGTTCCTTTCTTAAGGTGATCACATCCTAACAGCCAACAAACTCACTACTTTCGTAGGTTGGTAGCATCTATTTGATGTTGAGTTATTTTAGACTATCTTTTACTCACCCATAGGGGAATTTTATCCCTATTGGGCATAAATTCTCCTTTTATTGACTTAATTTTGGAGAATATTATGACTAACTTAACTAATAACACAGTAACTAAACAATTTTTTGATTTACATACAACTGGAATTGGCTATTTAAACCGAATCCGTGAAGTTAAAGTCAAAAATGGTAAACCTTATTTATCATGTACAATCGCCGCTTTGAGGGGAAATTGTCAGAACGCCGAATATACTTACATTAACTGTAACGTTACCGGTGAAAAAGCAAAAAAATTAGTTGAAAAATGCATCGAAGCAAATAAAGCTAACAAAAAAATCTTAGTAAATTTTTGCGTTGGTGATATCTATGCTGAAACATTTACATACAGCACTGGGGATAAAAAAGGAGAAGTTGGAGTCAATTTAAAAGCTCGATTACTAAAAATCTCCAGCATTAAAATTGACGGTGAACTTAAATATTCGGATAAAATCGAACATTTAGAAAATCAAGGTGAACCTCAACAAATTGACGAAAAACTCAGTAATGTTGCATAATAATTAACGATAAAAAAAGCAAGGAAACTTGCTTTTTTTAATTGTAAAATCAGTTGCTTTTTACGTTTTTTAAATTACATTATTATTGGTGCAATACATATTGCAATGCACTTATAATATGGAGAATAAATTATGAGTAATAAACCTATACAAATCAGAATTGATGATAAACTTAGGGATGAATCATTTTCTGTTTTTAATCAGATGAATATTAAGCCAAATGAAGCTATTCGTGGTTTTTTGCGGTATGTCGCCAATAATAAGAGATTACCTTTTAAGGAAGTGAATCTATTTATTGACGAAGATGAAGATATTCTTAGAATTGCCGAAGATAGACTCAGAAATCCAGGTAAAACTATTGAGGTGAATGTGGATGACCTTTAAAGTCGTGTTCGATGAAAAGGCATTTAAAGAATGGAATAAATTAGATCGGAGTATTCAGCTTCAATTTAAAAAAAAGTTAAAAAAACTTCAGATTAACCCCTATATTGAATCAGCTAAGTTAAGTGGTTCACTGTCTGGGTGTTTCAAAATAAAATTGAGGTCATCTGGATTCAGAATGGTCTATAAAGTTATTGATGAGCTTATTATTATCAAAGTGTTAGCGATAGGTAAGCGAGAATCTTTAAATGTTTACAATGATGCGAAGCAGCGCATTAACTAAATCGTTATACTAATTTTTTTCGCTACTTTTAGTGGCAAACATAGAGAAGATGATCGTTAATTCTCTGACGTCGCCAATAAAATGGGACGTTCCTTTTTTAAGGTGATCACATCCTAACAGCCAACAAACTCACTACTTTCGTAGGTTGGTAACATCTGTTTGATGTTGAGTTCTTATAAACTTATCTTTTACTCACCCATAGGGGAATTTTATCCCTATCGGGCATAAATTCTCCTTTTATCGACTTAATTTTGGAGAATTATCATGACAATTAATTACATTAAAGACTTATTTACAAGTAATTATGGATTTAAACTAGAGATCAATTTCACTGACAATAATCAGGTCGAAATTATCACTTCTGAGCGTAGTTTCAATTCAATTATTGAGGCTGAAAATGAAATTACTCACCTTCTTAGTGATATTTGGATGGATGGTGAAATTAATAATCGTCCATGTAAAGTTAAACGTGCATCAATAGTAGACAATTCTACCCAGAACATAGTAATTAGTGGCTTAGTAAATGTAGTATTAGTTCATTGGCAGTTAAACCCAACAACTAATTTCATCGAATATCTGAAACGTAAATTACCTATTGTTCGTAATATTGAAATAGCTAAACTCATTGATCTAACTCGTTATGAATTAGCTTTATAAAAACTCTACACATTCCATTAGGAGAATACTCCTAATGGAGTGTTCTCCATCAATTAAACTATAGGAGAACACTTATGTATAGTGAAAATAAACTTGATAATGATACTAGTAAACGACTCTATCTTAGAGATGACATTATAAAAATTGATGACGATATATTATCTAATATTAAACGATATGATTTGATTAATTCATTCTCTGATGGAGAAGGCGTTGAATTTAATCTCTATCTATCAAAAATGGAAGATTGGTTAATGAAACAATGGCAATGTAATAATTTAAATGATTTCAATCATAAAATTGCTAGCCGTTTCAATTCATCTTATAAAGAAATTTTATCATCAGGAGATTATACACAATGTTTTTTGATTTGCTTTTTGGAGCATTTAAAAGAATTAGGCCATAATGCCTATTTTGATTTGTATTCCGAAGCTGTATTAAGTATTGATGGTGAAATTATTGATAATATCTGTCTCTTAACTAGTTAAATCATTCACAATAAGAAAGCAAGGAAACTTGCTTTTTTACGACTGATTTTATTCAGTGCAGATTGGACTCACGCAATAGATTTAAAAATAGGGGTTGAGGCTAATAATGGAAACAATAAAAAAAACAATTACAACAATCGAACAAATTAAAACACAAAAAGGGCTAGTTCTACAACGAACATTAACACATATAGCAACTAGTGATGGCACGCTCTGCAATAGCTATACAATAAAAAGAAATGAAAAAAATGAAGTAATTGGGGATTCTCTAAAAATCGCTGAAAACCAATACCCAATAACGTGTGTTGAGTGCCTAGTAACATGGGGGGAAGTTTGTAATTTTACTATTTCGGATTTTGCAGATTCTGAACAAAATAATTTCACTGAAACTCAGTTAAAAGAGATTTGTTTTGATAATTGCAACTCAGATTAATTTACAATATCAGCAACTCCATATTAATTTAATATGTAAGTTTGAATAAATCTTGATATTTCAAACATTTCAAAATCTAAATTATCACTGTACTTATTGATAACATGCAAACAATTGATACTATTTGCTTTAAATGAAAGAAAGCCCTCTTGATGCTCCACATCAATAACTGTTAAAAAAATATCTTCGGTATTATTCTTATCGAATAGTTGAGAATGCAAAGACAGTAACTTGTTAATATCGAATTTTTCATTATTTTTATATTTTAACTCAAATCCTTTTTCAATTAATCGTTCGCATGTGGTTATAATAACTATCTTCTCTTTCTCCTTTAATTGTTTTCTTTTTTCTTGTTCTCGAATGCAAGCCATATCCATCATTATTTGCTCCTATAATTATTTAGGCAATAATATTATTGCACTTATAATGCCATTTGGATTTATAATTAAAAAAACTGACACATAACGTGCCAGCTTTTACTTTATATCACTTATTTTTATACGGCAATTAGCTGTTTTGCTAAAGCCACTTCAATGGATTCATCATCAGAATTAAGTATATCTAATCCCGATTCAGGCATATCCCCTGAAGTACTTTGTGAAACCGCTATTTTTTTTGCCATTAATTTTAAACAGCTTGTTTGTGCTGAATTTTCATAGCCCAAATAAATCACTTTTACATCATTTTTCTGGCCAATTCTGAACGAACGTTTTGCTGCTTGTTGCAATGTGTAAACATTAAAACCAGTTTGCAAGAAAATAATGGTCGGAAAATCAAGTAAATCAAGACCTGTTTTAACAAGTTCTGGATTTGTTATGACAATATCATAATCTTTATCCACTTTGTCTAAGATCCAATCCTCTCTCTTTTCTGGCGACACATTTGATTTTAATATAGCTGTTTTTAAACCAGCTTGTTCTAAAATAAGCTTAAGCCGTTCTGTTATATCTCGAGTACCAGTATAAGTTGCATATACTAATACTTTACGACCATCTGTTTTTTCAGCTAAACAATGTTCAACTAAAGATTGCTCTTTTGGCGAACATTCAATAAAACTATCACCCTCATCACCACTAAATACAGATGGCACAAAAGCCAGCTTATCTCGTGTTCTTGGATGAGTGACTGTTTCTGCTCTAAAACAGCAGTCAGGCCATGCAAGTAAGGTATTGAGTACAACACCAAGTAATGTTGTATCTCTTTTCACTAATGCACTTCTCAACTCACTCTTAAGTTTATTCGATAAATCATCGTAATAACTTCTTTGCTCATATGACATTTTAATATCAATATACTCTTCAGTATAATTCGGGAGAATATTATCACCAATATCTTTAAGCTTTAGAAATACTGTATACGGTAATACATATCGTAAAATACCCTTTGGTCCAAAACCTGGAGCTTTTTGTGTTCGATGAGAAATCTGATTACCTTTGGCTGTTTTATGACTATTTCCATGCCTTTCCGTATATAGGTCTTTAATGATTCCATGATCTCGCATAAACTCCATTGCTGCAGTACCAAGTGAACCTCTGCTATTCGGTTTATAACCGTCTTCAATCATCTTAGACGTTAATACACGGAAAAGTAAAAAAAATAGGTCATCTGCATAACCTCCCATCAAAGTACCAGTTAAAAGTAAAATCTTTTTAACTTGGCTGGCAAGCACACCCATCGCCTGCCCTTGTGCAGAGCCCTGATTTTTATATTCATGACATTCATCAACAATCAATAAATCAAAAAATCCTTGTGGTAAATATCTTTTGATAAATTCGGTAGCTTGATAAGCACCCTCGCCAAAACCAAATTCAAGTTTAGCTAACGCTTTTTCCATTCTTATTGCTTGTCTGTCAGTGAAAATAAACTCACCCTCTTCATTCATAAGATTAACAAAATCTGATGCATTATCCGCAAGCAGATCAGATAGAAAATCGTCACCAAATTTATTAATTAAAGATTCAGCTTTTACTGGTCCAATTGTCGGAATTTGACACATCGATTTTTTAACTCTGTCTCTAAAACTAGAATTCGAGTTATTTGATGGTCTAATCAAAGTCCATAAAGCACTGCCACAATTCACACAAGTTGTTCGATGTTCTTTCAAAACAAAATCGCTAAAAAGAATTAACTCCCCCTCGTCATCACGACAAAAATTATAACAGTCGGGACAAGCAGCACAGTCTTTTTTTATGTATTTTGTTTTAACTTCCCCACTTTCATGAAAATTTTGCTTTTGGTAAATAGGTTTTGATTTCAGTGCGTGTTTCCAGTGGTATCCCATCCGCATTCGAACACGTCCTAAAACGTAAAATTCAGGCACATTAGATGTAGATGTAATACCTAACTTAAGCTCTTGTCTCAATTTTAATAGTTTTACAAGCGTATCTGAGCCATTTAAAACCCATACTTTTGCACCTGGTATCGTTTCTAAAATTTCACGTCGCCATTTATATACAAGATGAGGTGGCGAAATTATCAGATTACGTCGATACTGGGCTTCATAGTGAAGTACTGCTGCCACAGCAATTGCCATCATTGTCTTTCCTGTTCCCATTTCAGCATTGATAATTGCTGCAGGTTCATTCTGATCTAATAACAATTTTGTAACAGCCTGTACAACATTAGCTTGTTCACTAAATGGTTTACGTTTTAACTGTTCCATAATTGATTGTCGTTCAAATGACATATCATCCTCACTGTAAACTGGAGGATTAGATGCATTCAAACTATTCAATAGTGAATCTTTAAACTCGTTAATAAAACTATTTAAATCAATTTGTATATTTGATGTTACTTGTTCCATTTTTAATCCTTAAATAAAAAGGGATACAAGCTCCACAAGGGATTGTATCCCTTATGGGTTAATGTTTAAATTAATATAGATTTAATATTCATTTGGCAGCATTAACGTAGTTATAAAACCTCGCTCACCATGCCATTCAGTAATAATCCATAGTTTTATATCATCAGAAAGCTTATAACTTGCAAATAAGCGATCATTTTTTTGTCCTTGCCTTAAAACTCGATCATTTAATTTTTTGTCACTATCATCCATATCATTACCCCAATCACCTTTTTCATAACGACTGAGAGCTTTTGAAACAGCAAGTGCCATATTAAAATCACTATCTGTTAAGGACTTAACTCCTTGTGTAAAATAAATCTCTCCAGTGATAACCAAATTGTATTGATTATTTTCAAGACATCCATCATTTTCACACAATTCATCAGCTTCATTATCTCGGTTCGAAATCAGAAATAACGAACCAAATGTTTCAGAATTTGGAGTGAAATCCCATGCCTGAATTGAAGGAACAAATTTATCAGTCAAAATTGTTTTTGATTCAATAATAAATCCATTATCATCCAACGTATTTTCAACATTTTTCGACTTTGATTTATAAGTATCACCTTTAATAATATATGTTTTACCTGTGTTAGACTTTACAATACCATTGATTTCACCAGCAGCTAGTGCTAACGATAAATGCCAATCCGACATTTTACACAACGGTTTGCGTTTGCGTTCACAACATTTTTTGAAAAAAAGATTAAAGTCATTCCATAATCCACCTATCTTTTTAACTTCCTGACCTAACTCTTCATCGGTAAATGATAATTTATAGAAAGACTTAATTTCACTTTCTAGCTCAGGAATTTGATACATTGGCTTATTTGTAACAGCTATCTCATCAGGAACAATTTCTCCTTCAAAAATAGCCTTAAATTTCGCCTTCACATCATTTTTTTCCTGAAGTGATATATCATTTTGTCGAACTTTTCTTCCAAAAATAACAATTTGCTTGAATTGTTTATCACAAGCTGTAAATATTGAAATATCAGTGAACTGACTTGCAATCCAATTTGAAAGCATCTCATCAAGCTGAGTAAACGGAATTATTAATACTAAAATACCGTTATACTGAAGCGACGGAATCGTAAAACGATAGAATATTTTCTCTAGTCGTTTGTAGTCTTTCTGATAATTTTTAATTGCTCCTTTATGTTCACTAGTTAAATCTCCATATGGTGGATTTAAGAATAATAAACCAAAGGAATTAGGTGAAATAACGGTATCAAATAAGTCACTTCTTAACAAAACATCACAATATTTTTGAGCTAGTTCTGCTCGATGTCGATTGTATTCAATACCATATAGTTTTGCTTTATGACTAAGTGAATACGCAATATTACTTGCTGCTCGAGCTTCACCAACGCAAGGATCTAAAACTCGAATAGCAGTATTATCAATTCTTACAAAATGGCTAATAATTGCATTTGTTGTAGCATCATCCGTTGGATAATAGCCATTTTTAGCAAAATTATGCGCCACTCTCGGTGATACAAGTGCAACCATAAATACTCCCTATGATTATGATAAAGTTAAAATACCATCACAAATTTTTTGGCTCATGATTTGAGTTAATATTGTGTCGTTTACAATGATTGTTGTTGCATCAATATCACCAACAATTGCTTTATGTTCTTTAATCATTCCTTGTTGTTTAGCAATCGATACAATTTCGTCAGCCCAATGTTCTAAAATGGGTACAGATGAAAGTGTTTTAATTGCATCAAAGTAACGATTATGTCTAGTGGAAACATCTTCTACCTTATAAATAGAGATCATTGAATTTGAATCACGGTTTGGCTCAATAATGCGTTTATCAAAAATAAAAGCATGAATCAACGAACCAAATAACGTTTTAGTTACTTTCAATGTGCGCTTTGCATAATGCTTTCCTTCAGCTAAAAACACCCGATGATGATTTAACTTAATATCCGTTAAACCATGTTTAGTTGTTTCGCCAATCGTAAGTTTTGCAAAGAGTTCCTGCATTGCTGTATCTTTCCCCCATACAGATAAAAAAATCAGTTCGGAGTCATTATTCGCAATACAACAATCACATTTCAAATCTGGAATATCTTGTAATGTAAGAATGTTACTCATTAAAGTTTCTCCTTAAATCAATATAAGGAGAAACGATCTCTAGAGAGACCTGTTTCTCCCCAGAGATAGATAAGTTAAGTTAAAATTGTTCTGGCAATTTATTCCAACATTGGCTTTTATAGTCAAAATGGTAACCAAGTTCGATTAAACGTTTTTTCTGGGAACGTATTTTTAAGCGATCCTCCGTTGAATCTAGTTTAACTTGATCACCTATCGGCCATAAAATACCAAACAGTTCAGCATCACCTGAACCTGAGGTAGCCATAGTTTCTTCATGTTGATGTTCAGTATTAACTTTCTGAACTTCAGATGACTCAGTCTGACAAATAGGGTCTTCTGATACATGTATTTTTTCCGAATCTGCTTCATCTAATTTGGATGAATTAACCAGATCCATCTCTTCAATATACGCACAACATTCAATAACAACACGATTGCCATAACTATATGAAGAAGATTTGATTTGTTTAATCACAAACGACCCTTCATATTTTCCAGCTTCATACTGATCCAATAATTTATTATCTTTTAAAGAAAATTCACCAATGGACGTAAAAAGCTTGGCGACATTGAAATTGCCATATTTACCCGTTCTGGTTGTAATGACTAATTCACCAGATATTGAAATCATATTAATGCTCCAGTATAAAAAGTAAAAATAAAAACCAACTACTTTATACGTAATAAAGTAAGCTGGTTTAAATAGAAATAGGAAAACTATTTTTGTAGTTGATGATAATTTCTAACTTGAGTTCGCCATTCTTGATTTACTTCAAAATTAGCTAATTCAAGGTAATTAAGTGGACATGAATAATAAGGAGGAAAAGATAATTCACAATAATATGAATAGCTCCAAGCCTCGTCAATTTTTTTAATCAAATTACATTTTATGTAACGGTATTTACCCGCCAGTAAAATGTTTCGATAATCGTTTATGACATTAAATTCAATTAATGACCATAATATGGTTACTCCATGAATATAGTCATTACAAACATGAAATTGCAATGTTTTTTCTTCATAATGTTCACTATAAACAGGAGCAATTAATAAATTAATTAACTCAGATTTAGTATGAATATTATGCTCTGAATACCATCTCATAATAATAAACCTCCTCAAACAAAATCAGGAGATATCACTCAAGAGGAGTGAAAATCCCCCCTCCTGGTTGACACATTAAAATTAAGACTTATGTAAGTATTCTTGAATGATTGAACTTAATGATACATCATCAGGTATAGTTGCTTCACAATTGATTAAAGCAAGGAAATATTCTGTCGAAAGAAGTATGTATTCGTTAGTTAACATGGATATATATTCTCCTAATTAAAAGTTGAATAAAAAAGGAGAATTTATGCCCGATAGGGATAAAATTCCCCTATGGGTAAGTGATAAAAACAATTAATTACTTATTAAAATAATTTTCTTGTTTTATTTTGGATCTCATTTTTTTCTAATGAGGCATGAGTTAGTTCTCGTTGTTGCACCAATGCTGGAAGTAAGTCATTGTATTCCTCAATTCTTAGCATTCGAATATCTTTCAATGAAGGTGTAAACCAACTAAACTTTTGTCCCAATTGTTGAACGGCTAAAACACAAGTTACTGCATTAATACTACTATTACCAAAATATACAGATCCTTGCTTCCATTCAAAACCAAGCTTTTTTAACTCATCTCTAACTTCTTTATAAGCATTAGTATATGCACCAGGATAATAGTGCTCTAACCTACTAGTATCGAAGTCAAAAGTAATTGCATAAGACATTGAGTATTCCTCAATATGTGAATGTGATAGTCTAAAATAACTCAACATCAAATAGATGCTACCAACCTACGAAAGTAGTGAGTTTGTTGGCTGTTAGGATGTGATCACCTTAAGAAAGGAACGCCCCATTTTATTGGCAGCGTCTGAGAATTAATGATCATCTTCTCGTTGTTTGTTACTAAAAAAGTAACTAAAACTAGTTTCATTATAATGCAAATGATTCACTAAATTCAATATTAAATTTAAAATCAACAACTAGTTATGCTATGCCCTTTTTATTTTTAGCCTTTTCAGCCTTTTCAAGGTAGGGCCATTCCCATTATGGCCCATTACCATTAATAACCATTACCTTTTTTTCCTTACCCTTTTACCCTTTGTTTTTGCCATTTAAGTATTTAGCATTGACACAAAGCAAAATATATTTTATATATAAAGGCTAAATTTTAATCAGAGGCATAAAAATGGAAAATAAAGATAAGTCAACACAATCTGACACAAACCATAAAATGCTGTTTAATAGCGACGGATTTGAATTATTTATAAAAATTTTATCAGTTTCTGTAACATTTATATTGTTTATATTCAAAGGTATACTCTACATATTACCGTTTTTTTTGGAAACAACACCAGCAGAAAGAAGAGAAGAAGAAGAAGATGATGATGATGATGAAATATCATATTATGATGATGACGGTCATGCTTACACAAGAGATGGCAGGATAAAATGGTGATTATTTTAAATAACTGACATTTAGCATTTAATGCCAGTTATTTTAGCGCAACTTATCTAATTCCCTTTAACTATTTTTTCCCTTTTCCTTTTGTTGCAACTTTCATTGCAATGTTTGCTCCTTGTTTAGCCTTACTCATTCCTTCTCTTCCTGCCTGTTGCATTTTTTTACCCGAATTATTGATAAAACTCTCTACTCCTACACTAACTTTAAACCCAGCCCACGATAAACTTGTAAGTAAAATCAAAGGGAATCCAATAAATACAAATGACGTAATAATATCAACTAACGATTTATTAATATTCCACCTATCTGACATAAAATGAATAGCATTATTTTCATACATAATATTAATAAGTCTAGAATCTAGAAAACGAGCAAGTTCCCAGACAAAAGTTAAAAATATCAATGAAAACATGACAAATGTTAGTGTAATTATCGTTTTCGGTTCAAATCCCCCAATTAAACTAATGATAGGTAATAAAATAATAATAGACATTATTAATATAGATTGAATCATGGGTGCTGCTTGTCGCAACGCATCAATTTCAATAAAGTTCGACATAGAAGAAAAAAATGTACCTACCGACGCAATTGAACTGCCGAGTTGCTCTGATATCGATGGATCCCTGTTTTCGTAGTCAATAAACAGATAATCAGAACTCTGTAACATTTTTTTTGGATTTAAAACTGAACGTAAAACAATTTCATTTAACTCTTTTTTGCTTGTAGTCACCCATTTCCAAAACGAAAATTTATTAATATTAGGATTTAAATTACCAGTTCTTGTTTTTTCATTAGATTCAATATAAATCTGCTCATTAATATCATCAATAATTTTCTTTTTTAAACCAACTTCACTATCACTCCACCATGTATTACATGTCGGATAGCCAGTATTACCTTCTCCAGGCGTCAATCCCACATCTCGTTGTTCATCATATGGCCAGCTTTTTTGAGGAGTCTGAGATCTAAACGAATCATAATATCCCGGCGTATTTAAATAATATGACGATCCCGGCCACGTCACATCACTAATTAAATCATCAGGTAATTTAGGCAACTCAGTATTTAATTTGTTAAACGATGGATTAAAACAAAATGAATAAAACTCATTGGCTTCTTTTTTCAAAATTGGATCTCTTACTGCTAACTCTGAAATTGTTGTACGAATTTCTCGTAAATCGGTGTTACACGGTAATGTCGTGACCACTGATTGTGTAACACCAGAAGATAAAGAATGCACAAAGTACCACCAAATTGGGACATAAATTTGTTGTCCACCAAATAAAATACTATTTTTTTTAAATGATGAAGACTCTGGAGATATTTCAGCATATGAACATTCCATTTTCTGTCGAGTAATTTTTCCTTCATCAATAACTGCTGAAAATCCGCTATGCTCATAGTGTAATACACGAATATCAAGAGGAATTGATGGATAACATGCAAAGAAAATGACAACCATGCTAATATAAATGTACGTTTCCAATCTAGTCAGAATAAAGTTTGCATGCTTACCTTTTAATTCTCCATCCTCCATAACATTTATCGTGATGCTAAACATTTTGAATATAAAAGGGACAATAAAAAGACCAGAAGATGATATAATGCTCCATATTCCGTTATTTACCAACCACGCTAGTGACAATGTCACATAGTCAAAAAAGCTCATTGCAGACATATATCATTACCCCATTTTAATAAATAGCATCACTTCATTAAAACAAATTAAAGCAACACATAACATGCTAATTCTAAAAACTAATCTGTTGTAATATATCTTTTTTTCAGTTGTTACTACTTTTGTCTTTATTATTTTTTTTAGTTTTAATAAAAGAAAACCAGTAAAACAATAAATACACAAACGCATTACAAGAAAAAAATAGTAATTGCTACTCAAAAATACATTAATAGAAGCAACTTTACGTTCTGTTAATGAAAAAACAGATAATATGCAACAAATTAATCCAAGTGAAAAAATAAGAGAAATTGCAAGTTTAATAATTTTTTTCTTATTCATATTTAACTCGCTATTTATTTGCGTCAAAAGATTCATGATTATCGATATGCAAAATAGCACCTTGCTGTCTTTGTTGTTTCCGTTCTTGTATGACAGATAACGTATTGCCTGCAATCGATTTACGCATATCGTACTCTAATTTAATTTGATTCAGTTCCATATCCAGTTCATCTATTTGGTCCAAAATTGTAGACTGAACTGGTTCATTTTTAGCAACATTTGGCTCTTTACGGCCTGCCAACATGATACGTCGCGCCATCATCGCTTCTTCAATAGTTCTAGACAACGCCATTTCACTCGCTAAACGTTTCACTAGTACAACACGCTCATTATCTTCTCTCAATGTTTCAATGACACTTCGAGTGACACTTACAGAGCTACCTTGTAGTGCCTCTAATTCCGCTTTGCTAATGGGCTTTGTACCATTTACTAAATCAACCAACTTTTTATAATAAAATTCGTAGTATTCCTCCGTTTTAGGGCTTAAACCTGTCCCCGGCTTACCTGTCTCATTGCCGTTTTGATTTTCACTATCAGTTATCATGGTGCGCTCACCAACTACCTCAGTTAGCCACACTTGGGCGTCACTAGGTTTATTCCATGTTTTATAAACCCCCCCTTTATTTTTTGCATCACTAACTGGTGTTGTATCCGTAACGTTTCGATTTATTAATGAGTTATAGCCAGCTAAAGCAACATCACTTGTTATATTAATCGGAGCTTGCCCTTTCCCCCCCTTTTTTACCCCTCCGATCCATGAGATACCATTTTTACCTGCATCGCTATCAATTTGTTTATCAACTCGAATTGCATCGACTTTCTTTCCATTTAACATCTCTGCCATATTTTCGGCTTTAGCGGCTTGAACAAAACTTGCAGAATCTGTGTAATCAGTCATTTTTTCAGCAAGTTGCTTACAACTAGTCTTAATATCGGAATAATCCAACTTTGCTTGTAACACACCATTGGTCAATAAGTCATAAAGCTGAGGATTAGCTCGTTGTATAACTAATGCAGGTAAACTTGCAACAGCACCTTTAGCATTGTTAATAACTTCACTCATAATATTGTTAAAACCTTCTGTTACACCATTAAGTTGATTTGAAATCGTTGAACTAATATCAAAATTACCGCACATCAAACTAGAGTTCCATTTTCCCATATTCATAATTGATTTTGGTTTATCAAATGTATATGTAGATCCTTTTACCGAGCCACCTCCGATACGATAATAAAGGCTATCCGATATTCCACCAGTTGAATTAGCATAACTATATGAGCTAATTGTTAATAATAATGCTGTTATAGTCATTGTTGTTTTCTTTGCCATGATCATCCCCCAAAATCGATACTGTATAAAAATTTTTGCCCACGTCTCTTACAACATGCATAAGGTCTCCACAAAGCATAAACATAGGCTCCATCAACGCTCGCTGTATCATTAATATTTGGAAAAATACCGCATGACATATTTAATGTTGGAGCCAATTCTTGCCATTTATGATTTTTTGTATTTTCTTTAACTGGAGCGGGTGGCCAAAATCCATCTTTTTTACGCTTAGTGTAATTTTGAACGACATGCAATGAATTACTATTTGTTAATACATCAGCACCTCGTTGAACGACCACCGCTCCTGCCTTGAAGTCGTCATTTTGAGTAACAGCACCAGCTCTTGGATAAATGTTTCCCCACATATCGGATGAATTACCATTACCAATTTCTCTTTTACCTGGTATTAATGCCTCTGGGTATACAGATTCAACAAGTGCTAATCGCCATGCAATAAAATCAAGTTCACTCACAAAATAAGGATAAAATGGCGTTACCCCATTATTACAATAGTAGCCCATACCTGATAGCATTTGAGAGAAAACAGCCCCACCAGGGTGGCCGATTGCTTGAACATCTTTAAAACGAATTTTTGTTCGATTATTTGCTTGACGATTATTTGTATCTCCCCCTCCTTGAATATTTGACCCAACTAATGAACTTCCTGATGAGGTAATAGCATTAATTTCAGTCCAAGGATTTTCAAACGGCTGTTCATATGCGGACATAACAACATCCGGAATATAGTGCTTTACTTTTACAGATGTACGAATTTTGCAACCGTAAGAACAAAACAGCCAAAAACAGGTTCCAGCAATTTTATATTCAGTACAACTAGTCGAGAGAGCTGATTGAACTATTTGTTGAGTATTAATAGATGTGGCAAAACTCGGCATAGTAATTATGAGTCCAAGTAAGCTACATTTTATTTTTTTTATCATCGTTTATCCTCATTACTCATAAAATCATTAACTGCACGTGCAACATCTGTTATTCCGTAAATCACATTTTTTTCATTAATAACAATCGCAGGATATTTTTTAACACCGAGATAAAATGCTTTTGTAATTGTTTTTTGAGCTTCAATTATTTGAGCTTCATGCGTTTTCCATTCTGGTAAATTTAATTTTTTTTCAACAACTGAATAAGCATCATCAATATCACTCGGTAACTCACCAAAAAATGAATTTAAAAGCACTTCTGTGCTATCTAGATCATATATTTGACAATTATCATGACAATTTTTAACTCGACTTGCTTGCTCATGATTCACAAAAACATCAATACTATAAATATCTGCCCCAATACTTTGAAAACTTACAAATACAATCAGTCCTAATATACGTTTCATGCATCAGCTACCTCTGTTTCTGTTAAAGCCATCAAATTTTTAATCAGCAAAAAGGCATCTATCCAGTCAACAACATTGATACATAGCCGTTTCCCTGTTTCAATATCAGCTAATTGTGGCCAATGAATTTTGTTCAAATTAGGATTGCATGACACCTCAATTAAACACGCTGATTTTTTACCTTCAAAAGCAATTAAAGCATATTGCTTATACAGTATTCCAAATTCTGTATGATCATCTGTAGGTATGCGACATAAACGTAATTTAGTCGAAATTATTGCTCCAATTTTTCCTAATAATTCAGAGCAGAATTGTTCAAAACCTTTACTGTGTTCAATATTAATATTTGATTTTTTTAATGAAGTTGCATTAAATAAAAAAGCATTATCATTCATCATGAATCCTCATATTTTCGTGTAATACCTCGAGCTTCATCTAATTTTTCAGATACTTTAATGGCAGCATCAAGCTCACTGATATTAAACTCATTCATCAGTTTCATTCTCTCCGCTTTTTCATCTTTCTCTGTCATAGCTAGAGCTAAGAAAAGGCTTGGGGGAACAATTCTGAAAAGGCATTCCATATTTTTTGATAACACAACGCCTTCCGTGTACTGGCAAGCAGCTTTACAAGCAGAAGTGATCATTGAAATTTGTTCATCCGTTAATGCTTTAAAACGACGTATTTTCTCTGCTTCAGATGATTCTGTTACTAACATTTCCCACCACTCAATCATTGATAATAGTTTTGAAGCCGCATCGGGAAAATCTTCCATGTTTTGGGTGGCTAACCATAGCCATACTCCCAGTTTACGCCACATTTTTGACGCTTTTGTTAAGTATGCTGCTGTTAGTGGTTTTACTGTAATAATATGTGACTCATCGGTAATATTAACGATAGCTCTCGCCTGATGCTGATATTGTTCGCCCATATTGTTGATATGATTAATAAGAGAAATATACGCAATTGATAATTGAGCTTCATAACCCTCCCTCGCGAAAGTAGCAAGATCGACATGAATAACATCAACATCTGGCCATGATGTACCTTGTTTATTAAATATTTCACCTTCAAATCCGTGAGTGAACATACTTAATGATTCACCCATTTCATATGCTTTTGCACGTCGAGCTTCGGGTAACTGATTATCTTTACTTAAAGAAAATAATGCATCTTGAACATCACTGGGAATAGCTTGCCGTCTTTCATCATAAGCAACTTGAGCAGCCATAACTATGGCTTGTCTAATCATTGCTCTATCTGAACGACGCAGTAATTCATCTTCCCGTTCTTCCCCTCCAGTAATCATTAGACGTATAGAAATTTCTATTTCACCGAGTACATCTCGTTGTGCATCATCTTCTTCATCTTCCTCATTTTGTTCTAGTGCTTCATTAACAATGTCATCGCTCAAATTGTTTTCATCAATTTCAAACTGAATATCCTTATTTTGTAAAATTAAATGAGAATCAGCTAAAGGATTAAGCACTACACCGCTCCCGGGCTTTAAACTTACTCGATGAACACTGACCCCAAGTCGCTCCATAAAATCAACAAGAAGACCAAAAGAATTACCGGTTTCGACAATAATTGTTCTAGGCCGATACATAGCAACAAGCTGTGCTATTTCGACATTCAGTGTTGCTGATTTACCCGCCCCTGTCGGCCCTAAAATAAGTTTGTGACCATTTTGTGCTTTATCGATCATTGGATCGTAACTCAATGGTTCCCCACCGCGGTTAAAAAATGTCACACCAGGATGACCTGTTCCACTACTTCGACCCAAAACAGGTAATAAATTAGCTAAATGCTTGCACCAATTAAATTTAACATACAGTCGTTTTATGTCATTTTGAGGGTTATAGTTCATGGGTAACCATCTTAAAAATGACGATGCTGGAGCAACTTCATTAGCTTCAGCTACTGTGACAAGCCCATTATTATTAAGTACTGAACTCAGCCCCTGTATTTTACGTTTCAATCCACCGATACTTGAATCTTTCACATAAAATGCAATAGAGCTGTAATACATTTTTTCTCGTTGCCTGATATACTCCATCGCTTCATCACAATCCTCCTTGACAGACAACGATTCAGCATTCTCACCAATGGCTTTACCTCGAACAAAATTGATATGTTCTTCTAACCTGTCCTGTGGATGAGTTACAATTGTCAAACTCATCATTGTTGATTCAGGCAATACATCAAAAAGCGCATTTATTCCATCCGCTTTACTTGTCTCGCCTGTAATATGACCAATTTTGGGTGGTGTTTTTAATCGATCCACCATAACAACAGCGTGAGGAATATTATCAAAATGCCAGTACCCCTCTTTAATCTCTGGTTCACTGTAGAAAAGACTTTCGGCAAAATCATTAATGATCGGCAGTTCATCAGCCTGTTTTTGGTCATCCATTAACTGTTTAATAAAATTTTTTTTACCTTGAACGGGTGAAGGATTAAATATTTGAGCTAACCACCTAGAAACCTCATTTTTCCCCAATCTCTTGACAGCAATTCCCGCTCCTTTCAACGCAAGTATCAAATTGTTACAAACAATATCTAGCTTTTCTTGTGCATTTAAATTTTCACGTTCTTTTGGTCCGATATACCGATATACAACTAACCTCGTTTTCCGAACCTTTCCTCTCCACGGTGTTTTTGTCACTGTGTTATCAAAAAAAAGGCCATCACTTTTAGTGATACTATCTAAATGATATTCCATAATATCTAGCCATTTTTTTGTAAATTCAGTGCCCTGAGCGTGAGGTCTAGGATATTGTTTTAATAAAGAGATATAATCTTGTAAATTATCTTCATCTTGACAAAAATATTGTATAACCCACGGATTCATATCTCGTTCATCAAAAGAATCCTCAATACTATTTGCTACAATATCACTAATAGCTCGTAGTTTTGATGTTGGTTTTGCTTCAGTTCCATAGGGTGTAATCTCAAAAACAGCACCGACAGATCGACCATCTTCTAATAAAATTGAATTATGCTCTTCATCAAATTCAATCCAAGGCAAAAAATCAATAATTGATTTTTTGCCATTATTGGCATAAAGAAAGTTTTTTTTATGACTATGAGTCAAATTTCCTTTGCGTGTTGGTCTTTTACTTTCTTGAACTTCTTTTTGTGAAACTTTTTTCTTACCAAATAACTTCATTAGTAATTCTCCACCCTTTCTCCAGGCATCGCATATTGCACTTCCGCATAAAATGGAAATACTGTTGAATAACCAGGAACTGGAACTTTTCCGTCGGTCAAATGAGGATAGACATACATGACTAAATCGGGGTTTGGTAATCGTTGAAAAAGATTATTAATTTCTTGTTCTGCTGTTCGTGTATGCGTTACCACTTCAACATTTTGCGTTAAATTATCAACTTCTCTTCTGAGTTGAAGTCGATTATCAAACAATTGAGAAGCTCCCCCTCCCGATTTTTTATTGTAAATATCACTCATCGTCTCACTACTATGTGGAAACATTTTTTCTTTTGAAGTACTACAACCAGATAATAAAAATAGAGCTGTGCCAAAAGTTAATAAAAATATTGTTAATTTTTTTTTCTGTTTCATTAATCAAGCCCTCCCATTTTTTTAGTATTCATCTCATAATCAACAAGTCTGCCCTCAAATAAATAATCAATTTGCAGCTCCTTGCTAATGTGAATTGCAATTTCTTTACCAGGAGGGACATAAACAGCATCAAAAGTTTGACCATAGCGTTTATTTAACCAGTCGATTTTTTCATGTTTTCAGGGGCTAAAAATTGCTGTTGTTGCTCACTATATTCATCTTGAGGATCTAACATTTCATAATACACACCCATCGAATTACCGCCATAATCACTGATTACATTCAAATCAGCTATTGCAGAATGAGCTGTTATAGAGATAATAAAAATTAATGCTCTTTTGTTTATAATCATTACAAATCACCCAATTCAATTTGTCTCCATTTGCCACCCTGATTTTGTACTAAAATTGGCAAGGTATTTTTTCCGATTTGTTCCCACTGACCGCTATTGTGATTTAATGTAATTTCGCCACTTTTTACTTTATCAATTGGGAGATGATTTAAACTAGCCCACTTTTGGGCAGCTAGATCATCATGTTTGGTATTCAGCAAATAAATATCCATTTCTTTATTTGTTTTTAATACTTTACCTAATAATGTTTCACTTCTTACATTATCATTAATATCAATAAATAAAATCATTCTGTCCCCCTCATAATTTAGAGGTGCTACAAAATTAGGATTATCATCCAACTCAACAGGTAATATGTTTGTATAAAGTTGTTTAAACATACGATTATAAATCCGTTGAAATTCAAGTTCTTTAGTCGTACGTTCAAATTCTTTTTGGGCTAATAATTTTGCGTAATGCTCTCGTTCTTCTTGAGTTTCAGATTCAACGCCAAGAGTGGTTAGAGGGTCAAGATTAGGAGACCAATAACGCCGTCCGCCTTCATTAATGAGTTTTTCATATTTTTGCCATTCTGTGACTGTCAATCCCCAAAAAGATGCTTTCTCTTTAATTCTTTCTTCTTGCGTATTCCGAGATTCTTCATCAGATTTTTCAACCGATTCAGTGGTATCAAGATCCTTGGAAACCTGTTGAGAATTAGCTAATAAATCCCAAGAAATAAAACTTAATAGCAATAACAAACATATTTGTTTTTTTAGTATCATATTTACTCCTTATCTATTGTTAGAGTATAAGTTTGTTGCTTACTATTTATTAATTTCACAGAGTTTTTATCAATTTTTGCAACTTTCCAAGAATCATCTATAAACTCACCTTCATTTACAAATTTCAACGCAGATAGTGATGTCGCATTTTTAGGTAGGAATACAGCAACTAATTCACCAGCTCTAAATTCAATGCTAGATAATTGATATTTAAAATTTACTGCCGTTTCAATTTTAGCCTTTATATTACTTCTTGTTGTATTGGTTGACTTGCTATTGTTATTTGATAGCATTACTGTAATTTTTTGTATAATCTGATCTTTAAATTGACTGAAAGATGCAACAACGCCATCTAATGACTCTTGTTGCATTTTTTGAACATTCTTAACTGCTTCTAACTCAACTTCAATATTTGCTATAGCTGTTTCAAAATTATCTAATTTACTATCGAGATTTTTATCATTTAGAATTAGTTGTAATGACGTTATGTCCTGTTGACTTCGTGCAGAGCGTGTATTTAAATTATCATAATCAACATTGATTTTTTTCTGTTCCAACTGAATTTCACTTAATTTTTTTTCTACTGTATTAATATTATTTATACTTACATCATTTGCGTTCACTTTATCCAATAGCTCGTTATAACTATTGGAAATTAATTGATGTTTATCAAAGTTATTGAGAGATAAAAGCAACGTTATCACTATTAACGTAAACAAAATTGCAAATACACCACATATCAAAATTATCATTTTTTTAGTTATAGTAACGGGTTCATTTATATTTAATTTTATTAACGTATCCTTCATTTTTTACTTCCTCTAATATTAAGATGTTTTGTATTTTTAGAATCTTCTGTTTCTATAATCTGAGGTGGTGTTTGATAAGTATCGTCTTGTTTAACTGAGGAAATAGGTTGTTGTTTTCGAAAATATCCTTTTTTTAGCTGAAAACAGATCTCTCGTTCTACATCGTCTACAACTAAATTCCAAGCAGGGCCAGCCATAATATGTAGTGCATCATTTAATAAAATTGGCCCCATTTTATATTGAACTTTGGGTAAAGTGCTTTCATAAAGAACATTGATATCTGAGTTAGTGCAAAGAGAATAACCTGATTGTTTTAAAGCATATTCCATTCCATCTTTAACTGTTAAGTTTAAATTTTTAGGTAGTGAAATATTAATAATTTGATCTAAAACATATTTATGAATTGGATCATCTAGTTCAACAATAGTATATCTATCGGTCTGCAAAACTGGCTTAGATTCTATTTTGGGCTTAGAAGTAATAGTTTTAGAGTTATTTGTACATGCTGTTAATACAAATATTGGAAGCAATGCTAACATAGAGATAGCGATTTTCATTGTATTGACCCTTAGATTAATATATAGAAAATAGAAAGGTAAAATGCAATGATGACTGAGTAAACAAATAAATCAATTCTGAGTACAACAAAAAACCCATTTATCAAAATTATCAAAATGGGCTTTTGTTTCCAAGTATATATGTAATTAATATAATTAGAATTAAAGATAACTCAATAAAAAGTGATAAAATGCACTCTCCCCTCAAAAATCATGCAATTTCATACACATTCTCGATTCGCTATTTAGTTAGCTGAGATGAACCGAATAAACAAGCCTGCTTTTTTAAACAGTCTTATCAGGCACGCGTTAACGCACTAAGGGCTACTGATTTTTTTACCATTCAGTTTTGGTGTTGTTATTAGTCGTTATAGAACAAACAAGGTAAATACCACTGTTTTTCTTGCTACAATTTACAATGGTATTTACCCTGAGTTCGGACATAAAGACAGGAACAAGAACCACCTTGCTCCTTGTTGTATATTATTTCAAAATTGATGTGAATTGAATCAGCTCTGATACACATACAGCTCTATCCAACCGTAGTATAGTTGTAACTTACACAGAGTTGTTACAAGCAGCCATAAATTATGGACTTGGGACATTTCAGATTTCAGATTAATAAGGGTTAAAAATTAATCTAAAACAAATTAGTGATTTTATGACCGCAAAACCACAAAAACAACGGAGTAAGTTTTGATTCTGTCATAATTCGTTTAATTTTTCAATATTGAGCCTAATCTCATCCCCCTTTCTTCTCAAAAACTGGATTACCTTTCTTGTCCCCAAAGCAGGTAAATTTGCATCCATCTTTGTAACGAGAGCAACCAAACCAAATATATTTACCTTTTTGACTTTTACCTTCTCTTTTGATAAGTGCACCAATTTTACATTCAGGGCAATCGTATAATTTTGTTTTTGAGACTTTTTTAGATGTGATATTTTTAGGTAACTCAGCTCCTTTATACGTTTGAATTAGTTGGTTAATAAAAATATACTGTTTACGCATAAACTCGCTTTGTTGCTGTTGACCCGTTGCAATATTTTCTAATTCTTGCTCCCACAAGGCTGTCATACCAGGATCTTTTAAAACAGGAGGTAATGTGTCTATCAGTGCGTAGGCAATATCAGTTGCTAAGATAGCTTTCTTTTTTCGTTCAATGTAATTACGTTTTTCTAATGTTTCTACAATTCCAGCTCTTGTTGCTTCAGTACCGATCCCCGATGTCTCCTTTAACATTTTTTTTAATTGAGGATTTTCTACATATTTGGCAATTTGTTTCATTGCATCAAGCAGACTACCGTCATCGAAATGTGTCGGTGGCTTAGTTTGTAACGATCTAAAGTCAACTTTAGAAATAGTGCAAATATCATTGTTAGATAAAAGTGGAAGTTTTTGTTTATCATCAACATCTTCAGCATTTTCAATGTTGTCTCTTGTAAATAATACTTTCCATCCCAGCACAACTAATACTGTACCTTTTGCTTGAAATTTCTGCTCAGAACTAATTAAATTAACTACTGTTTTATCTACTTCATTATGCACCATAAAATTAGCTAAATAGTTTCGTCGAATCAAATCATAGACTTTTAATTCATCTGCACTAAGTTGTGACAATTCTATAGTCTTTGATGTCGGGATGATACCATGGTGTGCGGTTACTTTTTTATCATTCCAAAGTCGAGATTTATAAGCTAAATTAATCTGTGGCATAAATTTTGCCATTTCAGGATCATTTTTCATAATGACAGAAACTATGGTTTCAGACTCATTAAACATTGATTCAGGCAAATATCCGCAATCAGTTCTTGGGTAAGTTGTAATTTTATGTGTTTCATAAAGTGATTGAGCAATATTAAGTACTTGAGGCATAGACATACCGTACTTTTTAGAGCACGCTTTCTGCAGGTCACTTAAACTAAATGCTAAAGGAGGAGAGAATTTAACCCGTTCAGTGTTAACATCAATAACTTTTGCTTCTCTTGAATGCTGTAGCTTTTGTGCTATTTGTCTTGCAAAAGATTCATTAAGACATCGTCCAGCTTCGTCTATATTTTCTTCTGGAATCCAAGTGGCATTAAATGTCTGGGATGTCTTAGATAACTGAATATTGACAGAAAAATAAGGTTTGGGTATGAAATTTTTAATTTCTCTATCTCTATCAACAATTAGCTTTAGGACTGGTGTCTGAACACGACCCACAGATAAAACTCCATAACCCAAATCTCTACCTAATAAAGTAAATAGTCTGGTACTATTTAATCCAACCAACCAATCAGCTTTTGCTCGAGCTTGGGCTGCTAAATATAACGGATAAGTTTCACTAGCTGCCTTAAGACTAGCAAGGGCTTTTTTTATTGATGTATCATCAAGTGCTGAAAACCATAATCTTTTAGTTTCACATTTCCAGTTAAAACGTTCTAGCAGAGACCAGGCAATAGCTTCCCCTTCCCGATCTGGGTCGGTGGCAATAATAATAACATTAGCTTTTTTTACTAATCCTTGAACCACTTTAAATTGTTTTGACGTTTTTTGAGCAACATTATAAACCCACTTTTCAGGTAAAATAGGCAAATCGTCTATGCTCCACTTCTTAAATTTTTCGTCATAAACATGTGGTTCTGCTAGTTCCAGCAAATGACCGACACACCATGTAATACATATTTTTCCATCGGAGCTACGATAAAAACCGTTATCATTAACTGTAGCTCCAATATGTTTCTGGATATCTTTAGCTTGACTAGGTTTTTCACAAATAAATAATTTCATTAACATTCATTCTCTTATTATTCCTGATGTGTGAAATATGTTAACGAATTGAAATAAATATGGGATAGTTAAATCAATATTGCTAAATGGAATATTGATTTAATAATAAAAAACATATACAGCATAATTATAATTAAAGTTCACATAAATTTTTGAAGCAAAATACGAAAAATTTTCGTATTTTTAAATTAGAGAATGACGATATGAACGGATATGAATTAAAAATTTGGAGAAGAGGTTTTGGTTGGTGTCAAGAGATTGCAGCAGAACAATTAAACGTGACAACAAGAACATATCAAAATTACGAAAAATCAGAGTCAGTTCCCCACATAGTCATATTAGCAACTCAAGCATTATCATTAAAAATGAGATACAACGAAATGCAAAATAAACCTAAAAAAGAAATATTAAGAATTTTAAAGATAACCCTCGAAAAATAGATAGCCTAACTACTTTTAGCTAGATTATCTATTTAATATTTATAAAGTAAACTCTAGAATGGGATATCGTCATCAAAGTCCATTGGTGGCTCAGACATAGCTGTAGCTTGTTCTGTATGTTCTGTAGTTGGTGCATTTTGCGTTGTTGATTGTGGCACTGGTGCAGATGAAGAATTGTTTGCGCTTTGTCCCCAATTTTGTGAACCATCCCGTGAACCTAACATTTGTAAAGTACCGCCGATTGGGTTAATCACAACTTCTGTAGTATAACGATCTTGTCCAGACTTATCTTGCCATTTTCGCGTTTGAAGTTGTCCTTCAAGATAGACTTGAGTACCTTTTTTTATATACTCGCCTGCGATCTCAGCGAGTTTACCAAATACGACAACACGATGCCATTCAGTACGATCTCGGGTTTCGCCTGTTTGTTTATCTTTCCATGATTCTGATGTTGCGATACTAAAATTAGCAACTGCATTACCATTAGGCATATAACGAACCTCAGGATCTTGCCCCAGATTGCCAACTAAAATTACCTTGTTTATTCCTCTAGCCATTTTCTTGCTCCAATTCTTTTAAATTCTCATTACCAAATAACATCCCCAACTTTTAGCTTTTTCCATTCTTCATCTGTATAAATATAAAGATAAACAAAAGTATTAATGCAACAAATGCAATCCAGTAAATATATATAGGTATAGGTACTCCGAGCCACACGTCTATCGTGATTCCAAGCGCACAAATAATGACACCTAGAAAATAATATATTAGTTTAAAATTCATTCTATTTACCCCACATTAATGAATTAAAGTGTTCATTTTTTACTTCTAATAAAAGTGTATTAATTTCTTCACTCATTTTTTTAACTCTATAAAAATAAGGTTAAGCATAAGAATGACGGGAAGTATCGCCACAACACCTGTAATCCCTAAAAAAAAACTACTAAAAATATAGCTACAAACGATAAAATAATTATTATTCGTTTCAAATTTTTAACATTCATTCTATTTACCCCACATTAATGAATTAAAGTGTTATTATTTAATTTAGTTGGTGTTAAGCTCATCAAACTTGGGCAACATTTCATTAATTAAGTGTCTGATTCGAATACATACCCTCATTTGAAAATTTAACGTTAAGCGATCAATTTCTAGTTGTCTGATAAAATTTTTATCCTCATGACTCAAATTGTTTTGTTCCAGGGCATCTAATATCAATCGTTTTCCCTCAATCTCGGTACGACTAGTTTTACCATCAACAATGACTATTTTCTTATACTTCCAACTTAAATATACTGAACCATTTGATAAGCGTCTTTTTTTCAAATAAAAAGGTAAATACTTAATGGGTAATTTATCTCTTGTGTCATTGATGAGTCTTTCTGCAATGTTTTCTAATCTAGAAAGGTGGGACTCAATTTCTTGTAAAATAGTTTCATATTCCCCCTTACCTTTAAAAGGCTTTAAAAGGCCTTTTAGGGATAGATGTTGTTTTGCAAATTGATAATCTGTTGAAGAGAGTGTATTTGCATATTCATCTTTATAAAACTCATTCATTAGCTCACCTTATTATGTTAATTAGTTATTGATACTGTTCTGTCTCGCATTTTATCTGCATTTAGTATTTCTTCTGGTACAATCCCTAATTGCTCAATAGCTTTAGTTGCTAACGGGGTATTATCGACAAAATCTTTTCGTGTTACACCAGTGCGTTTATATTTAGTTATATAAGTAATTAACGAACGTAATTCATGAGCAATCATATTCTGCCTATCAGATGCATCGCCACCTTTAATCAATGAAATATGTTTAGCTAGCTGAACTTTTCGGACAAATAAATCAAATTTACACAGTAAAAATACTAACTGATAACCACTTGGAACATTAATAAATAGGTTCAGATCAACGGGTTTAACTGATGTCGCATCACTTATTTTAAAACCGGGTGGGACTGATTTAAGTGTTTCATCAATACGATAATTCTCAACATCTAATAATTTTTCAATTTTAGTAATATGCTCATAGAATTTAGTCAATCTGATATCTGCGTAGGGATCATCAAGACGTGTTGCTATTTCAATGACTTTTAAATAAGCAATAGCCCTTGTCATACTTTGAATCGGATGCTTATCATCAGTTTTTTTTCTACCGTACCAGATTTGAATTGCGGGAACAGTATGAAGCTCTATTTTAATATCACTTCGTAAAACACCAACTTGATTGTTTTCAATTGTTTCCATGGGAATACTCCTATCTAAATAAAATAAATTTTGAGTAACAGCAAATTAACTACTTAGCTCACTGTAACCCCCCGTTACAGTAATTGGACTACTTAGCTCACTGTAACCCCCCGTTACAGTAATTGGACTACTTAGCTCACTGTAACCCCCCGTTACAGTAAATAACTACTCAGTTCACTGTTACCCCCCGTAACAGCAAATTAACTACTTAGCTCACTGTAACCCCCCGTTACAGTAATTAACTACTCAGTTCACTGTTACCCCCCGTTACAGTAATTGGACTACTTAGCTCACTGTAACCCCCCGTTACAGTAATTAACTACTCAGTTCACTGTTACCCCCCGTAACAGCAAATTAACTACTTAGCTCACATTAAGGATTAGCCTCACATAACATGTTTTTTAATGGATTCAAGAGTTGTTCTATTTTTTCTTTGCTAATCATCTTCTTCTCTGAGTAGTCAACAGGTAAGATTCTTGAAATTTCCTGTTTGCTAGAATCCTCATCTGCTGTGGTTCCTGAAATGAGGTTATATTCACCTCGAGCGGCTTTTTGTATATTTGTTACAAGATAAGCAGTCATATTTTTAATTTTAGTGATATCTTTCATCGAGATAGTTTTTAATACACTATTGGCAATTTGTATGTCTAAACTATTTTTATTTATCGCACTGATAACATCATTCAATCCTTGAATACCAAGATTAGCTTTAATATTGTCTGGAACATTTAAATCTAACAAAACATTACTATTAGTAGTAGTACTACTATATAAACTACTACTAGTAGTACTACTAGAGGAATCATAACATAATGATTTTTTAGGTAGTTTCTTTTTGGAACTTAGTGAGTTTAGGCTTAGTTCACTTTTGGAACTTAGTTGTTTTTTACTGAGTTCCTTTTGGAAACTTGGTGTTTTTTCACTTAGTTTCTTTTGGGAACTTAATAAATTCTGTAAGTGAGTGAGTAACGATGATGCAATATTATTAAAATTGTAATTTATATCGCTTTCTTTCTTTGTATCGTTAATGTGCAAAAAAATGTCTTTATCAGATTGACTGCTTTTATTGATATATTCGTTGATTAGATTGTATGCAAGTATCGCTAATGATTTTGTAACTTTACTTTTATTTAACAATGATGCTAAAATATGTATAACACTGTCATCAATAATTTTTTCAAGTGGTAGTGCTGTATTATGAAGAATATAAATATTCCCCATTATTTGCCCATTACTACTTCTAATCATTCTAAATGACAACCATCCTGATAAAACTAATCTAGAAAGTATTTCTCGTACAGTTTTTCTAGACAATGTACCGCCTAGGTTTCCCCACAGCTTTTGTAAATTATCGTAAGTTGGAAAGTAGTTATTGTGCCTGTATTTTTGTAATTCAATATACAACCGTTGCCAAGCATATTTATCTAATGATGTAATCGAATCATCTTCTAATAACGCCCGTGGCATTGAGTCATATTGATGACCTGCAAAAAACATGGCAATCTTTTCATCAGAAGAAATGTTATTTGTTTTCTGCTCAACTAATGCATTACGTAATACGCTAATTTGATTTTCAAAATCTACCATAATATTTACAAACTATTTGAATTAATTAATGGCTCTAGCTCTTTAATTACCGATGTTAATGTTAAAGGCTCAGTATTATCATCGCTCATCATCGAAACATGTTGAGTAATATCCATATAAACTAATAAACGATTCAAATCATCGTTTATTACAATATCTGGATTTTCATTTTTTTTAAGCTGCCATTGTTCCCAAATAACTATTTTTTCGGCTTCGTCGGGTTTCCTAAAACGCCCCTTTGATACAGTTAAATCCTTTAGTTTTCTGGAACAACTAATATCAGATGTTGATAACCCAAAATATTTATTTAAAATTTCTATAGATGCGCCAAGTGAATGTGCTTTGTCAATAATATGGCTTCTTTCTTCAAATTCTCTTGCTCTTGCAAGTACAACATCAAATAATTTTGTATCTATGGTAACTTGAATCAATAGTACGGGTGAGTTTGCAATATAAGTAACTTGTGAATAACTCAATTCTTTCATTTGTTTTAAGTGTTCAATTGTAAATCCCATTTCAATTAATGAGTGAATCTTTCCTTCATTAATAAAATTATGAACCATGTTCAGGATCGCCAAATTTATATTATTACTGACACTTACCATGATATGCCCTATATTTCCTATATTTAATGTTGTTGATTTAAAAACTCGTTATAAACTCGGAACAATCGAATAATTCGTAAAAATTTAATCACTAAAAAATCATTGAATTCAGTGATTAAATAATGCATACTAATCGATTCTTCTGTCTGTTTTGTAAGTAATGATAATAATAGTTTATATGCGGTGCGTTTTTTGCTATCTACTTCATCTTCTGTAGAGAGAGGATTAAATGCAATAATGGGTAATTTTGATTTATCATTATCGTCAATTGAAAATGCAAAAGATTGGTTATTGATGCCAATTTCATCAAAAATATCAAGTACATGACCTGCAATGTCTCGAAAAACATATTCATAATTAGTAGCTTCTTCAGGCAGTTTCCAAATATCTAAAATAGGTGTTCTTTCCGTTTTCCCATATGTATTTAAATTAGCACTGAGACTATAAGCATGTGGATTAATTTTAGTTAAATCAGTACTTTTAATTATGTCTTCCATCACTGATTTAACATCAGTCCCGTCATGTACAGTAATATCACCATTAGGTAAAATAGTATAAGAGGAACTTACAGCAGTTTCCGATTCAGGCTCATCATCGGATATGACTGTTGGATTTATCTCTCTTTTTAATGAAATTGGGTCAACTTTAGTTGATTGTTGGCTATTAACATTAGTTTCTGATGAAATATCCTGTTGCAATTGACCTTTTAATGTTGGAACAACTTCCAATTTATCTTCCCCACCTTGTCCAGCATTGGCCTCATTTTTGCTAACATCAATTGGTGGCAAGTTTTTCTTTATCCCTTTATGGTTTTTTTCCTCTAATTCAAATTCAAAAAGCTGATAGCTAATTCCCAACAATTTCGCAAAATAACCAAATATTTCGTCTTGTAAACGTTCATAACTAAATAATTCTGGCTCATAATCAAATTCACTTAATACTAAATTAAAACCTTCAACAAAAGCATTGTCATCATCATATTTTTCGGAACGTTTATATAAATCCCAACATATACTTCTTAACATTAGAATTTTTTCAATTTGATTTCGACTCAATCCTAATTTCAGAATCTCTGGGATATAAGGATACAAATAATCAACTGTATTTAGCATCTTGTTGATCAATGTATGTGAAATAGGATATCCATGATTTTTTAAACACTCACTCAATTCTCGTGAAGATAATTGTTTGCCAGCTTCCTTTTCATATAAGGTTTTACTTTTTGAAACGCCCAATGCTTTTTCTATAAATGTATAATCGCTACGCAGTCCATTTTCGGTTAAATGTCCGACAATGGATTTCAGCTCTCCGCCCCAAGGTCTGAAAATACAATTAATTGTATAAAAGCGTTTATCGCCAGTTTCTTCATACAACTCTTTCAAAATTTGTAATCGTGTATTTCCCCCATCTGAAATTACATAGCCCTCTTCTCCTGGTATTTTTGTAATTGCAGGAGCATGATCAAGTCCTTTTTTTCGAATAGATTCTTTAATATCTTCATATGATTCATTTTTTTTCAAACGTGGTAATACCTGACTAGGTCTTAATTCGTCAAGATTGACCCGCATAGGCATTTCATTCAATGTAATTTTAGTTGTTGCCCTATCACCGTCAGGGAAACCTGTAGACATACGTTCACGCATAACATCAACAGATGATTTTTGTTCTACCATAATATTAATATTTTCCTTAAACTAAATTTTGATAATGCATGTATGGCCCATCAAATTTGACTGCTACTTTACCAGTCGCTGCATTACGAGCCTTGGCCACAATTAATTCACCAGTCCCTCTAGCTTCACTGTTTTCGTTATAGACTTCATCTCGATATAACAATATTACTGTTGTAGCATCTTGCTCAAGACCGCCTGATTCTCTCAAATCAGACAAAAGAGGATGTTTATCAGAACGAGATTCAACTGATCGGTTTAATTGTGAAAGCAGAACTAAGGGAATATTGAAATCTTTACAATGAATTTTTAGCTGTCTACTAATATTGCCCACTTCAACAGCACGATTTTCACTGTTTTTTTCACCTGATGACATTAACTGCACATAATCAACTGCAACAAATATTGGTTGACCATATAAACGTGTATAACGCTGAACTTTACGCCTAAAAATAGCTGGAGTTAAATACGCATTATCATCAATAATAAGAAACTTTTTTAACTTCAATAACATTGCAATCGCTGCAGAAATTTTTCCATAATCACTATCGTCAAGATTTTTATTCTTTATATCGATAAATGGTACATGAGCTAATGTAGCTAATAATCGCAACATCAACGATTGTGCATCCATTTCTAAACTAAAAACAAAAACAGGTTGTATAGGTAAATTAGGATTATCATTAAGAGCTATTATGTGATTGTAAATCAATGAAATAAGAAATGCTGTTTTCCCCATAGATGGTCTTGCTGCAACAATTGTTATTTCTTTTGGTTCTAATCCACCTATTTTATAATCTAAATTTTTAAAACCTGTTGGAATAAATGGGTTGTGTTCTGTTTCTAAGAAATTCATGACATTAGTCAATAATTCAGGTATACGTTGTTCATTTTGATTTTCTACATCGTGCCCAAGTTGAAATAGTTCTGATTCAGTTTGTGCTATAATCTGATTACTGCTGTCTGAATTACTAAATGACGCTTTTGTGAGATTTTTTATCAATGTCTTTGCAATATTATTTGCACTACGAGCTTTTGTATAATTGCGTAAAATTGATGCGTAGTGTTTAAAATTTGTTGCTCTTGGTGTATCTCTACTCAACTCAGCTAAATATGCTAACCCCCCGCAATTTTTTAGTTGTTCTTCGGAAAGAGCCTGAGATACAGTCAGAATATCCGCATGCTGACCTTCTTGAATTAAAGAAACTATGGCATTAAAAATCAATTTGTGCTGTGGTATATAAAAATCATCCACTTTTATTTCAAATGTATCATCAATACAGCTATTATCGATTAATAATGCACCTAATACTGATCGCTCAGTATCATTAGAATAAAATTGCTTATTCATATAATCACCTTGTTATTTATTGTGAACAGAAATAAAAATGATTAATGAGCAATTTCGGTTTTCATGAATGCATCAAATTGTGGCTGGTACCTGGGCAATAGGTGTTGACACAAATAATAAATATCGTCTTTGATACTTTGAGCCTGGGCTTTTGTTATTTTGTACGGATGTGCTACTTTATTTGTTGGTTCGGTATAATGTTGAAATGCTGCAATACCGAGGGATGCGGCAACTTTGTAACTATTTTTCTTTTTAATATCTTTATCTAAAACAGTAATTTTAAAAGGTAATGGTGGCAGAGCATTGATTTGTTGATTAAAAAGTTCTTTTATACGATGACAATCATTATTTTCTTCTACTCGATTAAAAAACGTATAAACGGGAGGTAATTCTATTCCGTAGTCAGTGAAAGGAATCAAACTTCTAAATAAATTAGAAATAGTACCCCGTAGATATTCTCGAACGCCTGGCATGGAAGGATCTAGCGGAGATAAAACCACATCAGAAGCAAGTACTGCCATGTTAACAGTTGGATCAATTGTTCCGACCGTATCAATGACTATCACATCATACTCACTTTTGAGAAGTTTTAAGCATGATTTTAGACGGATAATACCATCCGCCGAAGCGTTTAAATGTGAAACGATTTCTTGTCTAACGCTGTTTGATGACATAACATCTAAATTTTGTGTTGTTGTCGCAGATATTAGTTTATCTAAATCTGTTTCATACATTATAAGAAACTCATAAACGCCATATGGAGCTTCTTTTTGCAATGGAAAATATGAACAAGCTGTAGGCTGCTCTAAGTCAAAATCCAATAATAGTGTTTTTAACCCAGAATGAGCTATAAAAGCAGCAATATTAACTGCTGTAGTAGATTTGGTAGAACCGCCTTTCGTGTCGGCTATAGTGATCACTGTTGCATTTTTTTTCATGATATTAACCCTTAAAAAATTAAAAATTTATTAAACATTAAAATCATGATATTGATTGATGGTGGCCCCTACTGGACTTGAACCAGTGACCAATCGATTATGAGTCGACTGCTCTGACCAACTGAGCTAAGGGGCCATTTGGATGCGCTACTGAGTTAGTAGGGTTATGATTATAATAGAGTTGAATTAAATTTGCTATAGTTAATTAATAAAATAGGTCAGTTTGATTATTTATTAAACTTTAATTTATTGGATTTTATGCAAGTTTAATTACTGATATTTTTTGTTTAATTAAACTGATACAATAATTTGGCTTATTATTGTTTGCTATTTTATTGGTTGAGGGAATGTTATGTCTATAAAAAAATTATTATTTATTGGTGTTGCGATGTTTGCAACCTTGTTTTTAGGTGCTTGTAGTAGTTCTAAATATCAACCTACTTCTGCTGGTAGTCAAGTTCAGTTTATTGATATTAAGCCTGCAGCTTCTTGTCAGTTATTAGGTAAAGCGGAAGGACGTCGTAGTAGTTTCTTTTCTGGCCTTAAAACGCATAGCGAGCTAATTCACGATGCGGCTTCTGAGCTGATGAATAAGGCTGCTGCAATGGGGGGGAATGTGATTTATAACGCACAAGATACTTCTATGCAATATATTTCGGATATTGCGCCAACAGATGCGGTTATGGCTGGTGATGTTTATAGTTGTAAATAAGGCTAGTTAAATAAGAAAGGGAGCTTTGCCTCCCTTTTTTATTGGTATTAATGAATTGTAATATCTTGAGTTAATTTAACCATTTTGTTTTTCAAATTGCTGCATAAAGTCAATTAAATAATTCACTCCTTCTTGATCCATCGCGTTATAAATGGATGCACGCATTCCACCTGCAATACGGTGACCTTTGATGCCAATAATGTTAGCTTGAGTTGCTTCGCTTACAAATTTTTTATCTAGTTCTTCATTTGGCGATAAGAAAGTGACATTCATAATTGATCGATTCGCTGTTGCGACAGTATTTCGATAAAAATCGGATTGATCGATAAATTGGTATAGTAATTGCGCTTTGGCTTGGTTTCGTTGCTGCATTGCTTTTAGTCCACCAAGGCTTTTTATCCATTTAAACACTAAGCCTGACATATACCATGCAAATGTAGGTGGCGTATTAAACATGGAATCGTTATCTAATAAGATTTTGTAATCTAATACTGATGGTAGGATTTTTTGCGCATAACCAATAAGATCTTCACGCACAATAACAATGGTAATTCCTGATGGACCAATATTTTTTTGTGCACCAGCATAAATAATGCCATATCGGCTTACATCAATAGGTTGCGATAATATGCATGATGATAAGTCTGCAACCACGGTTTTATTGCCAAAGTTGGGGTCTTCAAAGATTTGAATTCCATCTATTGTTTCATTTGGGCAATAGTGTACATAGGCAGAATTATCATTTAATTGCCATTCTGACATAGGTTTGATAGCTGTTAGTCCATTTTGTTTGATAACAACATTTTGTTCATTAATTTGGCAATATTTGCTGGCTTCTTTGGCTGCGCATTGGCTCCAATAACCGCTGTTAATATAGTCTGCACTGGTTTTGTTACCTAAGATATTTAATGGAACTGCGGCAAATTGTGCTCTGGCACCACCTTGGCAATAGAGGATTTTGTAATTATTAGGGATATTTAAAATTTCACGCAAGTCATTAGAGGCTTCAATAGCACATGCATCAAAATCTTTGCCTCTATGGCTTAATTCCATGACCGATGCGCCTGTATTACGCCAATTTAATAATTCAGTTTGAACTTGCTTTAATACATCAGCAGGCAATTTTGCAGGACCTGCACTAAAGTTATAACTTTTATTCATTGCGATTCACTTTAATCCATTCAAAAAAGGATTCTATTTTTACACTGTATGGACAGATATACAATCAGATTTTTTGTAAAAAAGTTTCAGGAAACTATGTGTTTTAGTATAAAAACACCGGCGAATGCCGGCATGGTTGTAATTAGATTGATATAGATGATTATGAAAGTTGTTGCTTGGCAACTTCAATCGCTGATTTTACCTGCTGTGGTGCAACGCCGCCTTTAGCACAGCGTTTAGCTAAACAGGATTCTAACGATAATATTGGATAGACATCACTATCGATAACGGTGCTGAACTTTTGTAGTTCGGCAAGCGAGAGTTCTTCGAGTGCTTTTTGCTTTGCTATCGCATCAACAACGGCTTCGCCAACAATGTGATGAGCTTCGCGGAATGGTATGCCTTTGGCAACTAAATAATCAGCAAGTTCGGTTGCATTTGAATAACCTTGTTTAGCGGCTTCTTGGCAGTTAGTATAGTTAATTTTGATATCTTCTAACACTAGTGTGGCCATATCTAAACATTCTTGCCAAGTGTCAAGCGCATCAAATAGGTGTTCTTTGTCTTCTTGTAGATCTTTATTATAAGCAAGAGGTAAGCCTTTGATAGTCATGAGTATTCCCATTAGAGCGCCAGTGACCCGCCCTACTTTGCCGCGAATCAGTTCTAATGCATCGGGATTCTTTTTTTGTGGCATGAGTGAAGAGCCTGACGTAACGCGATCTGATAACTCAACAAAGTTGGTTTCGCCACTGTTGAAAATAATAAGATCTTCAGCAAAACGCGATAGATGTACCATGCCTATTGAGGCGTTATTTAATAATTCAACAATATGATCACGATCAGACACCGAATCTAAACTATTATTAGTTGCTTGAGTAAATCCTAACCAATGCGCCAATTGCTCACGGTCCATTGGATAGGCGGTTCCGGCTAATGCACCTGAGCCTAATGGGCTAACGTCTAAGCGTTTTAGTGTATCTTGTAAGCGGCTGACATCACGGCTAAGCATTTCAAAATAGGCTAAGCACCATTGTGCAAAAGTAATTGGTTGTGCTCGTTGCAAGTGGGTATAACCGGGCATAATGGCATTTTGATGCTGTTCGGCAGTTATAACCAGAGATTGTCGCAAGTGATTAATCGCACTAATTAAGTAAGGGATTTGATCTTTACACCATAGTTTTAAATCGGTCGTTGATTGGTCGTTACGGCTTCGCCCTGTATGTAATTTTTTACCTAAGTCGCCAATTTTTTCGATCAGTTTTTGTTCAACCCAACTATGTATATCTTCGGCATCACTTTGTAAAATCTGTTTGGGATCTTGTTGAACCGAAATCAGTAATTCATTTAAGGCTTTTTCTAATTTTTTTTGTTCATCATAAGATATTACGTTAACTGTCACCAATGCTTTTGACCAAGCAATTGAACCCATGATATCTTGCTCTGCAAGACGATAGTCAAAGCGCAATGAATCATTAAAATGCTTAAATCGTTGATCTGCCGCTTGACTAAAACGTCCTCCCCATAATGCCATAATTACCTCAATATTATCTTTAATAATTGCTTAAATAATTTAAATTTTATCAAGAATAAAAATAATATATACAGGGTTTAACCTGTATATATTTATTATTCTCACTATTTGCGCATTAGCTTTTACTTTTTTGCTTTTGTTGCTGATTTTTTAGCTGCTATTTTTGTGTTATTAGCGGATTTAGCTTTTTTTGCAGGTTGTTTTTGCTTTTCTTCATTTAATGCACGTATTCGTGATGATAACGAGAATAGACGAATAAACCCACCAGCATGGCTATGATCATAAACTTCATCTTCACCAAATGTGGCAAACTCTTCGCTGTATAAGCTATTTGGTGATTGCTTTTGTACCGCAGTCGCGTTACCTTTATAAAGTTTAACCACTACTTCACCGGTCATATCTTGCGCTAAAACTTCAGCTGCGGCTTGAATTGATCGACGATATGGAGCAAACCAGCGTCCATCATAAACAACGTAAGCCATTTCTAAACCTAGTTGCTCGCGCCATTTAAAGCTGTCACGATCTAAGATTAATTGTTCTAAACCGCGTAATGCTGTCATCATGATTGTGCCACCAGGTGTTTCATAACAACCACGTGATTTAATGCCAACTAGGCGATTTTCAATAATATCAACTCGTCCAACACCATGTTTTGCACCAATTTTATTTAATGTTGCAACACAGTTGTAAGGCGATAATTTTTTACCATTGACTGAAATCACTTCACCTTTTTCAATGCCAATGGTCACCAATTCTGGTTTGTCTGGCGCTTCTTCTGGCGAAACAGTCCAAGCCCAGCAATCAGCGTTAGCTTGGTTCCATGTGCTTTCTAACACGCCGCCTTCGGTTGAGATATGCCATGCGTTTTCGTCACGGCTGTAAATTTTTTCAACAGTTGCGGTAGTTGGAATTTTACGTACTTTTAAATAATCAATCAGTGCTTCACGTGAACGTAGATCCCATTCACGCCAAGGTGCAATCACTTTAAGTTGTGGCGCGAGTGCAGCATAAGTGGTTTCAAAACGTACTTGGTCATTACCTTTACCTGTCGCACCATGGCATAATGTATCAGCGCCAACCTCTAGCGCATACTCAACTTGTGCTTTAGCAATAATTGGACGAGCCATCGAGGTACCAAGATAATAAGTACCTTCGTATAAAGCCCCTGTTTTTAAGACAGGGTACACATAGTCTTTAACAAATTCTTCTCTTAAATCAACAACCTTACAAGCAACTGCACCCGATGCTTTGGCTTTTTTTTCTACATCTTTTAATTCTTTTGGATCTTGACCTACATTAGCAACGAATGCATAAACTTCACACCCGCCATAATTTTCTTTTAACCAAGGAATAATCGCCGATGTATCCAAACCACCTGAATAAGCCAATACAACTTTTTTTGTTCCACTTTTTTTCATGCTACACCCTTTCTAAATTAACTTACTATAAAAAATGAGTTAGAGACCCTTACTTTAAATTGTTAAATATAGCTAACCAGCTTAATATTTAAACAATAATTCTTGTACCTGTTGTACCTGATTGTCCGTTAAATAATTTAATCAGTTGATCAGACTCTTTCCAACTAGCAATTGCAATCGGTCGTCCTAAGGCTTTGGCAGCTTCAAAAGCGGAATTGACTTTTACGACCATGCCCTCTGTAATAGTACCTTTGGCAATCAATTGATCAGCTTGCGATTGCGTTAGTGATTCAATGCGTTGTTTATTTTCATCAAGTACGCCAACCACATCAGATAGCAATATCAAGTCAGCATTTAAAGTTTTAGCTAGCGCAACCGCAGCGTGATCGGCATTGACATTCATCATTTGCCCTTCTTCAGTGATACCAATCGAGCTGACAATTGGTAAGTAACCGGCATTAATAAGTAGGTTTATTAATGTAGGATCGCCGGTTTTGGCTTCGCCAACATAACCAAGGTCTTCCGAAATTTGCTTGACTTCTACACTATTACCATCAGCTAAGCAGAGTCCCACACTGGCTATTTGCTGTTTTTTAGCTTCTGACAATAAAGTGGTATTGGCACTGCCAGCAAGGCTACCAACAATAACGTCAATTTGGTCAGCAGGGGTGACTCGTAGCCCATTTCGACGTACCACGGGTAAAGAGAGTCTATCCATTAGTGAATCGACCACTGTACCACCACCATGCACAATAATTAATGGCCGTTGAAAATTCTTTTTATATTCACTAATAACAACAAATAATTTATTTAAGGCATCTTTGTTATCAAGTAATACACCACCAAGCTTTATAATTAATGGTTTCATTTTAGTTTCCTATTAATTTAACTTACTGCTAATTTATTCAATAATTTTTTACAGAATTTAAATATTTCATCCATTTTTATAATAATGATGTGGTTTCATCAAAACCATATCGAATATTCATACACTGCACTGCTTGTGCTGCTGCACCTTTTAATAAGTTGTCTTCAACAGAAATTAATATTAAATGGCGATCTTTTAATACAAAACCAATATCACAATAAGGCAAACCAATGACAGATTTTAATGCCGGCCAATCTTTTTGATAAACTCTGATTAAAGGTTTATTTTGGTAATATTTATTCAAAGCCGTAAGAATATCTTGTGATGTTACGCCTTCTTTTACTCGGCAAGTTATAGTGGCATGAATACCTTGTTTAAAACTACCTAAATGAGGTATAAAGATCACTTCTTGACCTAAATGTGTCGCAATTTCGGGTTGATGGCGATGAGTAAACAACCCATAAGCATGTAAGCTCACTTCGCAAAATATATTATTATGCGAAGGTTTTCGCCCTGCTCCACTTACACCACTGACGGCATTAATAACAGGCCATTGTGAACTGTCTAGTAGTTCTTCTTTAATTAATGGTTTTAGTGGTAATTGCGAAGCGGTAGGATAACACCCTGGTACCGCAATAAGTTGAGCTCTTTTGATCTGTTCACTATTCCATTCAGCTAAGCCATAAACGGCTTTGTCTAACCATTTTGGATGTTGATGGGTGAAGCCATAATAATCAGTATAAAAAGTGGCGGAATTGACTCTAAACGCACCAGATAAATCAAAAACGGTACAGTCATGTTCTAAGAAATAAGGGGCAATAGTGTGACTAACGGCATGTTCAGTAGCTAAAAACACGATATCGACATCATTAATATAAGCGGAATAATCCGCAGTGGCTATAAGCGGTAAATCAACAACACATTTTAACTGGGGATGTAAATCGTAATCAGAAATGAGCTTGCCACCATCTTGGCTGTTTTCTGATACAATTAAAGCAATAAGTTCTATATGCGGATGCTTATGTAAATAATAAGCTAATTTTGCACCAGCATAACCACTCGCTCCTACAATAATGGCCTTTAACATACCTATCCTTATCTATTTTTTATACAATAATTTGTATATAGTAGGTTATTTATAAGGCTATTACAAGTGTCAAAATGAATTTTTATTCACTTTTTATGAATTTAATTTCATTTTGTTTTTTTGGGGATTTTGTCCTAATATTTTAAGTGAATCTAATTTATGATTTTATTTTCTTGAGTAAATACAAGCAAACAACTTCAAATACCTACCGATAAAAATCGGCAGGTATACGTTAGATTATTTTAAAAAACTTGCCGATTTTAATATCGCTATCAATAATTCCCAATAGCGGTAAACGCTTTGTATGTTTACTTTTTCGTCTGGTGAATGTGGCGAAACAATCGTTGGCCCAATTGAAATCATATCCATATTTGGATAACTTTGTTTAAATAAACCACATTCAAGCCCTGCATGAATCACCATTATTTTTGCTTGCTGAGAAAAAATTTCGAGATATTTATCTTTAGCTAGTTTAAGTAATTGTGAATCTAAATTAGGTTCCCATCCTGAATAACCACCACTTATTTCATAATTGGCATTCACAAGTTGACTAAGAGATATCAATGTCGATACAACGGCATCTTTAGCACTATCAACTTGAGAGCGAATTAAAAAATGGGCATTAAGTTGGTTATCTTCAATATTAACAATACCGAAATTGAGTGATGTTTCAACCACACCATGAAGCTGATCACTCATTCTAACCACACCATTAGGTGCTGTATTTAACCAATCAATGATCTTATTTTGATGTTCAGTGGTTAATACACGTTTTACTTTATTGGATTCAACCTCTGATAAAATTATTTCGATAGCAGGCTCTGCATGACCTAATTCGCTGTGTAAAATAGTTTGATATTGTCTAACAATAGCTTCTAATTTAGGTAAATCTTGTTTATTTAGTGTGATTTCAGCAAAGGCTTCTCTTGGAATAGCATTGCGCAATGATCCTCCTTTTATATCGGCTAATCTAAACGAGATATTTTGTGCATATTGCGCTAAAAAACGAGCCATTAATTTAATTGCGTTACCACGACCAAGGTGAATATCACAACCTGAATGCCCACCTTTTAACCCTTTAAGCGAAATGCTCATATAACAATCATGTTTTTCAGGTATTACTGCATAAGTAATAGCAAAAGTCGTGGTAAAGTCAACACCGCCAGCGCAACCAGTAAATATTTCGCCTTCGTCTTCAGAATCAGTATTAATTAAATAGTGGCTTTTTAACCAATTTGGTTGTAAACCAAAGGCACCATGCATGCCAGTTTCTTCTGATACTGTTATTAACACTTCAATCGGCCCATGTTCAACAGTAGGATCAATTAACACAGCTAACGCAGATGCAAGCCCAACGCCGTTATCTGCACCTAATGTTGTACCTTTGGCTTTTACCCATTCACCATCAACATAAGCTTGAATTGGGTCGGTTAAAAAATCGTGACTAGTGCCTTCATTTTTTTGAGGCACCATATCCATATGAGCTTGCAAAGCAATCGACGGGCACGTCTCCATCCCTTTAGTAGCAGGTTTGGTTAATAAAATATTACCTACTTTATCAAGCTTGCAATCAATGTGATTCCTATTGGCAAAATCAACAATATATTTGGTTATCATTTGCTCATGATGAGATGGGTGGGGAATTTTACAAATATCATTAAAAATCTGCCAAACAAATTTAGGTGTTAAGGTAGAAAGCATAATATAACCTCAATTATTAAGTAAGTAATAAATTAATGAGTGGTTTTTTTTAACTAATCACTCTATAATAAGGTGCAATTTTACAACTATTTTTAGTCCATTAATATTTATTTATTCGTACATTCGATTAAAATTGCAGGTTACACATGTCAACAGAACAAACTTTATTAACAGAAGAAGAAATCCAAGCAAAAAAACAACACAAAGCAGAACTTATTGCTGAAAAGAAAAAATTCAATGTCACTTGGGAAATGTTACAATCCTACGGGCGTCAACTCTCAGAACGTTTATTACCTGCTAACCAATGGAAAGGTATTATTGCCGTTAGTCGTGGTGGATTAGTTCCAGCAGCTATCTTAGCGCGTGAATTAAGTATTCGTTATGTCGATACGGTTTGTATTTCAAGTTACGATCATGATCATCAACGCGAAAAACTAATATTAAAACAGGCAAATGGCGATGGTGAAGGCTTTATTGTCGTTGACGATTTAGTCGATACAGGTAACACAGCTCATACTATCCGCGAAATGTATCCAAAAGCACACTTTGTTACTATTTTTGCAAAACCAGCAGGTAAACCACTTGTTGATGATTATGTTATTGATATCGATCAAGATACTTGGATCGAACAACCTTGGGATACTGGCGTCATGTTCGTTAAACCAATTTGTGATCATAAATAATCAATAAGGAAATTAAGGTTGTTATGGCAACTACCGAAAATCTAACGGCACAGATATTTAAACCACAATTTGATTATCCTGAAACATCAACACTCATAAATCGTATCGATAGTAGTGATGGTAGTAGTATTAGCGCGTTAGATGGGGAAATTGATTCGAGGTGGTATCGCATTATTAATCCCATTTTGTGGCATTGGCGTGGATTACCTAAATTAGAAGCTGAAGCGGTTTTATCCAAAATTGCCGCTTCAACTAGACATCATACAAATGATAACTGGCTAGATACGGTTGTTGGTTATCAATCTGGTAACTGGATTTATGAATTTTTAAACCAAGCAGCAATCTGGCAAGCGAAAGCAGAGTCGATAGATAGAACGAATCTGAGCAATGAAGATAAAAATAATTTACTCAATTATTACCTTATTGCCAGTGAATTTTCAAGTATCGCCAGTTATCCCCATTTTAAAAATGATGAACTGGCAATGTATGCCCAAACTTGTGCTTATCAAGCTTATACAAAAGCACTTGGTTTTTCACCGTTTTTGATTAAAGAGCTTGAATTTAAGGTTGATAATCGTAGCGCCAAAGCAATTTTACATCTACCAAAAACTGAAAAAGCGTGCCCTGTTGTGCTAATCTGTAATGCATTAGGTAATTTGCAAATCGATTACTATCGTTATTTTAGTGAGTTTTTAGCCCCACATGGATTTGCTATGTTAACCGTTGACTTACCGACTGTTGGATATAGCCGTAACTTTGCTTTAACACAAAATAGTAGCCTAATTCATCAAGCTATATTAGAGCAATTGTCCTCTGTGCCATGGGTTGATGATCATCGTGTTTTTGTTGCTGGCTTTCGTTTTGGTTCACATATTGCTACACGTTTGGCCTATTTAATGCCAAATAAAATAAAAGGATTGTTTAACTTCACTCCATTTGTTCACCAAATTTTTGTTGATAATGAGCTGCAAAAAAATCTACCTAATAGCTACAAAGATATGCTCGCAAGTCGCTTGGCATTACCTTCGATATCCAATCAGCAATTAGCGGCAGAATTGAAATACTTTTCACTAAAAAATCAAGGACTTTTAACTCATTCTTGCCATGTACCGGTGATGAATATCATCTTTGAGGATGATAAGCTAAGCAATCTTTGTGAAGCAAAATTGATTCATTCAATTAAGCAAAATAAAGTAGTAACAGTGTCTAAAAAACAGTTACAAAAAAGTTTGCATCAAGCGTTAACTCAATCAGTACAATGGATGGAGTCTATTTTATAATTCATGATTTAAAAATAAGAGCAATGTTATGATCAATAAAAAACAACAAATTGTTGTTGTTAAATTAGGTACCAGTGTGTTAACTGATGGCACAAAACAACTCGATCGGGCACGAATAGTTGAGCTAATAAGACAATGTGCATGTTTACATAAAGATGGACATAAAGTTATTATTGTTACTTCTGGCGCAATTGCAGCAGGTCGCGAATACTTAAACTTCCCTACTCTACCTAATACTGTTGCATCAAAACAATTGCTCGCATCGGTTGGCCAAAGTAAATTAATACAGCTTTGGGAACAGCTGTTTTCTATCTATAAAATCTATATTGGCCAAATGTTACTTACCCGTGCCGACCTTGAAGATCGTGAACGATTTTTAAATGCCCAAGATGTGTTAAAAGCCATGTTGGATAATCATATCATTCCAGTTATTAACGAAAATGACGCGGTTGCAACTGCCGAAATAAAAGTTGGAGACAATGATAATCTATCAGCGCTAGCCGCAATTTTAGCCGAAGCTGATAAACTGATTTTATTAACCGACATTGAAGGCCTCTATACAGCCGATCCAAGATCAGATAAAAGTGCCAAGTTAATTCATGAAGTCGATCATATTGATGATAAATTACTAAGCATTGCTGGTGATAGTGTTTCGGGACTTGGTACTGGTGGTATGACAACAAAATTACAAGCAGCAAAAGTTGCTGGCAGTGCGGGTATTGAAGTTGTGATTGCAGCAGGAAACAGAGCTAATGTCATTATTGATATTATCAATAATCACCCTGTCGGCACACGATTTCTTCCTCAAAAAACGCCACTAGAACATCGAAAACATTGGTTATTTGGCGCACCCAAAGCAGGCAAAGTGTTATTAGATGATGGTGCTGTTAATGCGATTTTAAATAATGGCAGTTCGCTATTACCTAAAGGTATTCTAAAAGTTGAAAAGGACTTTTCGCGCGGTGAAGTTATTGATATATGTGATAGCTTAGGCAAACATATTGCTCGAGGTGTTAGTCGTTATAACAGTGATGCTTTAAGGCAAATTGCTGGGCATCATTCGCAAGAAATTAGTCAAATTATTGGCTATGAATATGGTCCTGTTGCCGTTCATCGTAATGATATGATAATAAAATAACATACAAAAACGAAATAAATAATAGGAAGCTATTAGGGTACGATTGCCAATTGGAAGAGCTTTTAGATTCATTACACAGGATTTTAAAGGATAAAGAAATATAAGTTAACTGACATTAAGCACAAAGAAGTAATATATTTTCTTTTCGCTTAATAAAATAAATGGTGATAACAATGTTACAACAAATGGGTAAAACAGCAAAACTTGCATCATACCAATTAGCACAATGCCCTACTTCAACCAAAAATCAAGTTTTAACCATAATTGCAGAGTTATTAGAACAGCATAGTGAAATTATCCTTGAAGCGAATAAACAAGATATCCAAGCGGCTAAAACGCAAGGGATAAGTGCTGCTATTTTAGACCGTTTATTATTAACACCTGAGCGCTTAGTCTCTATCGCTAGTGACGTAAGAAAAGTAGTTTCATTGACTGATCCAATTGGTCAGATTATTGATGGTTCAACCTTATATAGTGGTTTAAAGCTACAACGCCATAGAGTTCCTTTGGGGGTTATTGGTGTTATTTATGAAGCAAGACCAAATGTAACGATTGATATTGCAGCACTTTGCTTAAAAACGGGTAATGCAGCAATATTACGAGGTGGTACAGAAACAATGCATACCAATGCCGCCACAATCTCGATTATTCAACAGGCTTTATCTCAAGTTGGATTACCCGAAGCGACTATACAGTATATTGATAATCCTGATCGTAAATACATCACTGAATTACTTAAACTCGACAAATATGTCGATATGATTATTCCTCGTGGTGGGTCAGCTTTACATACATTATGTCGCGAACATTCAACAATCCCTGTCATTACCGGTGGTATTGGCGTCTGCCATACTTTTGTCGACGAAACGGCTGATTTTGATAAAGCACTTTCTATTATTGTCAACGCCAAAACTCAGCGCCCAAGTACCTGTAATACACTTGAAACACTACTTGTACATACAAAAATTGCCGATACATTTTTACCCAAACTTAGCCAAATTATGGCTGATAATAATGTGGTATTACACGCTGCTCCAAATGCGTATAAAATATTAAAATCCGGTATAGCAAATACTTTTGCAGTAAAAGATGATGAGTTACGCCAAGAATGGTTATCAAAAGACTTGAATGTGGTGATTGTCGACTCCCTTGAACTAGCAGTGGAACATATTCGTGACTATGGTAGTGGACATTCCGAAGCAATTTTAACGCGTGATTTAACTAACGCCCAGCAATTCGTCAATTTGGTTGATTCTGCTGCGGTTTATGTCAATGCTTCAACACGCTTTACCGATGGTGGGCAATTTGGGTTAGGCGCAGAAGTAGCGGTTAGTACACAAAAATTACATGCCCGAGGCCCAATGGGTCTTGAAGCTTTAACCACATATAAGTGGATTGCTTATGGCGATGATTTAATTCGCCAATAACAAAGTAAGATTTAAAATAACTGTTCGGTTATCCCGAACAGTTTTTATTGTTCAATCGCTAATCAAAATTACGCATTAATAATGCATAATTAAGATCTATATCTTCAGGTATTGGAATATAAACAATATGACCATCCCCCAGTCCTGCTGGAACGGGTTGTCCTTTTTTGTTTTCCATACGTTCGATAATGAAGTTTTGATTACCTTTGGGAGTCATCATTTCGACACTATCCCCAACAGAAAATTTATTCTTTACGATAACTTCAGCTAAGCCATTGAGCCTCTCACCGCTAAACTCGCCAACAAATTGTTGCCTTTCTGAAACCGAATGGCTATGTTCGTAATTTTGCATTTCTTCATGCTTATGGCGACGTAAAAATCCTTCGGTATAGCCTCGATTAGCAAGTGCATTAAGTTCTTGTAATAAACGAGGATCAAAAGGTTTACCTTCACTTGCCGCATCAATTGCTTGGCGATACACTTGCGCCGTTCTTGCACAATAATAAAAAGATTTGGTTCTTCCTTCAATTTTGAGAGAATGTACGCCAATTTTAGTTAAATCGTCGACTAACTCCACAGCTCTTAAATCTTTTGAGTTCATAATATATGTGCCATGTTCATCTTCAAAAGCTTGCATATATTCGCCTGGACGCCCTGACTCTTCAAGCATGAATACTTTATTAGTTGTTTGACCAATACCTAATGTTGGCTCAACTTGTTGTACTGGTATCGGTTCACATTTATGAACAATTTGCCCTACTTCGTCTTCTTTACCTTCAGCAACTTTATATTCCCAACGGCATGCGTTAGTGCATGTACCTTGATTTGAATCACGCTTATTGATATAACCAGAAAGCAAACAGCGCCCAGAATATGCCATACATAGCGCACCGTGAATAAATACTTCTAATTCCATTTCGGGCACTTTTTCACGGATTTCAGTAATTTCATCCAGTGATAATTCACGCGATAATACTACTCGAGTTAACCCCATTTGATGCCAAAATTTTACTGTTGCCCAGTTAACTGCGTTAGATTGTACCGATAAATGAATTTCCATATCAGGAAAGTGTTCGCGTACTAACATAATTAAACCTGGATCTGACATGATAAAGGCATCGGGTTTCATGTTTACAATTGGTTCTAAATCGCGAATAAAAGTTTTTAACTTAGAGTTATGCGGTGCTATATTAACCACTACATAAAACTTTTTGCCTTGGGCATGAGCTTCGTTAATGCCGATCGCTAAATTTTCATGATTAAATTCATTATTACGAACCCGCAAACTATATCGGGGTTGCCCTGCATAAACTGCATCTGCACCATATGCAAATGCATAGCGCATATTTTTTAAAGAACCAGCAGGAGAAAGTAATTCTGGTTTTGCATATAAATTTGTCATTAAAAATGCCTCTGATTTCAGGTCAGTATTACTAATTAGTAATAGATTAAGCAAAATAGGATGGGCATTTTACGCTTTAGCCTATCAGTTGGCAAATTTATTATATAGTCAAGCTATATAACGCCAAAACTATACTCATTAAAAAGTGTTTTATTAATCAATATGATTAGATTAGATTCGAACAAATTTACAAATGTTTCTCACTCTTTTAATTTTCAATCATTCTTTTTAGGCAAAGCCACATGGCGCGATACCTATTACAATACTAAAATGAATTTGGATATAACTTAGCAAAATGGAAGTAAATTAAGGAAAAAATTCAAAAATTAAACTAATTACTTGGCACAGTGAATTAATAGAATTATTTTTTTGCAATATTTTTCGAGAAATAATCCTGTTTGTTCGTTATTTTTTGATGCAATAATTGAGAGTATTTATTAGTGGTGGCAATTTAATTCGAACAGTATCTATTTCAACTAATGCTACACAAAGTATTATGGAGACAGTAATTTGAGCATTAGCACTTACATATCAGCCTAATGCTTTATTAAGCAAAGCTACTTATTTTAATAAACTCTCCCCATTACTCAACAATGGTAAATATTCATTCCATCGATATTCTCTAATTGGCATGGGGTTAGCCTCTCTAAAATATAAAACTAACGCAGGCTTGATACCATTCCAATTATCTACAAACTCATACCTGATAAGATAACCATCCTTGATTAACTTCTTCGCTTTTGCATGATAATTAAAATAGCTCATAGTTAATATTGAAAAGTTAGATTACAAAATTGAAAAAATGTGATTACAAAAAATGACAAAATATTGGTTAATTTAAATGGAGGCGCGTCCCGGAGTCGAACCGAGGTAGACGGATTTGCAATCCGAAAACATGTCATTATAAATCAATCAGTTACAAAAATAACTTAGAATATACAGTACTTTTTATCGATTTTTTCATCGTTAAATATCAATAAGTTATTCAATTATATTCTCACATATTCTAACACTTTTTGCGACCATTTTCTCAAAATCTCACATCACAATTTCACATCAAAATACAATCGCACTAATAGCACAAAAAATCAAAAATAATACTTTACATTATGGAGCGCTCCATTTATAATGAATTCATACAGTCAACTAAGACTACCGAACTGGACGGGTTTCCAGCTTTCTGATAAGGAAAATGTTATGTTTGTATCAATTAAAAATATTGACAAAACAATTCAAGTAAAAACTCAATTCAACCCTGATTTTGCATGTGCAGCCCGAAAAATTGGGGGAAAATATGATTATAGTCTAAAAGCGTGGTGCTTTGATGAAAGAAATATCGATTTAGTCAAAGCCGCATTATTAGATATATTCGGTACTGACGGATATAATCAATCAGTTGTTGATGTAGAAATCACGGTAAAAAAGAAAATATTAGGCGAGCAATCACCGATTTACTTGGGCGGCAGAATTATCGCGCAAGCACGAGGTAGAGATAGCGGCGCAACAATCGGAGATGGGGTGGTTTTTATCGAAAAATCACCAACTTCGGGAGGCTCAGTTAAAAACTGGTCAACTAAAGTAGAGGAAGGTTTAAAATTCAAAATATTAGATCTTTATGAGGGCGCGTTAAAGTTTTTAGATAATGACGAATCAATCGAATATAAAATTATTAGTAAAAAATCACCACATGACGAGTTGCAACAGTTAAAGGCTGAGTTAGCAAGAATTACATCACGCATAGCAGAGCTAGAAGCCTGATCCCAATAGTGCGCTCACGGCGCACTTTTTTTAATTAATTTAAATGTAAACGAGTTACAGTGATGATAAATAATATTTTTAATTTTTTTAAAGCAAAATTCGCGAAATCAAAAACTTTGAACATGTGGTTAATTGAGTTTCAATTTATATTGAACAATAAAGGGCTCAAAAAACACACCCTTGATAACAAAAATTCTCTAATAAAAATTTTAAAATCCCGGTTGGGGCATAAAAGAATCAGAAAAATATCAACACTAGATCTAGCTGAAATTATAAATGAATACGTTAAACGCGGGACCAATAGCGCAGCCAAATCTATGTATCAAATTATAAAGGAGATTTTTAGAGAGGCGTACTTTAACGGTTGGATTACGACAGATCCAACCATTCCATTACGCCCCCCACGAACCCCGCCAAAACGCTGCCGACTAACATTTGATGAATTTAAAAAAATTTTAAATTCCGCTAAAAAATCTAGACAGCAATATTTTTATCAGGCGATGATTGTGGCATTAGTAACGGGTCAACGACGATCTGATATAGTAGCTATACAGCGCTCAGATATAAAAAATGGGCATCTATTTATAGAGCAATACAAAACTGGCGCAAAAATAGCATTGCCACTCAATTTATATTGTGAAAAATTAAATATGACACTAGAACATGTAATAAACAACATTTGTACGGGTAAAAAGTATTTAATTGAAAATAACAAAAAACAAGTTAAATTATTTTCACTAACTCAATATTTTTCAGAATTTCGAGATAAAATTTACTATGAACGTAACTATTGGAACGGCACTCCGCCATCATTTCATGAAATTAGATCGCTATCAGAACGGTTGTACCGTGCGCAGGGTATTGATACAATGAATTTGTTGGGACACAAATCCCAACAAATGACAGATAGGTATAACGACAGTAGAGGACGGGAATGGCGATATCTGAGAATATAAATATATATAGAGTTTATGTCATTAAACAACGCCGCGGAGGCAGTGAAACAATTACACATCTCAGTACAAAAACACCATTTTTTAGCGCCGCTAAAGCGGCGTTTTTAGAGCTATATAAATTATCGTTTGATAAAAATCATCTAGTTTTAATGTCAAAAAACAATAAACAAATTAATGCGTATCGCTATCAATCAGAAAAAGGTGATCGCGATTATTTTAATGAAACGATGGGTATAAATGATGGCACTAACTGAGGCTCAAAAGCGGGCAGAAGAAAAACGAAAACAGAAACGACTGGGTAGGCCAAGATTGCCAGGTATATATCTGACCGATAGTGAACATGCGCTATTAACAGAAATGGGCGAAAAATATGGCTCAAAAAAAGCTGCTATTTTTGAGGGGCTACACTTGCTAAAAGACGTATCGAAAGACGGTTAGAATATATTTGTCATAAATGATAACGATAAACTACACACTACCAATTTACATACGCCAGAAGCCAGAAGACTTCGAAAATGAAATATCGGGCGAGTGCTACATTATCAACAGCGACGACAAACACAATTACGTGTTCTATCAAACAGCAAAAACGCTATACGATATCGCCGATTTTGTGATGCTACATGACGCTGTTGAGTATTGTAGGTTGAAGATTGATAGTGTGTTTTGATGTTATTATGGTTTTTCTGGCCATTTGATATCTGGCGCAGTTTCGACATCAATACGATTTAGCAAAACTCTGTATTTTTTCCACGTTGAATACAATGCTTTTTCTTCGTCTGTTGCTATTTCTGTATCAATTGCGTCTTGTAGGTAATCAATCTGCGTAGTAGCTTCGCTTAATAGCTGTTTTTTTTGTGCTGTTGCTACAGCTATATAATGCTGATGCTGTTTGTTTTTATCTAACACCCACGCCTCACCATTCCATGTGTCAAACTCGCTAGACGGTTTTAATAGCGTGTAATTATTCGGAATGTCGCCGATTTCTGTTACTGTTGATTCTGCGCCATTTTCTGTTGAGTAGATTTTTTTACCGCGATGGTCTGAGGGGTATGTCCACGTATCGCCGACTCTAACGATTGCGTGCTCATCGTCAACTGAATTTGGGGCATCTAAACAAACATGATCAGGTAAACCAATACCTTCGGCAACATATTCGTATGTTGCGTTCATAAATTCGCCAGTTATAACATCTGTGTTATAAATTAATGCCCAGCCCTCAGTTGTTACAAAACCGTCTTTGTCAAACTGTGCAACTTTCGGTGTTAATTGATATTTCATTATAAATCTCCTTAATTATTCTGCTTTAACTATATATAAAAACGCTACACTGCGTACTCTGTTTTCGTTAGCTGTTGGGACTATATTTGATGCATCAAATACAACGCCGCCGACACTGCCTCTATCAATGGTCGTGGGGGTGTGACCAGCGTGCTTTTCAAAATATTTGAAGGCCCCTGTGGCTATTGGTTCTGATGCAAAAGATTCAGAAATCGGTGATATTTCACCCCAAATATTACGTATAGCGTCGCCCTGCGGGCTTAAAATTTCTCGTCCAGGATCAACTCCACGACCATCATCCCAGCCCCGAATGGTTTCACCCCGCATTTCGGGCAAATAACCCGACGGGTATGCTTTTGCCAGTTTCGGATATTTATTTTTATCAAATTTCCATCCGTTGCATTTTAACCAGCCAGCGGGTGGGGTTGTTGTCGGCCATGGTTGAGGGATGCCGACAGGCAAATAATCATTGATATTTGCTGTTGTAATTTGTTCAACCCAACTCTCCCAATGCCCGCTATTTGCTGTACCGCGGTAATTTCGAATAAACTGCCGCCCAGATTTATATAACGTATATATTTGTGCACAACTCTCACCATCACCATCTGTTTTTAAAACAGTTAATGCGCCCGCATCACGCACAGGGTAGCCGCGTTCTATCGGCGCTTCGTTATATGAATTTTGAAAATAAACGCCGTGGGATGTTGCACCAATGTTATTTAAATGTCGGCCGCCCAGATTTCCGCGAAATGGAAATTCGTTGCCACGTCGGACTGCTAATTCGGCAATATTATGTGCCGTGGTCGCTAGATCATTCACTTTCTTAACAGCCAACGGCGTTGCAGCTTCTGTTTCTGATGTACTGTTAGTTGATGAGCTTAATTTAACTATACCGCTTTGTGTTGTACTTGCTTTAGAAACTTCTGCTTGCGTTTTTTTCCATTTTGTAGTGCTTGTTGCTGGGTTTGAGTTATCATTTTCAGCTATTGCAGTGTACAAAACACCGTTATATTTAATAATTGCATTATCTGGATATTTGACGCTTTCGCTCCATTCTGGTACGCCCTGTTGTAATAAATACAGCATATTTTTATCAATGCGATTAAATGCGCCATTCATCCATTCCATCGGTGGTTTTGAGCCTGTTTGCTCGATAGTCACCCCCCAGCCTCGACTTACATCAGGGAAATTACTAATCTCCCCCTTTTTCGCAGATTCGGCAAAAATTAAATAATCTGGTTTTTCTTGAATTTTCATGAATTGATTCCTATTTCTTGAAGCCTTACAAATTTACCTAAATTAAACCCGTATGAATGTTTATCATGCACAAAGCCAAACGGTTCGTTATTGACCAAAACTAAATAGCGGTACATAACCCCAATTGGTCTCACTAAAATATCCATTTTGCTTATTGCATATAGCGTTAATGAATTAAGCTGATCGCTATTTACTAGCACATTCATAGTCATGTTTTGCGCATCAATGATATTTCCGTGATCGCCGATCATAAATTTAATTGATTTAACAATGTTTGATATTTCGCCATTCTGATAGTTTTTTGTTATGCGTGCTTTGATAAAAAAACGATAGTCATTGTCATTTAAAACTACAGATGCGTGTAGTGCGTCACCGTGTCGATAAAATTCACCGATACCGAACGACAAAGCTGTTTTATCTTTTAGCCATCCGAAATATTCTTTTGCTATTGCGGTAGATAAAACTCTTGATACACCGACATGACGACCAACTAGATCCAACGCATAGCCCGTCGCATCATCAATGTTGAGAATATCTGCTACTTGAACAACATTTTTAAACGTGTTATCTGTTTCTGTGTAAATAGCTCTAATCGTACCCAAAGCCTTTGGCCTAGTTCGATACTGCCAAATGATGAAATTTTCTCTACTCAATTAGCACCTCGACATTGTTTATCTGTGCATATTCTCTATAACCGATATTAGCTATATTTGAGCCATTAACCGTAAGCTCTTTAATATAAAAGCCATCAACTAAATTAATGCTCGAAATAATGCGTGAGGCGTAAACATTCTCGCCGATTTCAAATTCCAAACTCTTTAAATTAGTTTTGATTTGCTCAGTATTAATATCGTTAAATGACTTATAACGGCCAATTGTCATAGCGACGTTAACATCAATTTTTTTCGGTCTGTCAAAGTAAACTCTGCGAGGTATGTCATCTAACAGATAAGACGTTTCAATTTCCCCGAATAGACCGCAACCGCCAATTTTCTTCTTGGTGATCACTTCCGCTATTTTTTCATCAGCACCACCCAAAATAACGGCATTAAATGAATGAGCTGGAACACCTTTTTCATCGGTTTTATTCGTGTAATTTTCATATACAACACATTTAGTCACGCCAGTAATATTCATTAAAGCTGACTGTATGCCTCGTCTATCATCATAGTTATTAATTGAATGAGAAAGCATGAAACGTTTTAATAATTGCGCGTCAGTTTCCTCATCAACACCGCCGTAGCTTTTTGTATTTGCTGTAACTTTATCAACGCCAATAATAATTGCACTTAGCGTAAACTCATCAAGTGCGCTAACAGTGTAATTACCGAGTTCTAACGATCTGAATTTAACGCGTGCGCTACCTAAATCATTTAATGTTATCGGTTCTGTTGTTACCCATTTGTTTTTGTTCTTGTCTATATAAATAGAATTGTTCGGTATTGTCGTTTTTGGTGAGCCAGTGAAAATAACCTCATCAATATAAGAATAAGATGCTGTAATTCGTGTTATTCCAGCGTACATTGCTCTCTGTTCTAACCAATGCCCAGTTGCTTGGTATGGGTCCAACATTTGAACGATAAACGAAACAGCTTGATGAATGTTTGCAAGCTCCTGCGAGAATAATCCAAGTAATTGACCATCGGGCGTATCACTGTCAAGGTTGACATTCTCACCATAAATTGACTTAAATGCGCTAACTAATCGATTTTGAATAGTGTATAAGTCATCAATTTCGACGCCCTTATCTGTTATCTGTAACATTGAATGATGCCTCGTTAGTTTTGTTAAATTTATCTGTATAGCTAATTTGTATTAGAAATTGGCGGGTATCGCTATCTAACAAAATATCGAAACTATCGATGTTGATCACACCATCCACTTTAAAAATTTCCGCTTTTACATCAATTTCTAACTGTTTTGTGTTCGGGTTTTTAGTTAGATAATCAAACCATGCGATACCGTCCTCGCGATTTAAAAACCAATCTCTTTTTAATGCTAATAACTTGGTTTTTACACATTGCGCTATCGCATCAGAACTATCTAAATAGTTACCTAAACCATGCCCAAACGTCCAATCGTGATTATTATCTAAGCCTCTAACTATCATGTTGGCGCTCCTGTTTTTTCATTACCACTTTTTACATCTGTGTGAGTGTGCGTATTTAAATCAATACCTTTATTTGTCTTGACATCTTCGGCGGTAATAACTCCTGAGCTTGTTGTATTTCCGCCTGTTTGATTGTAGCTACCAATTTGCTCAGTGTTACCCTCGTGCTCGATATTGCCTTTTATGTAGATTGTGCCATTTGTCAGTCTTATATGTGTTGAGCCGTCATCGGTTTGCATGGATGCACCATCATGATAAAAATCAGGTATTTTGTTAGGTACGCTATTGCAACCAACAATAAAAAAGCCGTCGCTAAGGTCGTTAATTCGGTTATCTAGCGGTTTTGACGCATTACCCGATGCAAACCAACCATCAATACAACGGCTAGAAAAGACTACCAAACCCTCGTCGCCCTCTTTTATCGGCACAGTAATGCAAAATCCGCCCGCGTGCGGAAATTGAGCAGGAACATCAACTAAAGGCGGTATCGTTATTTCTTGCCCGTTCGCCATTACTCGGTTAACCATTACTTGGCAGCTAACTGTATGACCGTCAAAGCTAATAACTTTAGCTGGTAGTGCAGTGTATATATTCGATTGAGCACGCTTTATTTGACTTTCAATCGCTTCAAATAGTGAATCTGTCATAAATAACCTAATAAAAATTATTGACTAGTGTGTATATATGTGTATAATGATTTTCAGGTTAGGAGGTAAACATGAAATCAACTGACCTGATAAAGGAACTTACCAATGCCGGGTGTATTCTGAAACGAGTTAGAGGTAGTCATCATATGTTTTACTCACCGATAACTAATAAAACGTTTCCAGTTCCTCACCCAAAATCGGATTTACCGATTGGCACAGTAAGATCAATCAAAAAATCGGCGAGGCTTTTATAGCCCGCCATCTTTGGAGGTATTATGTTTTTTACTCTTGGCATTGAAACACCGAAAGATAGCGATACGGCTTACGGCATTGTCGTGCCCGCGTTATGTAATGAAAAATATAGTTGTTATTCTGCTGCCGACAAAGAAAGTGATATCCCAGCAATGGCAACAGAAGCTATTTTGTTAACTGTGCAAGATATGATTGAATCAGGCGATTATGATGTTAAAGATATTCACAACGATCATGTTTCGTATAAAAATAACGATGAGTATGCTCATTGCGATACGTGGGTCATTATTGATGTTGATTTGTCATCATTTGTTGGTAAACAAAAAAGAATTAATATCACATTGCCCGATATTCTTATCGATAGAATAGATAACGCAGTTAAAGCACCGAATTCTTTTTATAAAGATCGGAGTAATTTTTTGGCAGAAGCTGCTATTAATGAATTGGCGGCACAAAATAGAGTGCGTTAATTATTTTTAGTTATTAAGCGCCATACAACTACTAATAAAAAACCACCCGAAGGTGGTTTATTCGCCTACTCGGCGGTGAACGGTTACGTTAAATATGCCATCAATTCTCTAATTTTCTAAACCGCTTTGGTGGTCAATAATAAATTAACTCAATTTAAATAAGCCCTTTCGGGCTTTATTATGGCTTTGGCATTGTAAAGTTTTTTACCTCGTCTGTCGCTTTGCTTTCAGCGAAATCTAAGATCTCATCAAAGTCGGACTTATTTTTTATCAATTCAGATACAGTTTTATATTTATCTAAAATATTAGGTTTTTTTACATCGAACTCCCAAAGTCCGAAATAAAAAGCCTCAAAACTATTGTCAGGTTTAGCATCTTTGTCTAATTTGTTGATATTCAGCATCGTTGTTTCAATAAATTTTTGAAAATAACTGTCCGCCGTCACACATTTTTTTAACGACGGAAACATAACATTATTTTTTGTGCCAACGCAAATCAGCTCAAGCTTGTTACCCTTATTTATATTCATTGCGTCATCTTTATTTTTTAGTTCAAGAGACACGTGTTCAAATTGATTTTTACCATTTGCAACAACGTATGGATCACCACTGAAATCTGTTTTTACACCTGATGCCACTGTTTTGATGTAAACAACTGTATTATCGTATTTTTTTTCATACTTAAACTGATTATTTGCGTATTCGCTAATTAATTGAGACGCATTAACAGACGGGATTTTTTTACCAATAACTGAACCTCCACCTTTTCTGAAAGTAGACACGTCATCTTTTATAAAAAGTTCAGTAATCCTTTTGGCATTATCATTTGCTGACGCATTAAAACCGATCAACATCAATAGTGTGATGGCGATTATCTTTTTCATGTGTTATCCCCTTTCATCAGATAAATGAAAAACAAAATAACAAATTAATTATACTTTTTCAAACTTTCCACCCGTACAAACCAATTTACTGTGCCAGTTTGTGCCGTATAAGTCGCCGTTATGCTCAATTGATTTTACTTTGTAATCGCCGTTATACTCGGTGAGTTTTGATTCAACACGAACAAGCGAACCAATTCTATAATGCGGATTGCATAGCGTTGTAATTTCCAGTCCGTCGTTGCTTTTTTTAGGGCTTCCTATCATTCCCGTGTTTCTAGAAATGACCCAACCCTCTTTATTAGCGAGGGCTTTATTTTTAGGGATAACAACTAGCTGATCATCTTGTATAGACCAATCAGCGTTATTGTTAATAGCGATTTTATGCATTGCTTCGCGTGTGTCGCACATGAGCACTTTACCGCGAGGCAAAGCCCTATCATTTGGCAAATTAATAGCGCCTTTTTGGACACCAAAGCTACTTACTGCTTCGTTTAAAAAGTCGCTGTCTTTTTGCCCTTTTTGCATTGTTTTAATAATGGTTTTTTCGGTATAGGCTCGGTGACCATCACCACAACGCATTGTTGTGATGATGTCCTGCCCTGTTAACTTATTTTCTACCGTCAAAATATCACCGCAGAATATCAACCGCAAAACATCCTCTTTATAGCAGACTGATAACTCTAAAAAATGATATTGTTTGCTAGTAATAAGGTTGCGGTTTGAATCATTAAGATTATAAACCGATATTTCGGCTGTATTTGGCTCAGAAGTTAACGTTTTTTTAATCGAAAAAGCGACACGTAAATTATTGATAACAATGCTTTCTTTACGGTTACCGATTTTAAGTTCTAATACCCTGCCGAATTGCCTCACGATATTCGTCCTTTGTCATTGCTAATAATTGCATGCGATTATTAAAGTCGTCTTTAGATATAGCGTTAGTGCCTCGACCAGACTTATCATCTAATACCAAAACGAAAGGTAAATTAAACTCAATTAATGATGGGCTATTAACGACTAAACCTTTGTTTTTCACAATAAACTCATTTTTATCAATATCAAATAAATCAAATTGATAACCTTTTAAGAATTTGTTGTAACGCAATGTTAATCGCAAATTCATATCATATAAATTTAGCGTCTGTTCTAATATATCGTCATTCGTTGTCTGTATAATGTGCATAGTTTTACCCTTTTTTGTTACGTATATTTTAAAAACTAATTTTCCCGCCAAGCCGTTCAAGTACAGCCCGTTGTTCAACCTCTTTCGGTTGAGTTTTACCTAGATTTCTAACTTTCGGCTTAGACATTTTAAAGCCGTTAGCAATTTGCGTTTCAACTATGAAAATTTCGCGAAACGTTAATACAAACTCACCGCTTGTATTTTGCTTTTGAGTAAGACCAACCGAGGTTAAGATCATGTTTTTATACTGCCGTGTGTTAGTCTGTAGCGTTACAGGCTCACCGCTTCGCTGTATTGCTAACAGCTTTTCATGAGCATCAGCAATGCGATCTGATGATGAGCTGTTTAAAAATGGAGATTGGTAGTCAAGTAAAAAATCAGCTACAACTTGGTTTTTTACTTTCTCTTTTGCGTCATTTATTGATGCATAATAACGCTGAATCATTTTTTCTGCTTGCTCAGTAATTGGGCTAATCTTCATTGGCGCAGGGTATTCCTCAAAATTATAACCTGTCATCCGCTCAATTGAATTAGCTTTCGGCTCATAACTGACAACCAAGCCGTATACCGTCACTTCTTTAGGGTCTAATACTGCATGGTCTGCAATATTAGCCCCATTTTCGATTGGGTTTTCCGTTACTCTTAACTTTGATGTGTGTTGTTCAACAGTGTTAATATCAAGATTAAACGTAAAATTATCACTGATAATTAACCCAAAATTATTTGATGATTTATTTAATATAGATTGAAACATTAGTTAGACCCCAAAGCTGTTTGTATATTATCGTTTATACGTCTCGCAGCATTATTAGAAAGGCTATTCAAGTTATCAAAACCATCTTGTGGTGTTGTAACGTTCATCGTGTTATTGATAGTTACCGCATTGTTATTATTGATGTTTTTGTTTGATGGCATAAGACTTCCTGCTTTAGCTCCGTCAGTACTGAGCTTTGCTTGTATGTTTGTGTTAGTTAATCGCTTAGCTGTAACTTCTATCTCATCATCGTCACCACCTAATCCAATCCACGATAGCGCCCCCTTAACTTTGTTTTTCACCGTATCAATAAATCCATAGAATTTATCTTTTATCCAATCCATTGCTTTTTTAAATGGCGCAGTAATTGACTCATGAACCTTTAAAAACGTTTCAGCAAATTTTTTAGTAGTATCTCCAACATCTCCGACCCACGCTTTAAACAGACTTTTCACAAAACTCCAAGCTGATTCAAACGGGGATATAACAAAATCGAAAATAGCCCAAAGTGTTTCGCCTACCTTGTCGGTAGTAGTGGCAGTGTCATCTTCCCAGATGTCAAACAGATCATTAATGAACTTCCAAGCAGCTTTGAACGGAGCAGTCCAAAACTCAAAAATAGCTTTAAACGTCTCTCCAATAGCATTAACAGAGTCCCCAGCATCAACACCTAGCCAGTCCATTATTTGACAAATAGTGTTATATGCTGAGCGGAAAGGTAGCGTTAGTACATCGATAATAAAGTTAAAAATCTTACCGATTCTATCTACCGTCTTGCTTGCTTCGCTTTCAGACATACCAAAAAACATTAGTATGTTTTTAAGCGCTTTTGACAGTAACGACTTGATACCCGCTATTAGCGATTTAAAACCGCTTACTATCGAATCAAACAAGCTTTTAGATAACGATTTTATTTTTTTAGTATCGCCCGTCCACAGCGCTTTGAGAAATTTCCAGAATGTTTTTGCAAATTCCCACGCCGCTTTGGCTCCGTCGATAAATGGTTGCCAGTACTCACCAAACAGGCTTTTACCGCCGTTCATGTAGACCATGAGGTCATCAATTAACAGCATTAACGCAGTTAATAAACCCAGTATTATGCCTATTGGGCTAAATAAAAATGCTCGATTGAGCACTGCCCAAGCGATGCCAAGCGCAATTAGTGCGTTTTTCCAGCCAATTGTTCCTGATATGATTTTGTCAATAAATTTAACAAAATTAACAACAACCTGAATTGCCATCCCGACCGCTTTAATGACTTTTGTAATGCCGTCAGCAATCAATTCCTTATTAACTGTTAACCAGTTTCTGAACCCAGCAATTAAATTAGTCAAAGCAGGGGCAAGATTGAGTGCAATCTTAGTTTTTATGCTATCGAGTGCTAACCCAGTCTTGCTCATTTCTCGCTTATAAAGCTCAGCTTGTTTAAGCTCTTTTTGTGAGATTTTGAACAGTGCGCTTTTTTTTGTTGCTAACTCTTTAGCTTTATCCATTGCATGGTTAAATGCGCTAACAATTTTTTTACCATACAACACGGCGATCGTAATTAAACCAGCAATACCAATTTTCAACTTGCTAATTTTAGATTTAGTTTTATCTGCCGCTTTACCTGCTTCTGCTGTTGATTTTTTTGTCTCTCGAATCGCTTTGTTTGCATCTTCTTGTATGTTATTAGCTGTATCTGCAAGCTGATTTGCACCAGCCTGTAAATTATTAACAACTTTCGTTATCTCACCAGCTTTGGAAGCGTCAACGCCGATTTTTATCAAAAATTCTTCTAAAAACATTATTGCGCCTCACCTTGCTGTTGTTGCTTTTCTGCTAATTTAGTTTCAGCTATTACGTTATGCATATCGATAACATCATCAAGAGAATAGACAGTTCGAAGCTCGTGGAGCGTTGCATATCTATTTACGATAACGCCCCACACAAACCAATCTACATTGCTTTCTGAGCTATCCCCTCCCAGCTGAGCGTACTTAGATTGGACAATATGCCACTTGGTAAAAAACCCAAAAAATGGAATTTTAGCCCCTCAATAATGACTTGATAGTAATGACTTCGATGTGTGTTAAAAAATTCCCCTGCTTCTTGAGGTTTTTGAAACAGCACTTTTTTACCGTTTTCATCTATAGCAGTGACATAATCAAGAATGAATTTTTCTATTTCAGCAAATTGTTCAGAGCCGATATTTGATGCTAGTTGACCGATATCAAAGCCTGATTTGTTGCCCTCGAATGAAAAACAGCCTTGAAGTAAGGCTGTTAATTTTTTTAAATATTTGTTTGATTTGAAAAAATCTGCTTGTGTGAATGTATAAACTACATCATCAATAGTAAAATCTGTGCTTTGCATTATAAACCGCCCTTAATGTCAAATTCTGCTTTAGTTGCTTTAAAAGTCCATGTTACACCGTTGTGAGACGTACCCCGTGCGTGCGTTGGTGGTGTTGTAAACCAACAACCTGTTAGTAAAAATTCATCACCATTACGTAAGTCTTTGTATGTGATTAATTTACCCGTCGCTGTTGTTGGGTTGTTAATTTGAGCATTACGTAACTGATTTAATTTTTGATTAGTTTCAGAATGCTGTAACGTTTTAATAGTAACAGTTGCGCCACGATTACAAGAATGAACAAAAACACCCTTGCCGTTAATGCCGTATGTGATATCACCGTCGTCGCCTATTGGCGCAATACTGATAGCATCTTGCGCATTCTCGTAGCCTGTAATTTCAGTGCCGTCGATAGTCAAAACGGCATCTTCTAAAGAAAATGATTTAGACATATAAAATCCTTATCGATTGAATTGAACAATAATATCGACACTGTGGCCTGCGCCAGCAAGTTTAAGGGCACAGTTGATTGGCATCATCTTGCGAGCTTCTCTATCCGCTGTATCTTGCATATCGAACGAATCAGAATAGAAATAGTAACCGTTAATATGATCGCCGTATGATAGCTCGCCAACATCTCCACCTGTCCATTTTCCAGAACCCAAGAACCCATTATTAATAAACTGTTCTCCCGGAATTTTCATTGCGCTAAGTAAAATTTCTTGCCCCCTATCAGTTTGCGAGATTTTAAACGGATTACCCTGTAACGTATTAAACATTTGCACTTGCGACACATTAATGAAAGCATCTAGACCAGCGGTTTCATCAATAAATGTGCCACCAAGCATAACGCCCTCAGCTAGCATGTTTACACCCGCATAATCAGTATAAAAATTAACGCCTAACCGACGGCATTTTGTTGCTTCGTTGATAGTGATTTTATCGTCTGATGTGACACTAACTTCCTGCTTGAATTTAACGGTTTTAGCGGTGTTTACACCTGTCCAAACTGTTGTTAGTGCAATTCCCATTAATTCAGCGGCAGCATGTGTATTGCCCTTATTGTTATACTGAACCATTAAACGACCGCTATTACGTTTTGATAGCGTTTTAAGTACGTTGTTATCAGTATATTCAATGTTAGCTGGTCGGGTTTCTGTGTACGCCATGACTTTAGCATTTTCGACGCCCTGAGCGACAACCCAGTCGTGGGCTTCAACTAATTCGGCGTCAGTGATCGTATTAGCAAAATAAACGCCGTACCAGTTTTGGTATTGATTTTGTAACTTGCTCAGTGCCTCTGCTGGTGTTTCTTTATTGTAAGTGATCGCATCCTCACCGTTAATTAGCGTACCTCTGCCGTCAATCAGGTTAGTCATACTACCGACATAAGTACCATCTAATTGCGCATCAAACACATAGCCAAAATTAGCACCCTTACCCTCAGTGTTTGCTGATAAGATAAATCGACTACCTACAGCGTCATAAATAAACTTAACACCAAGATCATTTAGTTTTGCATTAATGACATTTACCACATCTTGCATACTTGAAATAGTCGAAAAATCTAGCTCTTTAACATCGATTTTTGCATCACCAAAATAGAATGACAGATAACCGTCCGTAATATTTTTAAATTGAATATATGAAACCGCTAACGCTGAACCGTTTACTTTTGAACTAACCGCTGATGATGTGAAATTTTCTTTCATATATCTAGCAATTAACGCAGTTTTTGGTTTTGGTCGCGCTGAAAATAACGCAGAAGCAGCACGATACGCATCTGAATTAGTGCCAAACAATGACGCTACACTGTTAACATCTGAAACAACGACGTAGCGAGTATCTGGATTTGTAAATTCGTCGCACATTTCATGAGTGAAAATAGCAACAACACTCAAATCACGCTTTTGTGCGCCCCGTGGTGATTGCGGTAGAGTTACATCTACCACTTGACTAATTGGTAAACTCATTATTACCCTCTTTTTATGTTGAATTTAACTGTATCGCCACGGTTTACTTGAGCCTTGACGATCGGATTAATTGAAAATGTAAGATCGACCTGCGCACGCTGTTCTTTACCGCCTGCTATAGTCGTTGGTAGGCTTCGAATTTGCGAGCATTTGAGATACCCCATACCTAAACGCTTCAACCTCTGCCAAACCGCTGTTAATCGCATTGATTCGGTTAATTTGCACAGCATATCGTAAGCATTCTTACCGTACGCATTGATTGAGATGGTAACCTCTCTGAGAGTTGACGCTATTTCTTCTTCATCTGTACCGTTAAATTTAACCTCAGTACCGATATCCGATTGATACGCATTTAGTACAGTGATAAATTTATCCAGTTTTGAAATGTCCTGCATATTGTTAGCATCAAATACCAGCTCCTCAGGTAACGTCAAAACCTCCGCTATCGTGCGTTTGACTTCCATCATATCTAGTCGCGAGACAGTCGTAATAGCCATAATCGCTCCAAATTGATTCCGAAATAACTTTAAATCTCATGCCGTGATGATGAAATAGCACGCCATTAGTGATTTTTTCACGAGAAAATATCCTGACTGTTGGATTGTATCTATCGCCCTCAGGTAATATTTGCAAATCATCATTACTAGCGGGTTGAACAATGCATGTGATACTGCCCATTGATTCAAAATTAACTTTAGTAGCAAAAAACGGATCGCTTAAAAATTGCGATATTAATTCACGATTCATTTTCTCTTATCTCATAAGTTATCGACGCTCGTAGTTGTCCAGTATCAATCAAAGGCTTGCTTGATTTCTTGCGCTTTGCTGTTTCTTCTTTATTTGCCACAAAATCGCCATCAGTTATTTTCTCAACGATTTTACCTTGCAAATAAGCACCAACATCAGCAAAAGCATCATGTGCAGATTTTTGACCTTTCAAAAATTCGGCAATACGAGCATTACCAAGCCGCCCCAAGTTTTCAGATTCTTCTGACGCTGTTGACCGCATAAAAGAACGTTCTGGAATACCTTTTTCAGGTGCTCCGAATTCATGAATAACACCAAGTTCGGCATTAGTTATGCCGGTCGATTCTTTTCGTGAACTTTCATCACTCGGAATACCAACAACTAATTGAATGCGATTTAGTTGTTCGGCTCGCTTCATGACTTCTTTTAGTCGTTTTACGATTTCTAATTCACTCATCCAATAACTCCGATTGGAGTTATTAAACGACGTAAGCGTAGATACTCTTGACCGTAAGAAGTGGAAGTTAAATCGTAGTCACTTGGGTTGCCCGATGATGTATTTTGTGATGTGTAGCCGATTGATAAACCGCCTGCTGATTTGCTTGATACTGATTTAAAGTTTTCGCCATTGTTAAAAATAACGTTATCGTCTAAATCCCGATTTAAAAAGCCTTTGACAGCTAATCTGTGCGCCGTGTAAGCAAACAAACCGAGGTTATACTGCTTACCCCATACTTTTTCACTCACAACTATCGCACTACTTTCTAAGAAATGCGTGATTGTGCTGTCATCGACTTTTGAAAATTCAGGGTATTCATCGCGAAAGTTCATAAATACCCCTATTTTTTATTTTGATGATTTATAATCCAGATATTGCGCAGATTTAGGCTCTTTCCACATTACGCCCGTAAATGCTGAACGATAGCCGCTTTGATATGAGAGTAAATCTTTTCGCATTACCTCTAAGATTTCTGGCATGTGTACTTTCATTTCAAGATAATCTTCGTCTGGCGTATAGATTACTAAACGTGATTTGTTTTTGTTAATATTTTTGGCGTATCCTGCTGGAATTTTAACAAAGTTGACATTAAAGCTGTCATTTTGTGACGCTTTTCGCAATGCCGCCATGACACGATCCATCGCAGCAATTGGTAATAGATCCGTACCGACAATTTGCGGATTTGGGTCGAATTTCTGCATTGCTGTCATGAAATCTTTTGCGTCCATAGCAATATTGGCTGGCTGAATAGTATAGTCAGAACGAGACCAAACTTTATCGTATGCACCAAGAATCATTTTAACGAATTCCTCAGATGACATTTCTTCTAACGTCTTACCTGATGTGTCGTTATAAACTTCAACTTGCTTCCCAGTTAACAGCCCTTCTTGCCCCGGCTTTTGTTCATGCCCAACATAGCCAGCATATTGAATAGTTGCTACAGCATTCGCGTATAAATCATTCTGCTTTTTAGCTGGTAAATTGATACCTAATTTTTGTGCTTTCTCAATTTCTTGTTGAGTGTACACAAGCCCTTTAGCCCACTGAACTACTGGTGATTTTTTCGCTTCAATGGTGCTATCGATTGTTTCGAGTGATGTGGTTTTAATACCAATCACGCCGTTTTTAACAGATCCACGAACCTCCGTTACACCGTACTCCCACTCCTCGGTCGCAAAGTCTAACCCCTCGGTAACTGGTACAGCTTGACCGATGTTAATTTCCGGTAGTTCTTTTTCTTGTAACTGTTTATCACGCTCTAACAGTTGTTCTGTGATAACGTCACTATAATCTACATTTTCATATGCCATTATTATTTAGCTCCCCTTGTTGCAACCTTACAGATTGCGCATAACCCAATGTAATTGCCGCGCAGTGATTACCATTACTAACGCGCTCAACCCAATAACCTAAATCGATATTACCCTCGGCAACGTTTGTAATTTTTCCTGCATTATCACCCGTTGATACGATATAAACACGCTCACCACGCTTCAACTCGATGTCATTTACTGCTAGCGCAACAACAGAATCACCGTGAGAGAAGTGTCCAATGTTGATTTGTCGATTATTTGGATGTTTATCACCGTAAATATCACGCACGATAATTCCGTGAATCAAATCGTTTGCTGATTCAATCGCTTTGATACCGCCGTCGGCATTAACTGCCACGAATGTACCGCACAATAAATCTTTACCCGTTAAATTTTCTTCACCCCAGACTTTACTGTCTGAGCTAGATACGCGGTAAATAGAACCAGGTTGCATTGTCCCCTGATCTGAATCCCAACTTGTAAAACTGTAACCCATTACTTACCTCCTAATCGTTTGCTTGCTGATTTTGTTTGCGCTTCTTTACTGTCATTAAGCAAACTTGAAACAACCTTGTTTTTCTTCGTGCTTGTTGCTACTAAACCAGCATAAGCCGCTCTGATTTCTGCGTCTGTTAATTTTGATGCTTGGTCCTTTGTGTAAATACCGTGATCGACCAAAACACCAATACGAACATCACGACCACTTTTAGCGTCATTCAGCTTCACTTTCGGGAATCGTGCTTTAGCATCATTCATCACACTGTCCTTGTCTTTTTCTGCTTCAAGTTCTTCAACACGCGCTTTGTATTCATCACGCTCTTTCTTAACTTGTTCAAGCTCTGCTGTTAAAGCCGTAATTCGTGCATCTTTATCATCTTCGCCATTACCGCTTGCGGCTGGATCATTGTCATTAGGTTTTTCAAGCTTTGCTTTTAGCTCATCGATTTGTTTTTGAAGTTCATCAGCTTTAGCTTTTGATTCTTCATCTTCTTTACCTTGAACTTCTTCAAGTTGTTTTGTGAGTTCATCAATCATTTTATTGATTTCCTCTTTTGACAACTCCCCCTCAGCATCATTTAGACGTTTACGAAACGAATCGATCAATGCGAGTAACTTGTTTTTTTTAGGCATTAAATTTGCTCCTATTTTTGGTTTACTATCGTTTAATCTACAATCTGAGCCAGCGCGCCCCTCAGCAACGATAGCAACATGATTGACCTTGATATTTTTGTGATAAAACTTTCCATTTTCTTCTTGAATATCCGCAGGCTCATAACCAACCGACAATTCGCGAATATCTTTGTTTTTGAGTAACTCAATTGCTGACGCATCTTGAATATATGCATCGCATACAATGTAATTACCATCAGCTCTTGGATTCTGAACATGTCCAACCGTTTTATTTTTCCAGTCAGTCGCATCAACCGATTTTTTATCTGGATGTGTGATTGTGATTGGCATACCATCAATCGATTTAAGCGTGTCGGGTTTACTGAGTTCTTCAATTGTTCTATTAACATCAACAAGCTTGTTTGCTCTGCTGTCAGTTAATCCAATTTCATGACCGTAATACTGCAAAATCGAACCTTTGGTAATTTTTGCGGTTGTTTTTAAGTAGCCCTGCGGTGTTATTTCCCAAGTCATAAAGCCCTCTTTTAGACGTAAATAATCCTACTCACTTAAGAGCATAGATTTATCAATTTTTGTTAGAATTTAATATAAGGAATAGCTAAACATCGGCACTGATAATCTTCACCACATTTGCCGATATAACCACCGATTGATTTGCGCTTTTTCCACGTTTTACCCTCATCATCTGAGTAGACTGTAGGGTCTGAATATTTGCATAGCATGTTATTTAAAACTAAATGCGATTCGCGCTCCCGTGCGTCACCTGTACCTTTCCATTTGTAAATGTCAAAACCCAGCTTTTTGTTACGCTCTTCTTCAAAATCAGCGTTGATTTTAGCTGTTTGGTCTCTTGCAATGAGTTTTGCACGAGAATATGAAACATTGCCTATGGCACGAATTTCATTGATTAGCTCGCCGTGTCTGAAGCCTTTTTTGTAGTTTGTGAAAACATTTGAACCAATATCATTAATAAAGTCATTTTTAATTGATGTTATTAGCTCGACATTTTGCTGAATAGCTACTGATAACGTATCGCCCAAAATTTCTTTTTCGATAATACTTGAGAGGTCAATATCAAACGCATTTTTAAAATTTCGAGTAAATTGTGTCTTGTTCTGATAGTGAACCTTGGTTACGAACCGAGCGGCCAACAATTTAGCTCCTTCTTCGATGCGCTCGCCAGCAATTGACGCGAGTACTTCAATTAACGAGTTAATGTAATCATCATCACTAATAGCGACAGCATCAACCAAGTTCTTTTTACTCAGCGCATCAGTAATTCGGTTTATCATTGTCCGAATAAAATCAGCTAGCGCATCACGATAATAAACCTCAGCCCTTTTACTGGGCGTTGTGGGCGGTAAAAACCTATCACGCCCCGACAGCGAATTCTTCAGTAGAGAATAAATCTCCATCTTTCAAATCCTCTTCTGTAGTGTTAATTAGAAGCTTACGCGCGATTAACTCGGTTTGTGCCACTTTATCAGGAATAATATTAGCGGTAACTAAGGTCGAAAAAGCACTAGCGAATTGTCCAAATCTTGCCGCTTCCTTATCTTCATTGACAACTTTTATCGACGGGTATTCAAACGTTAGTTCGTGATTTGGCATCATTTTATCGAGAATAAATTTATCGATAAATTCTTGAGCTGGTCGCAATCGGCTTTCTTGTAGTGCGTTGATTGTACCGTGATATGATTCTAAATCTTCTTCACCAGTTGAAAATCCGCTCGCAGATAGTCCAAATAACACCGTAATCGGTCTATCTAGCGCACCTGCGGTAACAGTAATGAGTTTTGTTAAAACATCAGACAAACCGCCGTATGTTGCTGTTTTTTGCTCCCAGCGCCCTTGCGCTTCACTATTACCCGCATCAAGCGCAATAGCATTCATTGACGATTTAGTATGATTAATTAGATTAATGAATTTTCTAATATCGTCTTCCTTACCTTGTGCCACTTTTGCTATCAAATCAGGAATAAACAACACATCAACATTACTATCTTGAATAATATCGCCAATGCATGTAATTGTCGTATCAAACAACCGAATAGCATTGTATTTGTTTTGTAAATCAGATGTGCCAAATTGATTTCTATCTGTCAGTTTTGATTTACCAAGTTTCAATCTGTGACAGCGTGAATGATGGACCTTGTCATTCTTCCCAATTGTGTAGTAAATTGGTTTGCCGAAATTCGCTGATTTCAAATCATCATCAATATTACTATCTGGATTAAACTCGCCTTTAGTTAACACGATGAAACGCTGGATATCCTCAACATCGGATAGCGGTTGAGATAAACCATCAGCATCAGTAATGGCGACAATTAACGCATCACCGAGCAATGAGCTAAACGCTAAAAACTTCTCTTTTATTTCGTTTAGTTTTAATCGGTTTTCTTTTTCGATAACAAGTTTTAGCAGGTTTTCATCATAATCACCACTAAAAACCCTTGGCAATTTGAGCATGTCCTCCGCTGTTTTATCGATGTATTTACCAGTTAACCACGAACTGCTATACATATTCAATAATTGCCTGTCAGATATTTTCTTATTCGAATATCTCACTGAGTCATTTTTGTTACCAAGCGAGGTAAATAAGCTTTCCATTGAATCAGTAATATAATTTGCTTGTGTCATAACACATCCAAAATTGATAATTTGTTTTTAATGTAACCGTCTAATGAGTACCGGACAGCATCCCAACAATGATTATTTGCATCAACAATGATCGGTAGTACCTCGCCCGTCATTCTGTCAGTTTTATAGCTATATAACCGCGCTTCGGTTGCTGTATGTTTACATCGAGGATGAATAATAATTTTCTTAAACCCTCGCAGATATGCGATACCGTCCTCAACACTGCCCTGCCATTTTTTTGCAGCTGAAATATTAAAGCCTTTACGTTTGATATGGCTAATAGTTTCAGGTCTTGAGCAATCACCTTTAATCGACCATTTTCTCGTTTCAGGTACTGAATCATAAAACGAACCCATTTCGTCGAGTTCAATGTTAACGCCATACGCTTCGTATTCGATATACAGACAATCGTTAAGAATAAATGAGCGGATTAATGTATTTGGGTCATTAGCAAATCCGAAGTCGGCGCCAAATAATAAACGGTCAGCCTGTTTGTGTAGATTGTCATCAAATTCTTCAACAACATATCGACCGCTTAAAACTTGTTTATCTGAGTTTTCGAGATAAGCGCCACCCCAAATCCAAGCGTATGATGCGTAATCAAGTCGGGCTAGGTCGTTTAATCGCTCTTGCTCTAATACATCGGGGAAAAATGGATTATCGTTATAATTCATCTCAACGATAACCGCGTTTTCTGGTGGGTTTTGCCTGAATCTTATATCTGTTGGGCTTCCCTCGGTTTCAGGGTTCCACGTCACCCATATTTCGGAGTTAGTCTCACGAACTGTTGGGGTTAGTTTTCGCCATGCAATTTCTGATACGTTTTCCGCTTCGTCAACCCAACATAGCAATATGCGCGCCTTTGATTTAATGCTGTCTAGATTATGACGTAAACCACAAAACACATAGCTAACTAATCCGTTTTTTGTTCTGATATAGTTTTGCCCGATATCGTAGTAATTAGCTAACCAGTCAACCGAACGAATAGCCTGCTTTACTTCTTCCATGCTTGAATCAGCTAGCGAGTTCATGAATTCACGAGCGCACAGTATTACACCGCTTACCCCTGCCTCTGCAAATTGATAACCTTTAATCGCTGTCATTAATGCAAATGAACGAGTTTTAGCACTACCTCGACCGCCGTACGCTCCTCGATACCTGACATTTTCAGCAGTAAACACAGGTATTAATTTTTTAGGTAACTGTATTTGCGCTGTGGTCATAATATTTACTCTTTGGGTGTAACTAACTCTATTCGTGTTGGTTTTGATGACATGCTGCCGTCGGATGATTGATGATCTATTTCTTGTTTATCTCGCCATTTATGCGGTTGTCGATTTTTAAGCCAGAAAATTTGAGCAGTTGTATCGGGTGGAATTAATTTTTTAATCACTCGTTTAGATTTATTTTTCCCATCGGTTTTTAACTCAACTTCTTCATATTCAATACCAATAGCTCTTTTATATAATGATTCAACAACATCAACATCCGCAATCTCCTTACCTTTTTTTATGGACTCAAGAAACTGCGGGTGTTTAGTTTTCCATGTGTTGATAGTTTGCTCTGAAACATTAAAAAAATCCGCTAATTGTTTATCTGTATAACCCAACAAGCACAGCTTTCTAGCCTGTTCAGCGTATTCTTCTCTGTAGTTTGTTGGTCTTGCCATTAAATTAACCTCGTTTTTATATTTCTATTATTGACTACCTAAGGAGGCATGTTATTTTTAAAGAAAAAAGGAGAAAATATAGTGATAACTAAAACAGAACAAATTAAAGCAGCAATCATGAAAAATGATTATAAAAAGGCGATTTCAATGCTGGCAAAAATTAGAAAGCTAGGAAAATATACGGAAGATATACTCAATGCGGACATGGCTTATAAACATAGAAATTTTTGTATTCAAATTGGCAAAGATCCGGATATATTGATCGACAAAGGAATTATAGCTATAAAAACAAAATACAACATGATTTAGTCATTTTTTATAAATGATAGAATTTTGTTGATTGTTTGTTCTCTCTCAGCAATAATTTGACTTAACACATTATTTCTAAATACTTCTCTCAATTGATGATAATCTGAATGTTTGATAAATTCCCACAACTGATTTTTATCATCAAAAAATAGAAATTCCGGTATATTGTAGCCCGATTTAATTACATTCTTCTTGCATGACGAATCAAACACCGGCACACAATTGCAATACACGGCTTCATAAAATCGATTGGCTAAATGATTGTAATTTTCATGAGTGAACTCATCTTCTATATACAAACTATATTTAAATAATCTTAAAGTCTCTTTATTTTTATCCCATTTTATTTTTTCTATAAATTTAGGTTGGCATCCATGCTGCATATATTGTTTAAAATTTTTGCTACTTGAGCTTACAATAATGTTTTCATCGAAATATTTTTTAAAATATTTTGCTCTATCTTTTCGATATGTACCATAATAAATTAACTCATGTTTTTTCTTAACATCAATGTCGCACTCACCCCATATCAGTGTGTTTAAATTAACCATTAACCATGATTTAGCAAATTTATACGATCTCTGTCGATTTTTAGGAATTTCAAAATTAGCAATTACTTTAACATCGTTTCTTTTTTGCATAAAGCTAGGTGCAGGGCAATCATATTCATTAATAATCCAATATATTTGCGCTGACTCATTATTTTTTAACAACTCGTCAATTTTCTTAAATGGCATATAACCACTTGCATAGCTAAATATGATTTTATCATATTTGTTTAAAATTACATTTGATATAGTTTTATCATCAAAAACTATATCCCAATTTAAATATTTATTTATTGCCAAAACATTTCTAACATGAGCAACTGAACCAGCTTGCCCACCTCTAATGGGTGTACATTCAACGATTAATCCACGCATTTAAAAAATCTTCTCCATTCATTTTTTTGCAATGCAAAATAGATGTTATTTTGTTATATTCATCCAAATTTGAGCATTTAATAATAAAATTCTTGCTAGTCGAAATATCATTAATTATATCTATATCCATTATTTCTGAATCATTTAACATGCTATTTAATTCCGTTTCACTAAACCCAAGCATATTCACATCAAAATTTTCAATCTGTAGCGATTCAATCTCAGCCCTTAACAACTCAATATCCCAACTCGCGTTTAATGATAGTTTATTATCCGCAATTAAATAAGCTCTTTTTTGTGATTCCGTTAATTTATATAACACAATACACGGAACTTTATCCAAACCAAGTTCTTTTGCCGCATCTAGACGTCCATGTCCAGCAATTATAATATCGTTTTCATCTATTAATATTGGATTCGTCCAACCAAACTCTATAACACTATTAATTATTTGCTGAATCTGTTCTTCTGAATGCGTTCTTGAGTTTTGGATATATTTTTTTAGATCGCTAACTTTTTTGTAAATAATTTTTAATTCGTTCATTAACATAAAATCCCAATCGTTGATCTTCTATTATTTGAATATAAAAATTTAAATATTTTCTTAAAAATAAAGTGGAAAAAATATTGACTTAATGTCGCAAATGCGACATAATACTTACATAGATTCGGAACTGGTTCGAATCAATCCTAGAAGAGGACATAAAAATGATCAATCAAGTTAAATTAAATCAAATTTTCCAAGCTCACTGTCACAGCAACTCAGATCTAATCTGCAAATATCGAGTTATTAAAATCACTGCTAAACGAGTTGTTTTGCAACATTTGCAAATTGATGATGACATCATTAACGTTAAAGTATCGCCGTATAACTTAGCTGAATTGGTCTTGATTGGTAAATACACAAATCTATACCCAACTGGAGAAATTTATGAATCACACTGAATTAAAAGCGCTTCGGCGCTTCTTCTTTCTTGATGTTGTAGACGCCGCAAATTTAATAGCAGGTGTATCAGTTCGATCTTGGCAAAGATACGAAAAAGGCACTGTCACAATACATAAAGATGTTATTGAAAAAATGAATAAATTAAAGCAAGAAAGAAAAGAGATTCTTAAACAGATGTCCGCTGGTGAAACACCAAAAATAGACATTACAAAAACGCACAACGAGCAGGAGCTAACAAGGATATTAATTTTATCAGTTAGCGCCGAATTAATAGCTAAATCATAAACAAATCAAGGCGGTTTGATTAAATATGCAGTTATTTTTTATAACTGCCTGGGATTTTTTATAGTTTATGCGGTAAAAGTGAATAGTTATTTATTTTTACTTTTACTTTTGATGTATTTTTCTAGATTACTAATGTCATGTTTACTATCGTACAGATTTTTGCAACTAAACAAATCTAACACTAATAATGCGTCAGCCACCATATTGTATGCATCCTTGGCCATGGATTTGCAATTATGCTTGTCTTTTGAGTATTCAATAAATCTCAATGCACAATCTAATTGGTCACAAACCCAATTATCTACCCACACTGGGAAATCGGGGTTGGCTCTCATTTTATTTAAATCGCATATTGCGGCGTCCAATTGACTTAGCGTGAACTCTTGCCAATGTGATGATTCTTCATATGGTTTTAATCTCTGCATTTTTGGTAACCAGTTATCTTCGTCGCATTTTATTTCACCTGTTACTTTAAACATAAACATATTCTCTTTACCAAGCAGCGTTAGCATTGGTTGAATGATGTTATCAAGAAAAGTTAGACCCCACTCTGGAAACCAATTTCTAACTTCTACAGTTGGTGATTCGTGATGTAGTTTACCGATATAAATCGGGTAAATTCCGTACGCCAAGGCGTAATGGGTATAATTCATTTGGATATATTCTTTTGAAACACGTTTAAATATCGCCATTTTTATCTCTTTATTTAAATAATAGGTATGATCCAAAAATTACATTATTATTTATATCATATTGATTTATAATGATATAAATATGATTTAAGTATTGATCGTGTTTTGCTTAATCGAAACTATTAATTTCTCTTATCGCCCTTTTATCCGCATTACACTTCTCAATAACATTTAGCAAATGCTCGTTATATCTGAGACTATAGCCAAACGTCATCGATTTCGATGGTAAATTTGGTAGGCAGTCACTGAGTAAATTTGCTGGTATCGGTCGATTGACGTAAACTTTTCGCTCTGTTGTACAGGCGGTCAACAACAGAACTGGGAATACGTTCATTAGCACAATGATTATTTTTAAGTTGCTCATTGATTCGCTCCTGACGTTCTAGTGATTGGTTTTCTAGCTCGCGTTTGCTTTGCTCATTATCTGCTATGACTTGATTGTTTTTAGCGATGTTCTGGTTCAACTGTTCGATTTTTCCGAACAGTTCATTGTTTGTTTTTTGAATTGCTTCTTTGTCTTTACACAAATTAACAATAACATAAATCATAAATGCAAAAATAATCGCTATTGTCGTGTATGTTTTATTCATTTTAAACCACTCAAATAAAGCGTTTTACCGTCCTGCTTGACTGCTGTTAACACTATTTGACGATTGTTAGTTGGGCTAAACCCGATATGCACCCATTGGTTGTGCTCTTGAATTAATTTATCGAACTGTACACCAGAATCGGTTAATCGTTGACAAATCTCTTTAGGCGTACCGAATGACGATTTAAAGTCTACCGCTAATCCCTTTGTGTGAGCGCTTGTTGCTACACCGCCAACTTTAGCATTTAGCGCAGGACAGCGATATCCAGACGTGATAATAATTGGCTTACCTAAAGCTTTTCTTACTAGCTCCAACTTGATAGCTGTTAATTGCACATTAGCCATCAAATTATCTGGCACACGATTATCTATTTTTAATCTGTCCGCTGTCGTCGAACGTGTAAACTCTTCTAGCGTAAAATGTTCAGTTAGCTTGGTCATCGTTGTTGTCAACCCTTTTTCTTAACATTGAATTTGATATTTGACGTAATTTATCAACCCCTAAAAATCCAATTGCACCACCAATAAAAGGATTCATGCTAACGGGCAAGCCAAAATAATCTAGTCCACTGCTAGCGGCTAATGATAACGCACCACACAATAACGCCTCCACCCATTTACGACGTCCACCTACCCCATCATACGTTAAACGACCGTAGGCTATGATGATGGATAAAACGACGCCATAAATTAATGGCGCATTCGATTGCAACCATTCCATGATTGATGATTTATACATGTTATTATTCTTCTTGTTAGTTAATGATGTGACAGCGTACTAGCTATTGTTGGTTATGTGCGCGTGTCTAGCTTTGCTGTCGATTCGATGTTGAGTGAATTACTCAAAATTTGGACATAAAAAAACCGCAGTTAAGCGGCTTTATTTTTTCTTACTTATTCGTTTCTTTTTGAATTTTTTTAGTTTATATACTTCTATTTTCTTTATTTCTTTACTTACTAATTTTTTATTTTCAATTAAAGGAACTTCTTTTTTATTCTTTTCCTCTTGTTCAGCTTTTAATTTTTTATACTCATCTTTAGCAACAACAATATTAATAAAAATAAAAAAAACAAAAAAGATAACTACTAACCAAAAAATAAAATCAAACACTCGCTCAGCTGTAGGACTAAGATGACCATTTTTTGAGCTGTGAAAATGTGGTACATATCTTACCCGAGCATCGACAATTGTTGACCAAAAAATAATTAAAAAGAATGCGATTATCTTTTTCATTGCGCACACTGCTCAGTAATGAATTTATTATCATTACCCTGAATTTGTTTAATTTGTTGATTGCGCTTGCATTCCCATTGTTCAGGCGGATACATTTTGTTCCACTCGGTCATTAACTTATGTTCAGAATCCGATAGGTTGATATTGTATTTATTCGACATATAGAAATAGGTTCGTGCTATTGTTCCTCGAATCTCGTCGCGCGGTTGAAATTTTCTTCCTTTAAAATCAACGGCTGATTGGCATTTTCCATATTGATTAAATTCTTTAGTGAATTGCGAATAGCGATAATTTGACCTGTCACCGTTTACTTCACCGATAGCGGGCTGTAGATTGTGCATATCCCCCTCCATCAAGTTGAACGTAACATCTTTTTTACACGCTTTACGTCCACCATCTCGCCAACATTGTAGATGACGTCCGAAATTTTCGGCGGGCATAACGTGTTCCCACTCAATGCGAGTCGCCTTATCTTTATTTTTTCTCAGTTCATATCCGCATTTACCAAAATCTACAACACCTTTTTTACCTGCCCATGAAATATCACACCCGCAGTAAAATTCTGTTTGTGTTGAATTTGATTTATACAATTTAGTAAGCTGAGTTTTCGCATTGTCAAAATTTTGCTTACTAATTGCAATTTGATCGGATGTCGGCACTGATTTTGACTTTTTCGGCTTGGGCGTCGGTGCTGCTGAATACGTTCCTATTCGACATGTTTTAGAAGCTGATATGCAAGAATTGCCACACGGTATACCTTTGCGACAATTTTTAGCATTTGAAATTGACGGAAATAATAAAAATAAAACTAAAATTAAAGCAATCTTTTTCATAATTAAATATTACCTGCGTTTAAAAATTACGCAGTTTAATATAAAAATTACAAAATAAAAACAAAAAGCCCAACTTATTAAAGTCGGGCTTCTATTTAAAAACAGTTTGGATAAAAAAATTCCAGTCTGGGTACTTTATACCACTGTGCTCTTAAGAAATCAAGATTTTTTTGCTATAATTAAATAATTCCATTTCTAAACATATTTAACTTCTAACAGATAATAAAAAAGCCCGCATTTGCGAGCTTTATATATAAAAATCCTATCATGAATAATTTAGTACAGTTTCTGTCCCACGTCAACACATTTTAATAAAAAATATCATTTCTTTTTGACAATTTAGCAACAATAAAACTTTCAAAAGATTTTAGTCTTCTATCAACTGAATTTTTAGACATATCTTTCATGTGTGCGATATCTCTTAATGTTAGTCTTTCGCTCCAATCTGTGCCCCCAGCAACAATATCAACACCTCTATAATACAGTTCTGCTAGCTCTTGCTTTTCTCTCATTGCCGCATCTTTTGAGTTTTTCGCCTCTTTCATGCATTCATCAATAAACTCAAGCTCATTTTCAACATATACATAATTTTTTTTTGGGTATAACTCAGAAAACATTGAGCTGACATTTTTATAGCCGCATTTACTGGAATATGAATTACATTTACCCCACATTTTTAGTAATTCAATAGCTTTGGCTAATAAATTGTTCTCATTAGCTCTCTCAATAAATAAATTTTTACTATTGAGATAATTTTCAAATTGCTTAACATCTGGCTCATCATCAACGTATATATATTCTGCTAGCATTTGTTACCTACCCTTTTAACTCTTTTAATTTTTGCTTATATTCAGCTTTAACCTGCTTTATTTGCTCTATCGTGTATTTTTTTGGTTCGTGATGACCCTCTAGCCACTCAACTTTTTCTACACCTATTTTTTTCACTAAATTAATTCTGTACTCAATGATGTTCCCCGATTTGTGGTTGTTACATGCTGAACATTGCTTATGTACATTCAGCTCACAGAATCGTAACTCTGGACATGCCCCAACGCTTCGATAATGCCCCGCGTGATATTGCCCGTTATGATAACGCCCACAACTGATACACGGCTCGCTTTTATCTCTTTCTCGAATAAATGCATTAAATACTGTTTGCGCATCTCTTAAATGCTCTGAGCGTGTTTTTATGCTTTCTTTTGCTATCCGCGTTAACTTTCTTCTAACTCGCTCTTGAACTTTATTATCTTTTGCATACTGAATAGCACAATCAACCGAACACACTTGAGCGAGCGAGTTAAATGGCGCAAATTTTCTGCCACAACTTTTACATTTTTTCTGCTTTATTTCTCCCTTCATCGTCTAAACTTCGCTTTATTCATGTAAAACTTACCGCAAGACCCTTTTACTTCGCCGTTAACATTGATGAGCGGTCTATTGCAAACAAATAAATCCCAATCAACGTTATATAAACAAGCACCATTACATTCAGGGCATTTAAAATCAGTTTTGATTAGTTTGTGTTTCTTCGGCATTGTCGTTAACCTTGTTTAAATTATGCTGGTTAATGTATTCTCTGCGTTGTTCTCTAACTATTGCTATTGCTCGTTCTAACTCTCGCTCTTTATCATCGTATAGTTTCAGTTGTTCTTTGTGCTTGTTAGTCATTATTTTCAGCCTCTTTTATCATTTGCTTAATTTCCTCAATGCTTGACGTGCAAAAATATCGGAATCTGTGTATCTCGTTGTTACTGCTAGTAATTATTTCTGTTTTGAAATCTGTTGCATCATCCGCACTTATTAGCGAAACAATACAGTCAATACAGATTGAAACTTGACGCTGCATTACCAGCTTCTCTCTTCGATAATCTATAATTGTCACATCAACAAATTTTTTCTTACTTGTTTTACTTGCTTCCGCTCTTTTAATTACATCTTTTATTAGCTCTGTTTGTAATTGCTCAAACTGTTTATCTGTTAATTTAATTTCCATCATGCCACCTTTGATAATTGGTCTTTGTACCAATCAAATATTAATAAATCTGTCTTAGACTGCTCGCTCCAATTAACGCCTTTCTCGGCTCCAAATGCATATGCTAGCTCCAATAAATCACTTAATTCTTTTTTACTCATTCTTCTTGTTGATTGGCCTAAAACAATAACGCCTGTCCCGTCCAAATTTGGTACTGTTTTTTGTCCTTTTAGTGTTGCAGTAAAAACGTGCTTCCATTCCTCTGGAGTTAGCGTTAATCCGTGCCAATTAACTTGTTTCGATATATCCGTTAATGTTGCCCACATGCGGGCGTTTTGCTCTAAAGTTCTGGTCATCTCTTGAATACAAACTACTAACGGATTTTTACTATCAACCGGTAATGAGCGAATAAAATTAATTAAATTGTTTTTTACTGTTTCGCTAACTAGTTTAAATATTTTCTTATTTGCCATTACTTAGTTGCCCTCCAAGTTACGAATCCCCAGAAAAACAGTACAGCTAGCATTACAATAGCTTCATCACTCATCTGCTAACTCCTTATTCGCAACCATTTGGTTTAATTGAATTAATTTTGTTAGACCGAAAATCTGAGCTGGAATATAAAAACATAAAAGGACAACCCATCCCTCATACGCAATAAAAAAGATCGATAAAATGGCATAAATCAAGTTCCAAGCTATATGAAAATTGGTTAAATAATTCCAGTTTTTAATAAGCTTTTCAGACGGAATGAAAATAGCTAAATACAAAATGAAACATTCAAACCAAAACACAATTTTTGGTATAACTATAAAGTTTTCGCTAATCAATTTAGACATAAGAATGGCTATGACTATGATTGCCGTGTATGAAATTTTTATTAATAATTTACCGCTCATTATCTACCTCCCGTCAATGCAAATATGTTTTTTATTTTCAAAAATCTTCTCGTACTCGTTTGCTTTTGCAATGTCTTGCTCTAACGCATCTTTTTTACCTGCCCTGATTCGATATTTCAAAATGTTACCGAAACAAAAGCCTCTAAACTGCTCTACAGTCATGCTTCGTGCGATAATGTCGATAGATTCAACACCTTCGATTATTTGATAATGTTTAGGATTTTTTACTTTTTCGTTCATCAGTTATCACCCGTAAATATTTTTAATTTTATGATGCTCTTGTTTTTTCAGCCCGTGCTAGCCATGCTATCCAGTAATCGCCCTCAGATTTCCTTACCATTTCCCTGAGTTCCGCTTCCGCTTCCGCTTGAACAGGTTTTCTATACCAGCTCAAAAATTCTTCTAGCTCGTTCTCTAACTCTTGCTGTGTTAATTTAGTCATCAATAAACCCTCACACGTTCAAAATTATCAAGCCTATTTCTTTCCAACCGAAAGAATTCTTTTTACCATTTGACAACTTTTCAACACATTGTTCGATTGTTAATTTCTCATCAGTAAAATGCGTCCAATTTGTCAGTTGATGTCCGTTTTTTGTGATGATTGCTGTTATTTTGTAAGCCATTTTTAATACCTCTATTTACCAAATCTAAATACTGTCATCATCAACCAATGAGAAGTTTTGCTCCTGCCATTGATTGCAATTAGTTTGAAGCCGCTCTCTTATGCAAACATCTTTATAACATTTCCGTTTTTCTCTCCGCTCATCAAAAGAAATTGCGAATCCTCCGTCGTAAAAGTTGTCGCATGTAACGCATGATTTAGTTGCGAGGTTTGAAAAACATTTAGCTTCATGATTATCAATGCCTTTTTTTGTTTTTCTGAGAACTTTGTTACAGTGTTCACACTCGTACATTTTTAATAATCTAGCCATTTCTGTATCAACTCCCTTAATTTAATTCTGTCTTCTTCTGAATATTTTTTAACTCGTTCTGCTAATTGCTGTTTAATCTTTGCCGTATTTGCTCCCCTGCTCTTTATCGCTCTCACATAGTCGTATGCTATTTTGTCTAGCATGTGATTGATTCCTTGGGGACAGCGGTTAACTCTCCGCAACACAAGCTCTACCCGTTTTTAACATCTGCTTAATGCTAGCTATATGCATCATGCTTTTACTTGATGCTCCCTGCTCGGTTTTGCATTCCAGCATTGCAAACGTATTTTCTGGTTTTGGTAGATAATGATTAGCTCGCTCTTGCGTTAATAGCCCTGTAAAAACAGCATGGTTTATAGCGTCAGTTCGTTTTTCTTTATCGCTACCTAGCGAAACAAACACTTCAACGGTACGCCCGTACATCATCGATTCATCAACCATTCGCTCATATGCATCGATAAACGTTCGTCTTGCTCCAATTTTGTCGCCATTTCGGTAGACAATCTCAGCTTGTGACCACGCTTTTGCTATTTCATTAGTCCAAACAACCGTATTAGTTTCATCGCTAGCAAGTATTGCAATCGACCATGCTTCATCTGGTGATAAATGATTACTTGAACCGCCCATTAGCTTGATTAAATCCGCAGGTTTAGGCATAAATTGACTTTTAAGCACCCAAGCATGTGCAGCGGCTTTTAACGATTGAATCGGATATTGCCCAAGCGTTGACCAGTAAATATTGACCTTGACAGTGCTTGCTTGCTGCCCGTAAACTTCAAGCAACCCACCAATAACCGCTAAAAATTCATCTGTAATCTTTGCCATGGCTAAGCCCTCATACTCTCTAAAACTGCCCTATTCCGTTCAGCAAGGGTCATGAATTTTTCAGATGGTTTATTTGATTTTTTATAACCGCCAGCATTGCGTAACCAGTTGTTAAAAGCAGCATTCCAATCAATATATTTTTTGCCATTCGCCAAGCAGTAATCCCTGAATTTAACAAACTCATTATCCAGATTGATGTTTTCATTCATCGCTATATCTCGATGATGATCGTTCGGTTTAAATTCATCAGGAAACTGACAAGGTCGCTTTGGCTGTTGCGATTTATCCGCAATATTATTTGTAGTATTCTCTGTAGTAATCTTTGTAGTATTCTCTTGATATAACGAACTTGATTTTGTAGTCTTCTCGACATCTATATTGTAGAGATCGGGGTAACTACTTTTCATTTGTCGTGAAGATTGAGTTATAGAGTTGGCGAAATCGCTCAAAACTTGATTAACTTTTTCATTATCAATCTTGTAAAAAGTCTTATGCTCTAACCTCTTTTCTGTAACAATTAACACGCCTTTTTCACATAGTTTTTTTATGGCTGTTCTCTGTTCGTTATGTGTTAAGCCTGTTTCTTCTTCAAGCTCATCACGTGTTTTATACACACCCAAATCAGATGTAGCCTTATCTTGCCAATAAAATAATTGTGAGAATAAAACAGCAGAACTCACGCCACCCAATGGCTTAGCCAGCTTAGGATAATAGGCATTCGGACGCCCTATTAGTTTTAATGTTTCAACTGCGTTCATTAATAGATTTTCATTGTTTAATGTACTCATGCGCTACCTCGAATTACTGACCAGTTGACATCAGGGCGGAGTTCTTCGCACGTTACTAGACCGTTTAAAGCCTGCTCCAGCAAAATAGCTTTATCTTCCCCAATTTTACTAATGCCATTCAGCCATTTACTTACAGCTGCTTGACTAACACCGCAAAGACGAGCTAACTCTCTCTGTCCTCCAACGGCAATTATTGCTTTTTTTAAAGGCTCCATTTCGCCCTCCTTATTTAAAACTAAGATAATGATAACTAAAGTTATTGATTAAGTCAACATTGTGATAACTTATGTTTTTTTATTTTTTATAACAAAAGTTATATAATCAAAACACAAGGAGTCTTTATGAATACATTTAATGAACGTTTTAAAATTGCATTTGATAAATCTGGTTTATCACAGCACGATTTAGCTAAGGCAGTTAATGTTTCTCAACCAGCGATCAGAAAATTAGTGGCAGGTGAGTCAAAAAGTTTTAGAAAAATATCTGAGTTAGCTCAGGCTCTAAAAGTAAATTTAGAGTGGTTGTCTTCTGGGAAAGGAGATTCTGGACTGGATGATCAACAATTTGAATTTATAGGTACAGTTAAAAATGGAGCAGTGAAAGTTAAGGGAGAGGCTGTAATGGGGGCTAATGGAGCTTTTGAAATGGACGAGTCTTTAAATGGATATTTGAAATTTTATAGTGACGATCCAAGCGCATTCGGCCTGAGGGTTAAAGGCGATTCAATGTTCCCAAGAATTAATTCTGGAGAGTTTGTTGTTATCGAACCCAAAGTTATGCCCGCATCAGGTGATGAAGTGTTTGTAAGACTGAAAGATGGAAGAAATATGATAAAAAAACTTGAGTATCATCGAGATTCTGAATATCGCTTCACTAGTATTAACCAAGATCATCCACCAATTACAATCAATGATGATTTAGTGGATAAGGTTATGTATGTAGCAGCTATTGTTAAATCATCAAGATTTATCGATGTTCATGATGTTACAACTTAAAAAACGCAATCAACCGCTTCGGCGGTTATTAAGCATAGAATACTCAGAAAGGAAAGGTAATAATTATGGCTGTTAGATTTAGAAAAAGGATAAAGATAGCTCCAGGCGTAAAACTAAATTTAAGTTCAAATGGGGCAAGTGTTAGTCTAGGGGGAAGAGGTGCTTCGTTAACCATAGGGAAAAAAGGAACATATAGTAATTTAAGTTTACCCGGTAGTGGTTTATCATATCGTACAAAGTTATCAAGTGAAAAAAATGTTAAACAAAAACAAACAACTCAAAAAGCAATATCGGATCATATTTCGGTAAAAGTTAGGATAAACGAAGACGGATCTGTTGAATATTTGAACCCAATTGACGACACACATTTACCTGAAAATATAGTTACAAGCATCAAAAAAAACAATAAAGAAACATTAATTTCTCTTTTTAAACAGGCATGTAAAAAAAATAATGACGGCTTAGATTTACTAGATAAGCTTCATTTAACTGTTATGCCACCCTCTGATACTAGAATTTATCATGAAAAAGATTATCCTGAGCCTCGCCCCAAAAAAGCAAAGCTAAAGGAAAAAACATTTTTAAGCAAAATATTCCCTTTTATTGAAAAAAATAGAGTAAAATTCAACGAGTCTATAGAGCTTGCATATAATAAAAAACTGAAAAATTGGTCTCAAAAAAAAGAAGAATTTGATAAAAACGAGCGTGATATCGCATATAGAATCAACGAACTACTAGCTTCTGGCAATGAAGAAGTAATAAATTCTGAATTGGTAACTTTATTATCCAATATTTCATTTCCAAAGGAAACTAATGTCGATTTTGAGATAAATGAAGATAATTTAGTTCTTGATGTAGATTTGCCCGAAATTGAAGACATCCCGAATAAAAAATATACGGCATCAGATAACTCTCTAAGAATTTCAGTAAAAACGATCTCTGACACAGAGCGAAGAAAAATATACATGACACATATTCATTCTATAATTTTTAGAATAATAGCTGATGTATTTAGTTTGATTCCAACAATAAAAAGAATTACCCTTTCCGCGTACTCACAGAGGCCAAACAATCAAAATGGAAATATAGAAGATCAGTATCTTGTAAGTGTTAATATTAATAAAGAGGAATGGAAGTCAATCAATTTTAATAATATTGAGCATGTTGATGTTGTTGAATGTTTTAATCAATTTGATCTGATTCGCGACATGAGTAAAACTGGGGTATTTAAAGCTATTATTCCTTTTGCTACCATAATAAAAGATAATGACGCAGAGGAGCAAGAAGAGGTAAGCGAGCTTAAATATCCAAATGAAGATAACAGCTTATCAACACAAGAATCAAAGAAAAAAGAAAACAAGCTACAACATCAATCACTTAGTATATTACTTATAATTGGAATTATCTTCTTACCATGTATTTTTTCTTGGTTCACATTAAAAACAGGATACTCTAAGAAAGCAAGGATCATTAGTTTTTCTTGGATGTTTTTATCTATTATTGCTTATTGTTCATAAATAAATAACACATTATCACCAACCGCCTTTTAGGCGGTTTTTCACACCTAAAATCTCCTATCGCAAATTTAAAAACACCAATCTGATTAAAAAACAGCTAATCGATAACTTTTATTTAAATATTGATAACTTTTGTTATTGACTAATCTGATAACTAAAGTTATTATTATCACATCAAAACAAATCAACTTAACAAAACAATTAAGCAATACCACGAGTTACTTAATTAGTTAAGCGAGATTCAAGTAGCTAGCTGGGGCATATGAAAGTACAGCGGTTTTGAAAGCAATCACAGCAGTACGCATCGGGTGAGCGACTTAATCACTCCCAGCCTCGAAAGAGACCGACTGGCCATCAAGTTCTTTAGTAAGAAGATTGCTATTTAATTTCAAATCAAAGCGCATTTAGACAAGTGCGCTTGAGTTTGAGATGAAAGGAGATTCTAACATGACAGAACAAGACAAAATAAGAAAGCTACAACAAAGCGCGTCTTTTAATGTCTCTAACTTTATTTGGGACGAAGAGGATCGACTATATGCCAAAATCGACTTTGATGAGTTAACAGCTTTATTACTTAGAATGATGAACGTTGATGAGATCGACGGAGAAGAACTTCATGAATGCGTGTGTAGATTAACGCACAAACAAGCTTTTATAGAAGCAAAGAAAAAAATTGAAAATAACGAGCAAATGCTTATTAACCAAGCCTGTTAATTGCAGGCTTTAAGAATAAATAAGGATAAATTATGAACCGCAAGCGTGAAATTGAAGATTATGTAAGAAAAGAATTAACAAGCCAACCACCTAAGCCATGCGATTTTAAAGTTGGCGACATTGTTATCTATAAGAATGACTTTGGCGTCAAATTTGAATGTAAAGTGATCGGCTTTTCAGTCTGCGAATTGTTCAAATACGGAAAATTCATTCACATAGATAATGAACAACATACTACAGCCTATTGGTGTCCGCATCATCCTGACAGCTTAAGTCACAAGTAAGAAATTCTGACAGCTCGGAAAGACGAACACATACTACATCCGTTTGCCCTCTTTTGAGGGCTTTTTTGAAACTATTTGATAGCAACCAGACACGGCTTGGCGCTTGCCGTAAAAGCGCTATTATTCCTTTCATCCCTTGCCCGTGAATTGAGTAGCGGGCTTTTTTACAGATTTAGCGGCTAGAATTCATGAGGATTAAACAATGACAAGTAAAAAGATTATTGAGCGATTACTGCAACAAGATTGGTTTGTTAAGTGTGAAACCGAACACGAAATCGCGTTAGTGCTAAATGCGTGTTTTGATGCAGAAGTTAACTGGATGAATGGAGAACTTACATCGTTCTTCCCAGATCGAACGATAGAATTGCCGGTTTTTATTGCGCGAGATGCTGAATTTAATGAGAGAGGAATTTTTTGGGGAGACTCAGTGTATTTTGAAGATGAAAATCGTCATTTAGAAGACATTACAGATTGGTTTTTCGAAGAATTGAGGAAATAGCATGAACACAATACCGATTGATTACGTCGGCTGTAATGTACATGACACAGACCGATTCACACTAAATTACAAAATGACCAAGGGCGAGCAAATGTACGCCCTTTTTTGTGTCCTAATTGTGACATTGGGCGGATTGTTTATGCTGATTCGCTGGATGTTAGAAGTAGCAACGAATTAAAAAGGAATATGGAAATGGCAGAATCATTTGAAAAGAAAATTTGGGAAACTCTATCTCAGGTTAATGTTAACGATAAAGTAGAAAAAAAGAACGGATTAACATATTTGTCTTGGGCGTGGGCATGGGGTGTTTTAATGGAGTATTATCCCCAATCCTCATACATAATTAACCCACCAACCACAGAAATGGATGGCTCTATGACGGTTAGCGTAACGCTAACAATAAAAGAGGATAACAACGAGGCAACTCGATTTATGTGGTTGCCAGTTATGGATTTTAAAAACCACGCTATTAAGTCACCAAATTCAGTAGATATTAATAAAGCGACCATGCGATGTTTAACTAAAGCCATATCCATGTTTGGGTTGGGTTTTTATATCTATGCTGGTGAGGATTTGCCAGAAGAAGAAAAGCAGGCGCAAAAAATCAATGAAGATGCGTTAAACAAAAAACGCGAATCATTAATAAAAGCAGTTGAGCAATCTGCACAAAAAGGAACTGATGCAATGGGTGAGTTTTGGAAATCGTTATCAATTGAAGACCAAAAACTTATCGGGTCCACTGAAAAGCGCCGTATCTATGATATAGCAAAAGAGGCTAATAATGGAACAGCGAACGGATGAATGGTTTAACGTGCGACTAGGTAAAGTTACAGCTAGCCGAATTAGTGATGTGATGGCTAAAACAAAAAGCGGTTATTCGACTAGCCGTCAAAATTACATGGCTCAGCTGATTTGCGAACGACTAACAGAAAAACCGACCGAATCATACTCTAATGCCGCAATGCAACGCGGCACAGAGTTAGAGCCGATAGCTAGAGAAATGTACATACTAAACCAATTTGACGTAATCGTTAAAGAAGTTGGCTTTATCCCCCACCCTACAATCGAAAACGCTGGCGCTAGTCCTGATGGGCTGGTAAATGAAGACGGATTAATTGAAATTAAATGCCCAAATACTTGGACGCACTTAGAATTTATGCAATCACTAAAGCCGAAGCGTGAGTACATTTTACAAATGCAATGGCAAATGATGTGCACGGGTCGAAAATGGTGCGATTTTGTCAGCTATGACGATAGATTACCCGATAATTTGAGTTTTAGGTGCGTACGAATTCATTACGACGAAGTATTAGCTCAAGAGATAGAAGCAGAAGTTATCAAATTTCTGCAAGAACTCGATGAGCGTATCAAACAAATAGAAGCCTCATAACCGTCAAAGTGACATTTTTAAAGGAAAGAATTATGACCAGATTAACTAAAACTATCAAAAAACAAATTTGTACAAATGCAATTGAACAATCACCAGTAACTAAAGAGCTAGAAATAGCAAATGAAAATTTATCTAAATTGGCCGTTGACGTTTATAACGATAACGTAACTGCTGAGCAGCTCAAAGAAGCGAATGAGATAAAAGCTCGCGTTAAAGAGCTGCCATTCGTTCGAGGTAGTGTTTTTTACATTTACCATAACATGAGATGTTATTTTAACGGATTAAGCGCATGTCTAGCATTACCGTCTGAGAGTGATTTTTACGAATTACAAGAGTACCCAACATACACCGCTGATCATGAGTTTTCAAAACGGTTTTTATCATTACAGAGCCAGATCGAAAACTTAGAAAAACAGATAAGATTTTTACGAGAAGAAGTTATGGCTATTTTAAATAGTTGTGCGACTCTCAAAAAACTACAGGAAATATGGCCAGAATCAGTCAACTTTTTAGGCGGTATACACGCGAATGTTATATTAAAAAAGGCGATTTAGTCGTGGTAAGTGGTGAGTTTTATGTTGAAGAATGGCAGAAAGATGGCGCAACATTCACAAGACCGTGTTTGCGAGTATCTCAAATTCAATTGACTAAAAAGCAGGATGAACAACCTCAACAATCTAAACCGCAAGCACCAGCTCAGCAAGATGAGTTTATAGATGACGGGATTCCATTTTAGTTTGACAATAATTTTATCGGGTTGTATAGTTGTTGATACTACAACATACGCGGACTTCCGCACCCGAAAGCTAGCGGTTTTTTTATGCCTATTTTTAGGTATTTGATCATGTCTATGATCGGGTCGAGAGGACGTAATACAATACTCGAAAGAGGAATAAGTCTCGCCGTCGTATGCGGTAGTTGAAGCCCGATCACCCACTAAGTGATCAAATAACTAAACATACGAAAGGTATAAAATCATGTCAAATCAACTAACTTTTAATAACGCTCAATTATACACTATCAATCATAACAATCAAATTTGGTTGTCAAGCAAGGATTTAGCCAAAGCTTTAAATTACTCTTGTAGTAAATCAGTAACAGATTTATATAACAAATATTCAGATGAATTTACGCCTTGCATGTCTCAGGTCGTCGAATCAACGACCTCAGGAAATTACAAAAAGAAAGTACGTATCTTTTCCCTTAGAGGTGCACATCTTATCGCTATGTTTTCCAGAACTCCAATCGCAAAAGAATTCAGGAAATGGGTTCTTGATATTTTGGATAAGGAAAGTGGCGTAATTAAAATAAATGATGTTATCACCCATTCACAAGAGCAAGAATTAATCAGAGCAATCAATCGATGTGTTGAGCGAATCAAAGAACATTGGACTGATATATCAGTTTGTTTATGCAAAAAATTTAATATTAGCAACAGGAGCGAGTTACCAGCATCAAAACTTAATGATGCTTTTGAGTTTTTAGATTCTCTTACAAAAAAGTCAGTTGTCGGCAAGCGTTATCTTGTCGAGGTAAAAATAACTGACTATATGTTTAATGGTGAAAAAACTATTTTGGGTAAATGCGATGATTTTAATATCTTGCTAACTAATTTAGCGTTAAATTTAGGCTACAAAATAGAACGGTTAACATATAACCCACAATTATTATCTTTTTAAATTAAGGGCGTTATGCCCTTTTTTAATCCACAAAATCTGTTAATAACTCACTGAACAACCACCCTATTCTATTAATTTTACAAATATTCTCACGCCCATTATTTGGCGTGGGATAACTATTATCTAAAGGAAACAACCATGACAACACACAAACTAAAAATTAAATCAGAGCATTTTAATACAGAAAATTACTAAGTGTTATTTGTTGATGAGAGAAAATTAGAGGTAATTATGGCGGAATCAATTATATTAACAGATGATGAACTACATATGTTAACAGGCAAAAAAAGAAAAAATTTACAAATACAATGGTTAAAAGAAAACAAATTTTGCTTTCATATCAATTTGCTTGGTAAACCAGTAATCTTACGTTCATCATTGAATCAAAAAGTAAGCATTGAACAAAAACAACAACAAGAGCCAGATTTTGGAGCCTTGAATGGCAAGGAACCGTAAAGACAAAAAAGACAATATCCTCCCTCCTCGCGTGTCAAAAAATAAATATTCATACTATCTCAAAACCAGAGAAAACAAAACAGTTACGCTAGGCTCGATCAATATGAGCATGGTAGAGCTGTGGGCGAAGTACGAGGGGGTTATTGCTGAACAAAAAGAGGAAATGACGTTTAGTAAGCTGTGGAGTATGCACTTAAATAGTGCCTCTTTTCATAAACTATCATCACGCTCGCAAGAGGATAAATTACGAGGGGCTAAAAAAATATTACCCGTTTTCGGGCATATAAACGTTAATAATATCAAGCCGGAACATATCAGGCGCTACATGGACATCAGGGGCGAGCAAAGCAAAGTGCAAGCAAATCACGAGCTATCTTACATGTCTGTAGCGTTCGGTTGGGGGTACGAACGTGGGTATTGTAAAATGAATCCATGTTCTGGGGTAAAAAAATTCAGCATTCAGGCGAGAGATAAATATATTGAAGATATCGAGTATTACACGATTTATGATGAAGCGATAGATATACTAAAAGTAGCGATGGAAATATCGTATCTGTGCGCAGTTCGGGAAGGCGATATATTCAAGCTAAAGCACAGCCAAATACTCAAAGAGGGTATTTATATAAAACAAGGTAAAACAGGGAAAAGGCAAATCAAACAATGGACAGAACGACTAGCAGACGCAATTAATTTAGCTAAAAAACTATTTCCGCCATCTTCTTCCGATTCTCTCGTGCTGCAAAATAAATCAGGAGGCAAACTAATTCAGAAGACATTTAACTCGTATTGGCTGGACGCAAAACGAAAAGCAGAAGAAAAACTAGGTAGAAAAATCAATTGCACATTTCATGATATCAAAGCCAAGGCTATTTCAGACTACGACGGAGCAACTAAAGATAAACAGCTATTTAGTGGTCACAAGACCGAGGCTCAGGTTAATACATATGACAGAAAAGTGAAAGTAACACCAACATTAAACCCGCCTAAAAAAGAAGATTTATTCTAACTGTATATTCTAAGTTAATTCCAAGTATTGATCGTTTTAAAATGACAGGATTTTATCTTATTGATTTTATTTATGAAATATGGAGGCGCGTCCCGGAGTCGAACCGAGGTAGACGGATTTGCAATCCGCAGCATGGCCACTCTGCCAACGCGCCGTACAGGTCTATCTGAATAGGTTGCAAATATTAGCATTGGCTTTATTAGTCGTCAAGTTCAAATAGATTATAATTACAGCAGTCACTTCTTTTTTTATTTGATTATTAAAAATCTATTTACTTTGGACACAAGTTTTAAAAACTTAATACATTATAAATGAAAAGTGCAACTATCGGCGCTATAAGGGTGTCTTTTACTCTATAGCGATATCTTATTAATCTAATTTTATTGTTATTAACCAATTTATTATTAAATATATTTAATAATAAATTAAATGCTTTTATAACCTATTACTAGACACCTCGTATAATATTGAAATCTAACTATAGCCTAGGTACACAGCATTGTCTACGAACAAATATCGCACTAAATACGGTTAAATTTTATTTCATGCTAGATCAACTCGTATAGCTTTCATGACAAGAAGTTATTACGGTGCTTCTGGATATTTATAGATCCAAGTAATATCTGGATAATTTGCAAATGCGTTAGGGAATAAATAAACACCACTTAATAATGGAAAGTCAGTAAACTTCCATTCAACTTTGAAATTGGGATAGAATTTAGTGATGGAGTCAAAAAGTAACGTTGTACAATAAAGATGTGGCTGTTCACGAGGAGCTAAGACAAAGGCTTTACCTTGCTTTGTTAAAAGATCACTAACAATTTGTTGTTGTTGTACATCAGATAAAAAATTAGGTCTTGCTATAGCATATTTTTCGGCTAATTCAGGAGCTATGAACTCGGGTAAGGTCGATACAATCACTTGATTAGGAAATTTGTCATCATCACTCGTGGTCGCATGAATAATTTTAATTTCGGGATTAGTCGATATAATCATGCCAATATGTGAAAAATCACCACCACCTAATTGTTTAACAATAAGGCTATCGGTTTGTATACCTTTTCTAAAAATCCAATCTCCTACTTTTACTGAATAAGGCAATTTAGAGGTTGGATTTGAAGAATAAACAGACTCATTAGCAAAAACAACCGTCGCCAGCATAATAAAAATAATCGAGAAAAAACGACAGTAGTTCATCAAAATTCATTCTTAACAAGAAAGGATAAATTAGTATCTACCCTTTCTAATATAACATTGCTATATTACCTTTTATTTAAGATTAATCATCCATTTGTTATCAGTTTTGATTACTGATAGGCTACGTTCATCTTTTTTAGTATTATCTTTGAAAAAAACAGTTGTTTTTACTTTAGCCATGGTTTTTTCATCATTAGTATATTCTGCAGGAGCAGACTCAACTTTATCAAGGCCGCCATGTTCATCAGCAAATTTTTTCCCTTGTTGAAGCGCTTCTTGCATTTTGCTTTTCACTAACATTGCCATATCCATATCTTTGTGATTATCATCTTTAGGGAAATTGATCAGATTCATAACGGTATCTGTATCACCTTTATAAATTGCTGTGATAAATTTTTCAGATACTTTTTCTGGAGTATCTTCAGTCGAACACGCTGTAACAATAAGTGCCAATAAAAAAACGCTTAAAAATTTCATTAGTAATTTCATTTTTATTTCCATTATCAAATTTAATTTATAAAATATTTTACATTCTTTCCTGTCGATTAAACTATACAGATAGCATCATAGGAAAGAGGTAAAATAATACTATGTAATAAGATAATCGCAAAGTAACATTATTTTGAAGCATTACTTTTTAAAATTTAAAAGGATATCTTGCCAATTTTGATCTAATTTAGCTTCAATAGCGATTGGTTTATGGTTAAGAGGATGAGAAATCTCTAACTTACTCGCATGTAACATCAAGCGTTTAACGCCAAAATAGTTGGCAAAAGCACGGTTTTGATGAAGATCGCCATGTTTACTATCTCCCAAAATAGGATGAAAGATATGTTTCATATGACGACGTAATTGGTGTTTACGTCCTGTTTGTGGTTTTAATTCAACAAAGCTATATCTAGCAGTATCAAACTTACCAACTTTAATAGGAAGTTCAATTTTGCTAATCCCTCGATAACAAGTGACTGCATCTTGTGCTGGTTTATTTTTATCAGAAAATTTGTCAGCAATTTTATCTAATTCTTCAACTAAAGGGTAATCGATCGCAGATTCACCCTCAAGATAACCACGCACAACAGCATGATACGTTTTCTCAATTTGTTTTGTGGCAAATTGTTCTGACACGAGCCTTGCTACATCACTAGAAAGGGCAAACAGCAACACACCAGATGTTGGCCTATCTAGTCTATGCACAGGAAAAACATGTTGGCCAATCTGATCTCGTAACGTTTGCATAACAACAACTGTTTCTTTTTTATCTAACCAACTGCGATGCACAAGCCAACCCGATGGTTTGTTAATCGCAATTAAAGCATTATCATGATAGAGAATTTCAAACATAGCCTATTTTATTGAAAATCAATTAGAGAAATAGCCTTTCAAGTTCAGCAGCTATACTTGGGCTATTATTATCGCCAATAGCGTAACTTGCTTTTGCTTTCACTTCATTATCAGCATTCCCCATAGCAATACCTAATCCAGCAATAGATAACATACTTATGTCATTATAACTATCACCAAAAGCGACTATTTCGCTTAAATCAATATTTTCATGCTCAGCCCAGTGTGTTAAACCATTTCCTTTAGTATTACCTTTAATCGCAACATCTGCTCGATTTGACCAAGACCATTCACACGAGAATACATCTAATGCATCTACCGCATTTGAGAATTGTCGTAGAGCAGGAAGGTTATGGCTACTGGTTGCAAATTTAAAAATAGCACCAGATTGATCTATCACGTTTTCAAAACTCGCTACTTTTTTGATTTCTGGCTGTAAAAAATCGGGCAATGTTTTGACCCATTTAAAAAAGCCTTCTAGATGATCATCTAACACTTCATAAGTCATCATTTGATCAGTATAAACTAAAGTATGGATACCATATTGGTTAACTAGTTTTAATAGCATTCTTGCTTGATCTTTGGTCATTGGTTTAGCAGCAAAAGCGTTTTGCTTTTCAAAATCATAAAGATAAGATCCATTACAACAAATTGCGGGGGTTGATAATTTGAGTTGATAATAATAAGGATAAATTACAGAATGGTGACGCCCAGATACTAAAATGACTTTCACACCTTTAGCACTGATTTTTTTTATCATCTCGACAGTTTCTGGCAAAACTAAACGATTACTGGCTAGTAACGTGCCATCCATATCAAAAGCAACCGCTTTATACTTCATATAATCCCCCTTTTTATTTCTAATCTTTGTTATAAAAATTAGCTGAGTATTAGAACTTCAATAAATTTAAAATTCAATTTTTTGACGCCCAACAAATGAATGCGATAAGGTAGTGCCATCCACCATTTCAAGTTCACCACCAACTGGAACACCATGAGCGATTCTTGTTGCTGTCACATTAAACTGTGCACACATTTGCGCGATATAATTGGCGGTTGCATCACCTTCAACGGTGGGATTAGTGGCTAAAATAACTTCGTTGATTGATTCTGACGCTAACTTGTTTTTCAATAAATCAAGACCAATATCGCTAGGACCGATACCGTCTAATGGCGATAAATGGCCTAACAATACAAAATAACGACCACTATATTGTCCAGTTTGTTCTATGGCAACTATATCTGCGGGAGTTTCGACAACGCAAAGCTGCCCACTATTTTGGCGGCGGACATTTGCACAAATAGTACAGATTTCTTGTTCGGTAAAAGTTCGACACTCTTTGCAATGACCTATATTTATCATTGCTTCATGTAGCTCATGAGCTAATTTTATTCCACCTTGTCGATTGCGTTGCAATAAATGAAAGGCCATTCGTTGTGCCGATTTGGGACCAACGCCCGGTAAACAACGCAGTGCTTCTATAAGCGATTCTAATAATGGGCTTATTTGCATGTATTATTTGATTCTCACATATTTAAATTTTAAGTTAATAATACCTTTTTTCAATAATCTATCAAACAAGAATTATTTTAGTTGTTTAATTTAATAATAATGAAAGTTGAAAAAACTTACAGAAAATTAATAGTTAAAATAATGCATAGCGAAAACTGTTTTCAGAAACAATCGTTAAATTAATACTTATGCATATAAATTTTAGACTATTGTTTACTCTTGCTATGATAGTAACTTTTCGGTTCTTCACCCTTTAAAAGGCGCATAATATTACTATTATGACGAATGATAATCAAACAAGAAAGCATAGCAACAGGTAAAGTAAGCTCAGGTTTGAATAACCAAACATAAAATGGCGCCATAAGAAACCCGACTATCGCAGCTACCGAAGAGTACCCAGTTATTAGTAACGTAACTAACCAAGTTAAAATAAAGCAGCCTGTAAAATCAAATCCTATGGGGACCATCATACCTAACGCAGTGGCAACACCTTTACCACCACGAAAATGAAAAAAACAGGGAAACATATGCCCTAAACAAGCAAAAATACCAATAATACCTAAAAAGAAAGGAGGAATATCAAGTCGATAAGAAATATAAACCGGAATCGTACCTTTTAGCATATCAAAAATTAAAACAAAAATGGCGGGTAATTTACCATTAAGCCGTAAAATATTGGTTGCCCCTGGATTATGCGAACCATGTTCTGAAGGATTAGGCAAATGCATGATATGGCTAATAATCATTGCACCAGAAAGCGACCCCAAAAAATAGGCCATTATGATCATTAATATCATTTGAAATGCCACAATATCACTCCTTTCATTTGCCGCCTTTAATAATCGAACGCTAAATGCTAATCAGCACCTTAAAACCTGTATCTGACTCTACTTGCTGGTAAAGTATAATAGAACAGACGTCATACCTTGCCCGTTCTATCTACGCTAAGTAGTAATAATACAATCCTACTTAGTTTATTATTTTTCCAACAACGGTTTTAAATATTTTCCAGTGTAGGAATGTTTAGATTTAGCAACCTCTTCAGGTGTCCCTTCGGCAATAATCTCTCCCCCACCATTACCCCCTTCTGGACCTAAATCAACTATCCAATCAGCTGTTTTAACCACATCCAAATTATGCTCAATCACAACAATTGTATTGCCTTTATCTCGCAATGAATGCAATTGCGCTAGTAATTGTTTAACATCAGCAAAATGTAGACCTGTTGTTGGTTCATCTAATATATATAAAGTGCGTCCAGTATCTCGCTTCGATAATTCTTTTGCAAGTTTTACACGTTGTGCCTCACCACCTGATAATGTTGTTGCTGATTGCCCAATGGTAATATAAGAAAGACCTACATCAATTAGGGTTTGTAATTTACGAGCAATCATCGGTACTGCATCAAAAAATTCACGCCCTTCTTCAACTGTCAAATTCAAAATCTCGTTAATAGACTTACCTTTATATTTGATCTCTAAGGTTTCACGATTATAACGAGCGCCATGACACTGATCACAAGGAACATAAATATCCGGCAAAAAGTGCATTTCAACTTTAATTAAACCATCACCTTGGCAAGCTTCACATCGTCCTCCCTTAACATTAAAACTAAATCGCCCAGGATTATAGCCTCGTGCGCGGGATTCTGGTACACCAGCATAAAGTTCACGGATAGAAGTAAAAAATCCAGTATAAGTTGCAGGATTAGAACGCGGTGTACGCCCGATTGGACTTTGGTCGATCGCAATGACCTTATCAAAATGGTTAAGCCCTTTAATGGCTTGATATGGCGCTATTTCTGTTTTTTCGGCACCATTGAGTTCATTTTGTGCAAGAGGATATAACGTATCATTAATTAGTGTTGATTTACCTGAACCTGATACACCAGTAATACAAGTAAATAATCCAACCGGAATATTTAATGTTACATCTTTAAGGTTATTTCCGGTAGCGCCAATAAGTGATAATATTTTTTTCTTATCAACTTTAGTGCGCGCAGTTGGAATTTCAATCTTTTCTTTACCAGATAAGTATTGGCCTGTTAAAGATTTTTTACATGCCATAATCTGCTTAGGCGTACCTTGCGCAACAACTTCACCACCATGAACCCCTGCTCCAGGTCCAATATCAATCACATAATCAGCAGCCATAATTGCTTCTTCATCATGTTCAACCACAATGACAGTATTACCTAAATCACGTAAATGCGTTAAAGTGTCAATTAGACGAGTGTTATCGCGCTGATGCAATCCGATAGAAGGCTCATCTAATACATACATCACACCAACCAGCCCCGCACCAATTTGGCTAGCTAATCGAATACGTTGCGCTTCTCCTCCTGATAAGGTTTCAGCTGAGCGTGAAAGTGTTAAATAGTTAAGCCCAACATTAATCAAAAATTGTAAACGGTCGTTGATCTCTTTTAAGATTTTTTCGGCAATTTGAGCTCGTTGCCCTGTTAATGACAACTGATCGAAAAAATCTTTCGCTTTTTGAGTGCTTAAATCACTAATGGCCGGTAGATTAGTATCATTAATAAATACATTTCTTGCTGCTGTACACAACCTTGAACCGCCACAACAAGGGCAAGGTCGATGGCTAATATATTTGGCTAAATCTTCACGAATAGTTTGTGATTCAGTTTCTTTATACCGACGAGCTAAGTTATTGATGATGCCTTCAAACGGATGTTTACGTTTAACCACATCACCACGATCATTGGTGTAGATAAATTGGATTTCGGTATTACCTGAACCATTTAATAAAATATCTTTTACCTTTTCAGGTAATTTTTCATAGGGTTTATCAATATCAAATTTATAATGTTCCGCTAATGATTTTAGCATCTGGAAATAGTAAAAGTTACGACGATCCCAACCTTTAATCGCACCAGCAGCTAACGAAACTTCTGGCATTTGCACGATACGCTTTTGATCAAAATATTGTTGCACGCCCAAACCATCACACTCAGGGCATGCGCCAGCTGGGTTATTGAACGAAAATAATCGAGGCTCTAACTCTGAAATACTATAACCACAAATTGGGCAGGCAAAATTAGCCGAAAACAGATATTCTTCAGCTTGAGGATCATCCAAATTTGCCACTTTAACAATACCATTAGTGATCGAAAGCACGGTTTCAATCGACTCGGCCAAACGAAGCTTTAAATCATCACGAATACGGAAACGGTCAACAACAACCTCAATGGTATGTTTTTTTTGCAGTTCAAGAATGGGTGGATCAGAAAGATCATAGACATCACCATCTACTCTTACCCGAATATAACCACTAGCTGCTAGTTGCTCAAATAATTTAACAAATTCACCTTTACGTTCGGTGACCACAGGTGCTAGCAGCATATAACGATTTTCAGTAGGTAATCCCATAATACTATCGACCATTTGTGATACCGTTTGTGCTGCTAATGGTAAATGATGATTAGGGCAACGAGGTTCACCAATTCGGGCAAAAAGCAAACGTAAGTAATCATAAATTTCAGTGATAGTTCCAACTGTCGAGCGAGGATTATGTGAAGTCGATTTTTGCTCAATCGAAATAGCTGGCGATAAACCTTCAATATGATCGACATCAGGTTTTTCCATCAATGATAAAAACTGACGAGCATACGCCGACAACGATTCAACATAACGTCGTTGCCCTTCAGCATAGAGAGTATCAAATGCTAACGAAGATTTACCTGATCCCGAAAGACCGGTGATAACAACTAACTTATCTCTTGGAATGGTTACATTAATGTTTTTTAGATTGTGCGTGCGAGCGCCACGAATATCGATATCTTTGATTGACATAGATCTCTTCTTATGTGTGTTTTTAAACTAAATGAATAGAAAATCAACTGTATATTATACCAGTAACATTTGATGAAATATACAACTATATAAATGAATCTATTACTTGACCAATTTTATATTAAAACATGGTCTTTTCTGAAACTTTTTGACAAGAATATAAACTGAAAATATTAGTTTCTAAAACTAGAACAAAAAACGACCATTACTAACCGTTTTTCGCTGAATAAACTTAATCTATTGACTTAATTCTATTAATTTCGGCGTAGCTTCGACAGGGATAATTGCACCGCGATATTGTATAACCGTACCAGCCACCAAGTGACCCTGTAATGCTGATTGTGATGGACTGCTTCCATGTAAACGCGCACCAAGATAGCCAGCACTAAAAGAATCTCCTGCAGCGGTAGTATCAATCACTTTGTCTTTAGCTATTTTATTAGCCGGAACGTCAAAACGACCTTCAGCTGAATCAATAATACAGCTATCACTGCCTCGTTTAATAATAATTTCAGTTACGCCAAATTTTTTTGTACGTTCAATAACTTGCTCATAAGGCAATTTGCCCCATAACAAATCTTCATCATCTAGCGTCAAAAATGCAATATCAGTAAGGTTAAGAATATCGGCATAAACACTACGAGCCAAATCAAGGCTACGCCATAAACGTGGACGGAAGTTATTATCAAAAATAACTTTACCACCATTGGCCTTAACACATTTTAAAAGTTCTAATAATTTAAGGATGCTTTCAGCATCTAAAATAGCGATACTAATACCACTCAAATACACATAATCATACTGAGCAATTTGCTGCGTTATCTTATCTGTTTCGGCTGTTTGCAACCAAAATTTAGCTGCAGCGTCATTACGCCAATAATAAAAAGAACGCTCACCCTGCTCATCGGTCACAATAGAATAAAGACCAGGCATCTTATCTGACATTCTTTGCACTAAATCAGTTTGAATATTTTCTTTTTGCCAATTATCTAACATCTCTTGACTAAAAGGATCAGTGCCAATTCCCGTTACATAATGAATTGCAAAATCATTATCTTTAAGTAAACGTGACAAATAAATAGCGGTGTTAAGTGTATCGCCGCCAAAACTACGCTCAGTCGAATTTTGTTTGATCGCCAGTTCAATCATGCATTCGCCAATAACCGCTATTTTAGTTGTCATATTATAACTATTATCCTTAATCAGATTATAAATAATCCAATGCGATTTTTATCACAACTTTTCGGACAGTTGCAATCTTACTATCAATTGCACAAAGCGGCTTATGTACCTCATTGGGTAAAAACACAATAAAATCATTTTCTTGTAATATTAACATGGTTTCTTCTTTTGGTGTTTCAACAAAAGCAATATCGTTTTCTGCCAATTTATTGTCTAACACTTTGGTATAGGGTGGTAATGTGCTCACAGCCATCCCCTCTTGCCCTTCCAATACAATCTGAACATCGATATATTTTTCATGATATTCCGGCTTAGCATCACAAATATGACGCGTTCGGCTATCAGACACCATAAAGAACATCTTATCCCCATCAATATCATAGCGCCCTATAGGTGTATTAATATTAACGTTGTCTTGAATATATTCAATAGATTGTTTTATTTTGGAAGGTAAATAAGGAACTAACCTTAAATGATTAATATTACCTAAAATCATACTAAAAGATCCTTAAAATATTGACGAAAATACATACCGACAATTAAATTACCCACGACTAACATACACCATGATAATCTAATTTAATTGATAAAGAGTATATACTTAAGTAATCTGTTTTTGTAGATCATTTGTTAATAAGTTTTTATGTTTTTATCGGTATAATATAACTTGGAGATCATTACAAAAAAAAAGTAAACAGATTGAAGATTTTTGTAATGAACTTAGAAAAAAATCAAGGCTATTAGTACTATATGCTCCCTTTCCAGTATTATATCCAGCGCCCGACCGTTTTAATATTTTTCATTATATATCAATTTGTTACAAATAACTTTGCCTTAGTTCGTTATTCTAACGTATTTTTCCCCCGACACGCTTTTTTACCTTTTGCTTTTTAACTTAGGTGACTAGTTTTGTAAAAATAATTCAGGATTCTATACCGTTTCATTTTATTAGAATTCAATAACGGCTTATCACTTGACAGGAGGGATGGAACAAATAAAGTACGGTATAGTTTTATAATCTTGTGAGATCCTAAATTGAATAACTAATCATTGAATGTCATCTGCGATTATTTGCTGGAAAGTACGCAAGATGAATCGGTTAAAGGAGATTTCAAGATCGGGCGTGTTAAATATAGAATTTGGTGACAGAATTAACTGTCACCTTTGACTGAAAATACACAAAATCTAGGATGGGGTCTAAAAATCAGACCACTCTGAATATTCAATATCTTCAGGTGTTAACTCTTCGAAGCCATCTTCTGTTAACATTGCATTAAAATTTTTCATGGTATTTTTTAAAGCTTCTTCAATTGTATCCCCACTTCCTAAGCCATTCTCAGGATATCCATCAAATTTACGCTTTATAGCTAAATCAGTCATACCTGTGTATCGTCTTGAGGGACTTTCATAAATTTTAATTTTCATTTTTGCATACGGTAAAATAGGCATCCAAATAACGAATTCTGCAACATTTTTTTCAATTTTTACCACATTATCAATAACTAAATCATGCCACATATTTAAGTTCCTTTATTGTTTACCAAATGAGATAATTTTATCACCTAGTTTATCGATATATCTTCCATTTTTATAATATCTGATCACTCCATATGTTGGTGTATTAATCTTTACCTTTCTTGCACCTTTTAAATTCTGGGAAAATACTTTGGCTTTATGTAAATATTCTTCAGGAGTTAAAGCGCCAACTTCTTTACCGTGTTTATCGAAATGATATTTTAATGAGCCTTCTGGAGAATCAAAGGTACCTTTATCCCAAGAACCCTCGATATCTTTACGATTTTGTTGGTTATCACTTTGTAACTATCCCCTAAAATAGTACAGCAAAAAAGTAGAAAATTCTCTATGATAAAAGTAAAGGGGATTTAATTATGAAAAAAATGACCGAACATCAGATTGTATCTATTTTAAAAGAAGCTGAAGCCGGTATTCCTGTCAAGGAGCTCTGTCGTAAATATGGCATGGGTAATTCAACTTTCTATAAATGGCGGGAAAAATATGGCGGAATGGAAACTTCAGACATCAAACGCTTAAAGGAGCTGGAGGCCGAAAACCGCAAGCTTAAGCAGATGTTTGCCGAACTGAGCTTAAAATCCCAGCTTCAGGAAGAAATTATAAAAAAGCTTTAGTGCCCACAAAGGCACGTAAAACGTGGGCACAGCAACTACAACAAAATCATTCTGTTTATTATCAACCTAAGTTACTGGATGATTCGGTGATTGTTTCGGTGTTGAATGCTATCACAGACCGGCATTTACGCTGGGGCTTTCCTAAATGCTTTAATCGCATCAGAAAGCTCGGCTATAAATGGAATCATAAACGGGTGTATCGGGTGTATTGTGAATTAAAGCTTAATCTGAGGGTAAAGCGTAAACAACGCATTCCTCCACGATGCCCGGAAAGGTTATTAGTACCCAATAAACAAGGTGAATGTTGGTCAATGGATTTTATGAGTGATAGTAGTGGTAATCAACGTCGCTTTAGGACATTCAATGTCATCGATGACTTTAATCGTGAGGCGCTAGGCATTGATATTGCGGTAAGCTTACCGGCAGGGAGAGTTACCCGTTACTTAGATAAACTGGCCGAATATCATGGGTATCCATTAAAAATACGAGTCGATAATGGGCCAGAATTTACAGGAAAAACCTTTATAAACTGGGCAAAGTTACATGGTATAAACATTGATTATATCCAGCCCGGTAGTCCTTATCAAAATGGTTATATTGAACGATTTAATCGTACCTATCGTACTGAAGTACTCGATTTATATCTTTTTAACAACTTAGCACAAGCAAGGAGAATAACCGAAGAATGGTTAACGATTTATAATACCGAAAGACCGCATGAGGCGTTAAATAACATGACACCGATTGAGTATAAAACACTAAAACAAGCAGCATGATTTTCTACGTGAGTTGTGTACTAGGTTTGGGGTATTTACAATCACAGACCGGCATTTACGCTGGGGCTTTCCTAAATGCTTTAATCGTATCAGAAAGCTCGGCTATAAATGGAACCATAAACGAGTGTATCGGGTGTATTGTGAATTAAAGCTTAATCTCAGGGTAAAGCGTAAAAAACGCATTCCTCCACGAAACCCAGAAAGGCTATCAGCACCCAATAAACAAGGTGAATGTTGGTCAATGGTTTTTATGAGTGACAGTAGTTGTAATCAACGTCGCTTTAGGACATTCAATGTCATCGATGACTTTAATCGTGAGGCGCTAGGCATTGATATTGCAGTAAGCTTACCGGCAGGGAGAATTACCCGTTATTTAGATAAACTGGCCGAATATCATGGGTATCCATTAAAAATACGGGTCGATAATGGGCCAGAATTTACAGGAAAAACCTTTATAAACTGGGCTAAATCCCATGATATAGCCATTGATTATATCCAGCCCGGTAGTCCTTATCAAAATGGCTATATTGAACGATTTAATCGTACCTATCGTACTGAAGTACTCGATTTATATCTTTTTAACAACTTAGCACAAGCAAGGAGAATAACCGAAGAATGGTTAACGATTTATAATACCGAAAGACCGCATGAGGCATTAAATAACATGACACCGATTGAGTATAAAACACTAAAACAAACGGCATGATTTTCTACTTGAATCTTGTACTAAGTTTGGGGTATTTACAGGGCACTGGCGCCCGCAAAGTCACCAGTAATGTCGCCGTGTTAATACCTTTACTAACATCACCACCCATAGTGCCCAGATTTTTGGTCGCTTGGTTGGCTTGTAATTGGCTGTCTACCGCATTATGATTGATTACAAAAACGATAAAATGATAGAGGCGAGCACTATCTAATATTTTGGCGAAGTTAAGAATTTAGTCACAGAATTAACTACTATCTTTAAATAACAAATATACAAAATTTTGGATAGGGTAAAATCCCAGCATTAAAGCTGGGATAATATTATTTACCAAATATTTTAATTCCATAGCGACGACACTCTAAATACCAAAATGCTATCCCTGTAGGAATACCAAAACAAGCTACCTTACAAGCTATATATATATCATTAACGCCATATATAAAATCTACATTATACATAATAAACAGTATTATTGAGATGGTTAATTCAATTATAATTGCACTACAAAAAAACAGAAAAGGAACTACTGTTACACAATATAATAATGCCAAATATTTTCTATTTTTTTTCATTTTTGTTTTTACCAACTTTTTCTTTAATATAATTTTCTGTCATTGTACCAAGTATAGAATCAGCTACATTCCCCCCAATAGCAGGAATTGAGCTTTCTGTATAATGCCCTGTTATTCCTAAAAAGCCTTTGTTTGTTTCATGAATATATTTATTTGCTGCTGGATTAAAGATTGGACGGAGTCCTTTTTCTGCATATTTTCCAAGGCCATAACCAATTGTTGATGAGCCAGCACCAATTATGGCACCTGTTACAGGATCTTTACCATCTAATTGATTCAATAATGCACCCCCAGCAGCATTCCAACTGATTGTTCCCCAAAATTTAGTGCCAAATCCAGCAGTAAAAGCACCCGTTCCTGTTGCTATTCCTACATCTCTCCAACTGATACTGCCATCTTCATTAAAATAATATTGACCACCAATATTTGCTGTACCACTTAAAAATCCACCAATAATTGCCTCTTCTGGTAAGAGTGCTATCACAACTGGTACTAATATAGTACCAATAACAATTGTACCTACTAATTTACATCCTTCCCTATCATTTTCACAATTAGCTTGAGCATGAATTTTTTCCATTATTTCTTTTTCAGTTTTTCCTACGAATTGTCCTAAAATGGCATTATTCTCAACCGCATTCTTACTCGCAGCTATCGAAGTGCTGATATCTCCCGCATCTCCGCCACTCACTGCTGTTGATAGCCCCATCACTAAGTGGGTTAACGCGCTGATGTTTTGTTTTTCAGCTTCAGTAAGGTCTTAAAACCGTGATTAAGATATTTTTGGATGCTTTTCTGACTAAAAAACAGATTAAAATATTAGCAAAATAACGTAGTAGTAACAGGTTCGCACCCTGCTACCACTGCTAATCACAACAACTCACGACTTAAGGAGTAGTTATCATGACTAACGCCCATTCTACGGGCAAAAACAGCCAAAACCAAAACCACGAGTAAAACCCTGCGAAAGCGCTCGCAACGTCATTACACTGTTGGCTATGTCAGCGTCCGACATGAGCCCAAAGTCGCACAGGCTCCCACCCATTACAGCAAACACCCTGCTTTATATTTAAAAAGTAATTGGTTAGAGCAAGCTGGCTTTACAACTGGACAACCTGTCACCATTACGGCTAAAAAAGGCAAGTTAATTGTCCAACTTGTGAAGTAGATCGCATAATTGGAAGATAATTAACTCATTTCTGCGATGAGGATCGCAGAAATGAGAGATCATAAGATATATTCCAACATAGTGCGGAATATTCTGTTTTCTATTAATTAGTCCAATTGTAGTTTCTTTTCAGAATTGCATAAAATTCGTTACAAACTTCATCTTCTGAATTAAAATCACCTATATAGTTTTTACTACCACGATCATTATGAACTAATAGCCATTTTTCATTATCTTGAACAATACAAAGACAATCACCATCTTTAAGTCCATCAAGACTATATGACATATGGGGAACTTTTTTAACATCTAAAATTTTTTTCAATTCATCTCTATTCATTATTTTATTACCTCTTTTATGTAACCATTATCTACATACCATTTTACAGGTTAACTTATATTGTGTTCCTTGACCTGGTTGACCGAACCATGGTAAAACTTTGCTTTGTGATACATCTTCTATTGGTTTCAATATTTTATAAACTTTATAAGGTTTTTCTAATGAAGATGAAGGTATTGCTCGTTGCTCAAAGGCTATACCTTCTGGGGATATATAGTAATCAGTATCATATCCATATCTATCAACAGTTGCTCCTGGTTTAAGTGTTACTTTTTCAACAGGCCCATAAGCCCCACTATTTGGTGGCCAAATACCTAAATCTTCCTGAACTTTTCCTTCCAATTTACTGTGTTCACCAAAATTACTTGAATCTTTACCTTTTTGAGTTTTTGCAACATTGGATTCTACATTACCTTTGATTATACTTTGAAGATGCGCATTTGTACTACCCGCACCTAATCGATTTATCATCATATTAAGCGCAGTCGTTGATTCAGTATTATTTGATCCTGATAAATGATCCTTGCTTGCCTCAGTTAATAATTGTATTAGATTAGCTTTATCTGTATCTGTTATGGCAACATCAGTTGCAGCTAAAATCGCCATTGCTGTACCGATTGGACCTGGTAAATATTGCCCAATTTGTTCGGGTGCACGCATCCATAATTCAACATAATCGCTACCATTAGGCATTCCTTTACCCTTTATCAAGTCACTGAGTGCTTGCTCGGTTTCTTCTGGCGTTAAATAACCCGCTGCTGAGGCATGGAGGATACCTTCATAATTTGCCCCTGTTTCAGGTGAAAGACCAATAAAATCGCCACCAAATCCACCATCTGCCCAACTTAATCCATTATTCTCAACCGCATTCTTACTCGCAGCTATCGAAGTGCTGATATCTCCCGCATCTCCGCCACTTACTGCAGTTGATAGTCCCATCACTAATTGGGTTAACGCGCTGATGTTTTGTTTTTCAGCTTCAGTGAGGTCTTTGATGTCTTTTCCACCATAGAGGTTATCTAAGATGACTTTTGACGCCAGCTCTCCGCCTACGGCTCCCGCTCCTCCAGCAAGACCTGAGTTACCTTGTAATTCGGCTACCACCGCACCCAGTATAGCATGCGATACTAATCTCGCTGTTTCATTATCACTCACCCAGTTGCCGTCTTTATCCATATGCCCTGTGTGCAGTTTTATCTGTTCGGCTATCCACGGAGCACTTGTCCCTGCTAAACCACCCGTAATGTCACCGGTGATAATACCCGTGATAATTGATGTCGCCGTGTCAATACCTTTGCTTACATCTCCCCCCATTGTGCCCAGATTTTTGGTCGCTTGGTTGGCTTGTAATTGGCTGTCTACCGCCTCTGAATACCAGTAGTCTTTATTGTCTTCATAATATTTATTAAAATCAATCCGTGCTTGTTCTTCCGCACTTAACTTATTATAGGCTTTCTCCGCTTCTTTTTTCGATAACGCTTCCTTGTTTTTATCTACCTCTTTTTGCGCCTGTAGGCGGTCATATTTGTTTACCACTCCTTTTGCCTGTTGAGCGATGTCTTTAACTAGCTCTACCGATTCTAATTTGTCTAGCTCTTTTTGTTTGTTAAATATCGGTTTCAGTGAGTTATTCGCATGCTCGGTATCTCGGCTTAGTTCGTTGATATCTTGTTTTTGGTCGTCTTTATTACGGATGATGAGTTGCCCATTTTCTACCGCTGAATGCGTTATGCTGGACTCTTTTTCGCTGTTTTGATACGCCGTCGGGGCGCTCGCTCCGCCAGTGCCGCCACTGACTGAGACGTGGCTAACTTTAAAATCCGCTTTGTTTTTGATATCACTAAAGCTGATTGTGCCTGTGTCAAGTTTGTTTTTACTGGTATCTTTCGCTTCTGACGATATCACCGCCACTGCCGCACAAAAACAAAAAACAATATAAAATTAATAAGTTGACCAACAGATTTTTTGTAAGTAAATAGTGTGTTTTTAAATTGAATGAGATATGACACAATAAGCAATACTACAGATAGGCTTTATTTACTACAATAGTGCATAAAAATAGTAATAGCTAAAGTGGTGCTAAGCCAAAATTAGTAATTAAAAAATTAATTATCGAATTTAGTGACAGTATTAACTGTCACTTTTAATTTACAAATATATAAAATTTAGGATGTGACTAATCTAACTAGGTAGATAACGATTATCCTTAATAATATAAGGCTCAGCTATTTCATTCCATACAACCTGAGCCATTTTTTGCCATTCGGTTGGATTATTCTGCTTTGCAATATAATCCCTTATTAATTTTACAGATTGGTTAAATTGTTCTTTATCCAACTCTACAAAAGAATAAAACTTTAAGTATTCTCCTTCTTCCGATTTTATGATTTCGTGTAATTTAGGATAATTAGGCAAAAATACCGCATCGAGTAAATCGCCAAAGGCATCCCAATAACTGCTATTTACAAATCCTCCTGTCCTTTGAAAATTAGCTTCTCGTTGCTCTTTATCGTTCCAACCTACGAATAAACTTGCACCCATTGTACTACCTCATGATAATGATTTTATTTTGTTGTGTTTTAGGCAATGTTTTTATGTAATCTAAAAATATTTTTTGATTAGCAGGTGTTAATACCCTAAAGTCAACAGGGACAAAATCCGCTTTCTTCAAATGATCTTGAATAACATCTTTACCGCTGCCAATATTCATGTTTTTTTCGTAAAATTTATTTAATCCATCAATTTCTTTTTGCGAAAGCTTATCAGTTGTATATAAAGCATCTACTGTTTTACCTTTATTAGGACCTGAAGTAATTACAAAGTCGGGAGATGCGCCTTGTGTTGCTCCTGGCGGAGGAGTATAACGCTCCATTTTACCTAATGCTGGCTCAAGCTGCGCTGCAGCGGCTGCTTCAGCGGGTTTTAATTTACCACTACCGCCCAGATCTGGAGTATTGAGACGGTTCTGCCCTTCCAATGGAGTTTGATTTATTTTCATTTCATTCAAACCATCACTGTTTTTTATTATTTGTCCATTCGTCCCCTTTCCAGCTGCACTATTTTTTATAACTGTTGTTTCAATTTGTTTTGACTGGCTTGCAGCTTGATTCATCAAGCGATTACCTTCAGCAACATTCCCCGCTTTATATGCTACTTCCGCTTCTTTTA
>NZ_JAAEDV010000005.1:0-141648 GCF_013345045.1 Gilliamella sp. ESL0250 | reverse complement strand
GTCTGGCGGTAATAGCGCGGTGGTCCCACCTGACCCCATGCCGAACTCAGAAGTGAAACGCCGTAGTGCCGATGGTAGTGTGGGTATTACCCATGTGAGAGTAGGGGGCCGCCAGACTTTTAAATTTGAGAGAGAGCCCAGCAGTGATGCTGGGCTTTTTTGCTTTTAATTATCTTATCGTGAGTAAATTATCATTTATCTATTTATAATAGTCTTAATCAAAATTAGTTATTGAAGATTATCAGTTAATAAGAGAACAAAATGAGTTCATTAATAGCCTTTAATAAACCGTTTAATGTTACGACTCAATTTTCACCACATGAAAAATATCAGACGTTAAAAGACTTTATAAGCTTACCTAAGTTCTACCCTGCTGGGCGGTTAGATACCGATAGTGAGGGGTTATTATTGTTAACCAGTGACGGTAAATTACAAGCCAAAATCAGTTCACCAAAGTTTAAATTGCCAAAAACTTATTGGGTACAAGTTGAAGGTATTATTAATCAACAGGCTATAGATAGGCTAAGAAATGGTGTGCAATTAAAAGAATTTTATACAAAGCCAGCCATTGTAACCTTTCTTGATGAGCCATTGCAATTGTGGAAAAGAGTTCCTCCTATTAGAGAGCGCAAAACAATACCAACTTCATGGATAAGTATGACAATTTCAGAAGGAAAAAATCGACAAGTCAGAAGAATGTGTGCGGCTGTCGGTTTTCCTTGTTTACGTCTAGTGCGTGTTCAGATTGGAAGGTATAATCTATTTACTCACCAGTTACCATTAAGTGAATGGCGATTCATCGCTATTCGAGATCTTTATTTATAATCAGTGATATTTACTGATTATGGATCGCGAAATATTTCTTTTATAATCTTTTTAAAAGATCGAATGCATTGGGCTTTATTCTAAAATAAGATACAATGATCTTTAAATGATCATGGGATAAATTATTTATGGTTGAACAAAAAAAAGAAGGGTTTTTCTCCCGTTTAAAAAAAGGTCTTTTTAAAACTAAACAGAATATTGGATCTGGTTTTTTAAGTCTATTTAGAGGAAAAAAGATCGACGATGCTTTATTTGAAGAACTAGAAGAGCAGTTACTTATTGCTGACGTTGGTTTTGATACAACACAAAAGATTATAGATAGCTTAACAAAGCAGGCCTCAAGAAAAGAGCTAAAAGATGCAGATGCTTTACATGTACTTTTAAAACAAGAAATGAAATCTATTTTAGATGGGGTAGATAAACCACTTGATATTAATACTCATAACCCATTTGTTATCTTAATGGTTGGTGTTAATGGTGTAGGTAAAACAACGACAATTGGCAAATTAGCCCGTCAATTTCAGCAACAAGGTAAATCAGTTATGCTGGCTGCTGGCGATACATTTCGTGCTGCCGCTGTTGAACAATTGCAAGTTTGGGGGGAACGTAATCATATCCCTGTTATTGCACAGCATACCAATGCAGATTCAGCATCAGTTATCTTTGATGCAATACAAGCAGCGAAAGCAAAAAAAATAGATATATTAATAGCTGATACAGCAGGTCGTTTACAAAATAAATCTCATTTAATGGATGAGTTGAAAAAAATAGTACGAGTGATTAAGAAGCAAGATGAAACAGCTCCTCATGAAATCATGTTAACCATCGATGCAGGTACCGGTCAAAATGCGATTAGCCAAACAAAACTATTTAATGAAGCGGTTGGCGTAACAGGAATGACATTGACTAAATTAGATGGTACGGCAAAAGGTGGGATTATTTTTAGCATTGCAGATCAGTTTAATATCCCAATTCGTTATATAGGCGTTGGTGAAAAAATTGAAGATTTAAGGCCTTTTGTTGCCAATGATTTTATAAATGCCTTATTTGATGAAGCAGATGAATAGAGAAAGGTCATGATCGAATTTCTGCGTGTAAGTAAAGTTTATTCTGGTGGTAAACCAGCATTACAGAATATAAATTTTACTTTATCATCTGGAGAAATGGCATTTTTAACTGGCCATTCTGGTGCAGGTAAAAGTACTTTAATGCGATTAATTTGTGGTTTAGAGAAAGCCAATGATGGTCAAGTGTTACTAAATGGTATTAATGTTTCAAACCTAAAAAGACACGATATGCCATTTTTACGTCGCACTATTGGTATGGTATTTCAAGATCATCAGCTATTAATGGATCACACTGTCTATGATAATGTTGCTATTCCATTAATTATTTTGGGTAAACCGGTAGAAGAAATACGCAGGCGGGTTTCAGCATCATTGGATAAAGTCGGATTGATAAATAAGATGAAATTTTATCCTATACAGTTATCAGGTGGTGAACAGCAACGAGTGGGGATAGCTCGTGCGATTGTTAATCGCCCTAGTGTCTTGCTTGCTGATGAACCGACCGGTAATTTAGACGATAAGCTTTCCAAAGATATCTTAAAGCTTTTTGAAGAGTTTAATCGGTCAGGTGTAACTGTTTTGATGGCAACGCACAATATGGGGCTTATTCGTCGTAAGCATCATAGAATACTGCATTTAAATCAAGGGCGTTTAGAGATAAAAAATTGATGCGTAATACCACTATCAAATCTACTAAATCGAAAGAAACGAAAAGTACTTTTTTGTCCCGTTGGAAAAGGCAAATTAGTTATGCTTGGCGCAATGCCTTTAATGATTTTACTCAACATCTTTTTGCATCATTACTGACTATTTTTGTTATTGCGATTTCTATTACGCTACCAACCATTAGTTATTTACTTTGGAAAAATGCCAATCAGGCTGCACATCAATGGTATCCAACGCCTAATTTAACTGTTTATATCAATAAAGAATTAACTTCGGAGCAAACTACAGAATTGCTGACCAAACTCAAATCTTATCCTGAGGTTGATAGCGTTGATTATCTTTCTCGAGATGAAACAAAAGAGGAATTTAGAACATGGTCTGGATTCAGTAGCGCATTGGATTTATTAGATGAAAATCCACTACCAGCAGTAGCCATTGTTATACCTAAAGAAGAAGCAAAAAAAACAGTTGTATTGCATCGATTACAAGTTGAATTACTTAATATTGATGGCATAGATGATATAAAGTTAGATGATAGCTGGTTTACTCGATTAACTGCACTAACTAATATGGTTAGATCTGTTTTTTGGATTATTTCAATCTTTATGATTATTGCTGTGTCACTTGTAATCGGTAATAGTATTCGCTTAAATATTTTTGCTAGAAAACAAACAATAATTGTTATGCAATTAATTGGTGCAACAGAAGGTTTTATTTTACGTCCTTTTTTATATAGTGGAATTTTTATTGGCTTTGTTAGTTCTGTTGTTTCGTTGGTGTTATCGGAAATATTTATCTTTCAAATAGAATCAATTATATTGAATGTTTCTGATGCTTTTGGGACAATTATTCATATTGAAGGCTTATTGTGGGATGAAAGCTTATTAATTATATTTATTACTATCATTATTGGATGGCTTTCATCGCTTGTTGCGACTAAAAAATATTTAGAAATGACACAAATAACCTAGCTATTTCGACATAACTAATTAGAATGTGTATTAGTTTTAGTAAATGTAGATCCTCGCAACATGTTTTATTAATTTTAAATAAAAAATATGAACTAATTTATAGCTTGAAGGTCTAACTGATAAGTGAACATCAGTTTAATGTTTTTAATTGTTACATCTTATTTATGTGACAAAAACTAGTTAATTTAAGAGGGGGAGTTAAATGGGTACTGATATAAAAATGCAAGTAAGTGCTTTAATTCCACAAGGTAATATTGAATCATATATTCGTATGATTAATACCTATCCGATGCTAACAGCAGAAGAAGAAAAATCATTAGGTGAAAAACTTTATTATCATGACGATGTTGATGCAGCAAGACAATTGATATTATCTCATTTGCGTTTTGTTGCGCATATTGCTCGTGGGTATTCTGGTTATGGTTTACCGCAAGCAGATTTAATTCAAGAAGGTAATATTGGTTTAATGAAAGCTGTGCGCCGTTTTAATCCAGAGATGGGGGTGCGTTTGGTCTCATTTGCTGTGCATTGGATAAAAGCCGAAATTCATGAATACGTATTAAAAAATTGGCGTATTGTTAAAGTGGCCACGACTAAGGCACAAAGAAAGTTATTTTTTAATCTAAGAAAAACCAAACAACGTTTAGGTTGGTTTAATAATGCTGAAGTTGATATGGTGGCTAATGAGTTAGGTGTAAGCCGTAAAGATGTACTTGAAATGGAATCACGCATGTCAGCACAAGATATGTCATTTGATATAGATAGTGATGACGATGATAATTCAATTGTTGCACCAGCACTTTACCTAGAAGACAGTAATTCTGATTTTTCAAAATCAATAGAAAATGATAATTGGGAAAATGACGCAACAGATAAGTTACACGATGCATTATTAAAATTGGATGAACGTAGCCAAGATATTATCAAAGCTCGTTGGTTAGACTCAGATGATAGCAAATCTACATTACAAGTTTTAGCTGATAAATATAGTGTTTCAGCTGAACGAATTCGCCAACTCGAAAAAAATGCAATGAAAAAATTACGAGTTGCTATTGAAGCCTAATTTTTTCGTTAATGTTAACTTCCTAAGCCTTACCGATAAAAAAGTAAGGTTTTTTTTGTACTTAAATCTAATAAAACAATAAAAAATTATCGTTTTATTTTAATATTTTATTGTTTTAAATTTTGTTTATGTTATATTGTGTACAGTTTTATAAAAGAAAGGATATAAAGATGAACACAGATATGACTAAAACACATTCTCGATTGAATCAATATTGTCGCTTTATGGCATTATTAACATTAATTCCTATTCTAATTATGTTAATTAGCTCAATATTCCCATTCTTGTATTATTTTTTTGATATGCAAAATATTGGGCTTGAATTTGGAGGGTTTTCTTTTATCCAAAGTGGGATTGATAATGTTGATCCTAAATCGTTATCTGGATGGCAAGCGACTATCGCAACCTTAATCGATACTTCATTAATACTTATTTTAGCTTATGCGTTTTATCAACTTAGATTATTGTTTATTAATTACAGTCAATCAGAGTATTTTTCGGTAAAATCAGCTAACCATTGTTACGTATTTGGCAAATTGCTTGTTTTATGGGGGATTATAAATTTTTTATCTGAACCTTTATTGACAATGCTCTTAACTTATAATCAAGACGCATCAGCACGATACTTTTCTATTTCTTTTTCTAGTGATGATATTATAACGCTATTTTCTGCCATGAGTATTATGCTTATAGGTCAAATATTGAAAAAAGCTTGCCAACTAGCTGAAGAAAATAAACAATTTATTTAAAAGGAGCCATATGTGCCAATTATAATAAATTTAGACGTAATGCTAGCAAAACGTAAAATCAAATCCAAAGATTTAGCGGCGGCGATAGGTATTACAGAACAAAATTTATCATTACTTAAGCAAGGTAAAGTAAAAGGATTTAGACTTGCAACACTCGAGGCAATCTGCAAACATCTAGATTGCCAACCAGGTGATATATTAGAATACATAGATAAAGAGTAGATTAATGAAGGCAATGAAATCACAGTTATGGCTTGCAACTACTATTTATTTTATACTCTCCCTTCCCTGCTTTGCTTATCCAAAAGTGATTCATGTTTTGGTGGCACTTTGTGATAACAAATATCAAAAGATTGCACCGGTTCCTAAAGCTATAGGTAATGGTCAAGATCCAAAAAATAATCTTTATTGGGGCGCAGCCTACGGTTTTAAGACCTATTTTGCAAAGCAAAAAGAATGGCAGGTTATTCAAATTAATAAACCAAGCAAAGGTAAAATATTAGAAGAAATAATTTATAAACATCAACATCAAGATGTCTATATCGTAGCGCAAGCATATGATGGCAAATATATAGATGATACTGTTGATGATTTTCTAACCTATTCGGCAGGTAAAAAAAATCAATTGTATTTGCTTGGTGATAAAAAAATTATTGCTGGAGGAAAGGCTGACTTAGTTATTTATATTGGTCATGATTCATTAATGGAGTGGTCATGGCGTAAATATTTACCCGATAGCTTGCGCTGGGATACATTATCAAAAGAACAACAAGAAAAACAAAAATCACGTTATGCGGCGGTATTTGCTTGCAAAAGCCAACAATATTTTACACCACCACTATCTCGTTTAGGTATCACGCCTTTGATTTTGACTATGCATCGAATGGCACCAGAAGCGTATAGTGTTTATGCGATGATTGATAGTTGGTTGAAAGGTGAATCTAAAGAAGCTATCCGACTGAAAGTGGCAACTGCTTACAGCCAATATCAAAGACTAAATAAACCAGCATTACAGATGTTTACTACTGAATACAAGTAATAATTTTATTCACTTTTTTTAAAAAAAGTAATTACTATGGTTGATGTTATAACTTATAACAAAATAATTTAATAGCAAAGGAAAAGGTGTATATATCCATTATGAAGATACCTAAAATTGTCATTTTAACAGGCGCTGGTATTTCAGCTGAGTCTGGGCTATCAACATTCCGTGCGCAAGATGGGTTGTGGGAAGGCTATAATGTCGATGATGTTGCCACTTATGAAGGGTATATTCGAGATCCTATAGCGGTTCATCAATTTTATAATATGTTGCGCAATAAATTACAAGATGCCAATGTTAAACCAAATGCAGCACATCTTGCTTTAGCTGAGTTAGAAAGAAAGTTAGGCTCAGAAAATGTATTAATTGTGACACAAAATGTGGATAATTTACATGAGCAAGCTGGATCTAAAAATATAATACACATGCATGGGGAATTATTAAAAGTCTGTAATGAAAAAACAGGGCAAATTATTGAGTGCGACAAAGATGTGGATTATAAACAAAATCCATTCATTCGCCCGCATATTGTTTGGTTTGGAGAGATCCCACTACAGATGGATGAAATCTATGATGCACTTTCGCAAGCTGATCATTTTATTGCAATTGGTACATCAGGTAATGTTTATCCTGCTGCCGGTTTTGTGCAAGAGGCCAATTTATCTGGTGCTGAAACGATTGAACTTAATCTAGAACCTAGTCTTAAGCAAAGTTTATTCCAAACAAAAATTTATGGTCCAGCAAGTAAAATTGTGCCTAAATTTATCCAAAAATTTATTTAGGAATAGGTGGCTATTTTAGTTTTTTGAGATAATTGTTATTGCCTAAATTACGCATTTGGGCATGAATCCATTTTGCTCTTTTTTGGACTCTCTCGCTTGGTGTTATTGGGCTCCAACGTCTTGGATTAGGTAATACTGCTGCAAGTAAGCTTGCTTGCTGTGATGTTAACTGGCTGGCACTGACATTAAAATAGTGCTGAGATGCGGCTTCAATGCCAAAAATACCTTCTCCCCATTCTGCACAATTTAAATAGAGTTCCAGTATACGTTCTTTTGGCCAAAATAACTCTATCCATAATGTAAACCAAGACTCAATTCCTTTACGAATCCAACTGCGAGATGGCCATAAAAAGATATTTTTAGCTACTTGCTGAGTGATTGTGCTAGCACCTTTAATCTTTTTACTATTTTGATTATGGTCTAGCGCTAGGCGAATGGCTTTAAAATCAAATCCCCAATGGGCAGGAAAATTCTGATCTTCTGACGCTATTACTGCAATTTTTATATTATCTGAAATTTTATCTAGATCTTTCCAGATTCGTTGTTGTTGGGTGTTCCAATGCATTATCTTGCGCTCTATCATTAACATAGAACCGAATGGAGGATTTACCCAGCGCATAACTAAGGTGGAGAAGATAGATAGCAACATGAGTCCAATTATTCCTTTTTTGGTAATGATTAAAATGCGTTTTAATTTTTTTAATACAGGAATCATGTAAATTTTATAGGCTATAAAGTAAAAAATTGGTAAATAAGATACGCTATATTATTGTTTAAATAAATAACTTTTTATAAATTCAACAAGTTGAACTGGTTGATTGATATCAAATACTGGTAAAGAAGTAGTTAACGGCTCATCACTCGCAACCGCTATTGTAAACTCGTCAATATAGAGTGCTTTTTTATCAGATTTGCGGTGGCAAATAATTTTAGGGATTTTTTCGTGTTTAAATCCTTCTATCAGTATTATATCAATATCGTTAAATTGATTAATGAGTGTAATTAAATCGGTTGGCTTATTTGGTGTTTCATGAAAAACTGCATATCGCTTATCAGAAGCAACAATTGTTTGTAACGATCCAGCCTTACGTAATTGATAACTATCTTTACCTGGAATATCGACTTCAATATCGTGATGAGCGTGTTTTACTGAGCCGACTTTAAAATTTTGTTCAACAAGTAATGGAATGATCTTTTTCAGCAATGTTGTTTTACCGCTGCCACTATAGCCACTAATGCCGATAATTTTTTGTTTTTTCATAGAAGCCATCTTTTAAAAGTGTTATATTCATGTGTAATTAATATTACATCATTTTATACAAAGCTAAACGATAAAGGTAATCATATGTATGATTTTTTGAATGATTATAATCAGACTATTCATCCTACATTGCTCAAAAGTGTTATTGATATTACTGATAAGAAATTCAGTGGGTATGGTTTAGATCAATGTTGTAACCAGGCAAGAGAAAACATAAAAATACAGTTACAGTCGCCTAATGCTGATATTCATTTTATGCCGGGGGGGACGATTACTAATTTAGTGGTCATTTCACATATCTTAAGACCTTATCAGGCGGTGATTGCGGCTGATACTGGGCACGTCAATGTGCATGAAACAGGAGCTATCGAGGCAACTGGGCATAAAGTGTTAACAGTACGAACAGAAGATGGAAAGCTAACGCCAGAACTGATTAAGCCCGTTTTAGCTGATCATTGTGATGAACATATGGTGCAACCAAAGCTTGTATATATATCAAACACCACAGAACTTGGCACTATATATACCAAGCAGGAGATCAAAAAATTATATCAATTTTGTCAAAAAAATGACCTTTATCTTTATTTAGATGGAGCGCGTTTAGCTATGGCTCTAGCGGCGAAGGATAATGATATATCTTTTCCTGACTTAGCAAAATACACAGATGTATTTTATATCGGTGGTACTAAAGTTGGTGCTTTGGCTGGTGAAGCGGTGGTATTTAATAACCTTTCTATTAATCAAGATTTTCGTTTCAGTATGAAGCAAAAAGGTGCAATATTCGCGAAAAGTTGGATTGTGGCAGCACAAATGAATGCGCTAATGCAAAATAACCTTTATTTTGAGTTAGGCAAGCATAGTAATCAGATGGCTGATAAATTAAAAACGATATTTGAGAAAGCAGGATTAACCTTTGTAGCCAAACCTCAGAGCAATCAATTATTTGTTAATTTTCCTAATCTATTGGCTGAAAAAATTCTCACTCATTACGCTGTTGATAACCTAGGCCAAACTGACTCTCACCATATTGGCTTGCGTTTTTGTACTTCATGGTCTACTCAAAATGATGAGATAGAATCGTTTGCTGAGCAATTTAAAACATGGTTAGCCTAACATGTTGATAAGTATTAAACGTTGACAGGAATGAGTGATCGTTGATCACTGTTCCAGTGAAATTATCTATTGATAAGTTATTTTTATATCGGTTATACATTTATCTTATTTATATTTTGGGTTATTTTGTCAGCTGGTTTGCTTGTTTTAGTTCTTCAGGCGTATTGATATTAATAAAACAAGACGCCTGATCATTAAAGTCGACCGATTTTGTAGCGATTTGTTCTAAAAATAACATTAATTTACGATTACCCTGTTCTAAATAACTTCTAAGTTGTTGAATAACGCTCTTGTGAATAAGTAGAATGGTTGGGTGATGATATTTACCATCAATAGGATAAATTGCTTTATGGGTTAAGGTATGCACAGCTAAACGTGCGATTAAATCATTCGGTAAAAAGGGAGTATCACAACTAACAAATAAATTCCAATCAGTTGTACTATATAATAACCCACTGTAAATACCTGATAATGGACCAAGGTACCCTGTTAAAACATCGCTAAACACTGGATATCCAGCTGTTTGATATTGGTTAACATTATTATTACAATTAATCATTATTGAATCAGTTTGATGTTTGATGCGGTCAATGACATGCTGATAGAGCGGTTTTTGATTTAATAATAATAAACCTTTGTCATCACCATTCATGCGTGTGCTTTTTCCCCCTGCTAAAATAATTGCAGTAATAGACAGTTTTTCCATAAATTATTTCTCTTTTACATTGCGAAAAAACAAAATAACATTACTATATAGCAAAGTTATTTTAAATTGCAGCATACACATTTTAAACAGATTGACTCAACTATTATTGAAACTGAGTATATACCAGTCTCTTTTTAAGGTGTAGTTTAATCAATTAAATATTATTATGGTGTCGATTTTTAGGTTGGCAATAATGGGTATGCGAGTTATTGCCTTATGTTTTGGAATAATTTATTTAGATATATGTAAATAAGATTTTATATCATCTTCAATTAATTTGAGGATTAAAAAAGGTATTAATTATGAAATGTCACCGTATTGATGAGGTAATGGAATTATTACAGCCCGCATGGGAAAGTGATTCTGATCTTAACTTATTACAATTTTTGGCTAAATTAGGTCAAGAGGCTGGTTTTGAAGGTGAATTAAAAGACTTAAGTGACGAAGTTTTAATTTATCATTTAAAAATGCGAGGTTCAGATAAAAATGAGGCTATTCCTGGCCTAAAAAAAGATTATGAAGAAGATTTTAAATCCGCATTGTTAAAAGCTCGTGGGATTATAAAAGAATAAGGAGAATCATTAAAATGAAAAAAACACTTATTGCAATTAGTATTTTGCTTTCTTCTGTAAACTGTTTTGCAAATGAAAGTCCAACTATTACTAAAACTAACACACCACAAACAGCGGCTGCGAATGTACTTGATCCGATTGAATTAGGCAAACAATATGCTGCACTGCCAACTAATCCATCACCCGATAAAGAAGTTATTGAGTTCTTTTCGTTTAATTGCCCAAGCTGTTTTAGATTTGAAATTCAAAATAATGGATCACAAACTATTGGTAAAGCTTTACCAGAAGGATTTAAGTTTAAACGCTACCATTTAGAGGATTTTGGACCATTAGCTAAAGAGCTTGCGCAAGCATGGGCTGTGGCTAATGTACTTGGTATTCAAGATAAAGCATCAGATGCACTTTATAATGCAGTGCAAAAAGATAAAACAATAAAAACTGCTGATGATATTAAAATGGTTTTTGAAAAATTAGGTATCAGTGGCGAAGTATATGATAAAACGAAAGACGGTTTTTTAGTTAAAGCGTTTATGGCACAACAAACTGATGCGATTAAAGAGATGAAACCAGAGTCTATTCCTACTGTTATTGTCAATCGTAAGTTTTATATCATATCAAATCAGCTTAATATCACCAGTGATGAGGATTATATTAATGATTATGCTAGAGTCACTGCATTTGTTGCTGGGTTAGATCCTAATGCAAAAATAAAAGAAAAATCTCATTCTGATAAAAAATAAATGATTATCAAGTTTAAAGAAGCAACTTGCATAAATTAATTTTTAAATCCCTTTGCAGCATTATTTTGTGCAAAGGGATTTTTTATTATAGTAAGATGATTATTCTCGCTCTAAAGCATAAATAGGATCGAGTTTTGCTGCTCGTTTTGCTGGAAAGTAACCAAAGATAATACCAATTATGCTTGAGCAGCTAAATGCCGCAACAATGGCGATAATGGAAAAACTCATAGCAAATGATGTAACAAAAGCGTTAAAGATAAATCCAATAGCAAACGAAAGTAAAATACCTATTGTGCCACCCGTTAAACAAACTAATACGGCTTCAATTAAAAATTGTTGTAATATGTCGCTTGAACGCGCACCAACGGCCATACGTACGCCAATTTCTCGCGTTCTTTCTGTGACCGATACTAGCATAATATTCATCACGCCAATGCCACCAACAATAAGTGAAATGAGTGCAATAGCCGAAACCAAGAGTGTCATTACCCAAGCTGATGAGTTAATGGTTTCTCGTATATTATCTGAGTTAAAGATAAAAAAATCTTTTGTGCCATGTCGTTTTAACATAATTTGATTGATCGCTTGTTCTGCAATTGATAAATCGACATTATCTTTAACGCGTACCGTGATGCTTTTTAACGAAGTTTGACCCATCATACGATTAATCACAGTGGTATAAGGTAACCAAATATTCAAGCTTTCATTACTACCAAATCCTTGTTGTTGTTTAGTTGCAACGCCAATGATTCTTACGGGTAGCTGGCCGGCCATTAAAATTTTTCCAATAGGGTTTTGATCTGCAAATAGTCGCTTAACGGTATTTTCATCAATTACCGCATCTTGTGCTGAAGTAATAATACTTGTTTCATCAAACGATTTTCCTTGAGAAATAGTATAACCGCGAACTGCAAAGAATTGCTCTCCAACACCATTTACGGTTCCTGTTACCGCTAAGTTGTTAATTCGAAAATAAACACCCGTTGATAGGTTTGGCGTGGTGCTGTGAACAAAACTTTGTTGAGCTAAAAAATCGGCATCAGATGAGCGTAGTGTCGTGATTTTATCTGCATTGCGATCACCAAAGCCTGAACCTGCATAGATTTCAAGTGTGCTTGTTCCCAACGAATTAATATTAGATAAAATTTTCTGTTTTGTGCCTTGTCCTAATGCAACGACTGATACTACAGAAGCAATACCAATAATGATACCTAACATTGTTAAGACAGTACGTAATCGCTGTGAAAGCATCGACAACATAGCCATCTTAAAAGCATCACGAAAACGATAATATTTTGCCAAGAAGTTATCTTGGGTTTTAGTCGCTTCGATTTGCTTAATTTCACGATTATCACCTTGTTCAGATTGGTATTTGGGATTAATTGAATCAGAAATAATATTACCGTCACTAATTTCAATTATTCGCTGGGCATTTTGGGCAATATTTGCATCGTGTGTGACAATAATAACTGTGTGGCCTTGTTGGTGTAACTCTTGCAATATTGCCATCACTTCTAAGCCACTTTTGCGATCGAGGGCTCCGGTTGGTTCATCAGCTAAAATGATTTGTCCACCATTAATTAAAGCTCGGCCAATACTGACACGTTGTTGTTGTCCTCCTGATAACTGACTAGGTTTATTATGTATTTTATCGGCAAGTCCTAAACGTGTTAAAATTTCGTCCGCTCTTTTTTGCCGTTGTTCACTGGTCACGCCAGCATAAATGGCTGGAATTTCAACATTTCCTTGTGCTGTTAGTGCATTTAACAAATGATAACGTTGAAAAATAAAACCAAAATGCTCACGACGTAATTGGGCGAGCTCATCAAGTGACAATTTACTTGTTGCCCGTCCGCCAATGGAGTAAGTGCCAGTGGTTGGTTTATCTAGGCAGCCTAATATATTCATCAAAGTGGATTTACCAGACCCAGATGCTCCAATAATCGCCACCATTTCACCAGCATTAATTGTCAGATTTATGCCTTTAAGAACTTGTATGGTTGAATCACCTGCTGGAAATTCACGAACAATATTTTCAAGCTTGATAAGAGATATATTATTTGCCATATTAGAATCGAATCCTTGGGGATCTTGTATTATTACCTATTGAGGCTCCATTAGTACTACTTACTACAACAATATCGCCCTCTTTAATACCCGATTTTATCTCAACATTGACATTATTATCGATACCTAAAATAATTTCGTGTTCTTCAATTTCTTTACTTTTATTTAATAAATAAACAATGGCTTTATTGTTGCCTAATTTTTTTTGGATTGCTTGAGAAGGAATGGTTAATACATCTTTTGCTTCAGACAAGACAATATAAACTTGTGCTGTCATTGAAATTCTTAAAATATGATCAGGATTATCCACATCAAATAATCCATTGTAATAAATCGCGCTTTTTGTTGATGAGGATGAGCCTGACAAGGTTGTCTCGGTATTAATTGAATCTGGTGCCGGCTCTATCGCACGTAGTGTTAAACCATCAAAACGTCTATTCGGTTGTCCTAAAATGGTAAAATAAACTGGCATCCCTTTTTTAACATTGACCACATCGGCTTCAGAAATTTGCGCTTCAATAGTCATTTTATCCAGCTGAGCTACTTTAACAATGGTTGGTGCACTTTGGACGGAATTAACGGTTTGTCCTTCATCGACAGGAATGGCGACAATCACACCATCAATTGGCGAGCGAATTTTAGTATATCCTAAGTTAACTTTCGCTGTATCAACTGCAACTTGCGCCTTAACAATATCGGCATTAAGCGCAGCAATATCGGCTTTGATAGCATCAAGTTCGGCTTTTGCTGCATCCAAATCTGATTGAACACCCACCCCTTTACTGACCAGTTTGTGCTGACGATTATAAGTTAACTGATAGTTAATTAGTCTTGCTTGTTTGGCTTCTCGTTGTGCTTCTAAACTATTAAGTGAAGCTTCTGATTGTTTTAAATCATTGCTTTGTTTAAGATCGTCAATTTCGGCGATCATATCGCCTTGTTTAACTTCATCACCCAACTCAACGTAGAGTTTTTTAATTTGACCAGAAACTTGCGCGCCAACACTAACCTGCTTAAAAGCACTAATTGTACCATCAGCAAGAACCGTTTTTTCAATCTGACCTTTGGTCACAGGCGAGGTAATATAATTAACGGTAGGTTGTGAATGAGATGTGATTAAATATGCAATATAAATAATTGCTAAGAAGATAATAGCTATAACTATATATTTAATTTTAATAAACTTTAACAATCCTTTTCATCCTTTAATTTAGTTATTATTTTATTTACATTTTATCGTAATAAACAAAAATGAAATTGATAACTATTCTTAATAAATTGTAATAATTATGAAAATTATCTTATACAAATTTTCCATTTTATATTAAAACGCATAGTTTTCTGAAAGTTTTTTACAGTAATTGCACATCTCAATAAGTGATAATATGATCTTTATTCGGATTTATTGGCAATTGCGCTATAATGGCGCAAATTTTTGGCAGTATCTAAAGATAGAAGAGTAATGGCGTTAAAAATAACCAATAAATGTATTAATTGTGACATGTGTGAGCCTGAGTGCCCAAACGAGGCTATCTCTATGGGCTTTGATACTTATGAAATCGATCCTAATAAATGTACCGAATGTGTGGGTTATTACGATCACTCAACTTGCCAGCGGGTTTGTCCTATTCAAAATGCAATTATTGCCGACCCTGAACATGTTGAAACTCAAGAAGCGTTATTAGCAAAATTTCAGGGACTGAAAGCTTCTTCTTAAATTAGATTGGCTTATTATCAATCCGAAGCTCTTTGGGAATTTCAAAGGTGATATTTTCTAAAATGCCATCTGTTTCAATGAGTGATGTACAACCGAGGCTTTTTAAATGATCAATCACTTGCTGTACTAAAATATCAGGAGCAGAAGCGCCGGCTGTCACGCCGATTGTCTGTGCATTTATCAACCATTCTTTGCGGATGTCAGAAGCAAAATCAATTAAATAAGCCTGTTTACTGTTTCGTCTTGCCAGTTCGGCTAGGCGATTGGAATTAGACGAATTTTTAGAACCAACGACAAAGACGATATCGGCACGTGATGATAGCTGTTTAACGGCTTGCTGGCGATTGGTTGTCGCATAGCAAATATCATTTTTGCGAGGGCTGCGAATATTAGGGAAACGTTTTTTTAAAGCAGTAATGATTTCGGCTGTATCATCAACCGATAACGTTGTTTGAGTGGTAAAGCAAAGGTTATTTTCGTTTTTTACCTGTAGCTTTTGTACATCATCAATCGATTCGATTAAATAGATGCCACCTTCGGGATTGCTATATTGTCCCATTGTACCATCTACTTCGATGTGACCTGCATGACCAATTAAAATGACTTCTTCGCCACGATAGCTTGATCGAGCAACTTCCATATGTACTTTGGTTACAAGTGGACAAGTCGCATCAAAAACGCGGAGTTTACGTTGTTTGGCTTCTTCGCGGATCGCTTTAGACACACCATGTGCCGAAAATATAAGAATGGTGTTGTCGGGTACTTCGCTAATATCTTCAATAAAAATCGCCCCTAACTCTTTTAGACGATTAACAACATAGCGATTATGTACAACCTCGTGGCGCACATAAACTGGTGCGCCAAATAATTCAAGTGCACGTTCAACGATGGTGATAGCACGATCAACACCAGCACAAAAACCGCGAGGATTAGCTAAAATAATTTGCATACTATACAGTCTTCTTCGGTTTTTTATAATTACAGATGATAAATAATCCAATACCTATGCAGATTGCACAGTCTGCGATATTAAAGGTTGGATAGTGCCAATCACCAAAATTGACATCAAGAAAGTCGACAACAAAACCATGATAAAGGCGATCAAATAAATTACCTAATGCACCACCTAAAATTAGTGATAATGAAAAATTTTCTAATTTTTGCTGACGAGTATTGCGGTATAACATATGCAAAATCACGGCACTGATAATCAAGGCGATAGCGGCAAGCATCGTACGTTGACCTTCAAGAATGCTAAAGGCAGCGCCAATATTGCGTACATAAGTAATTGAGAAGAAGGGTAATAGGTTCACTGATTCAAATAGCGAGAAGTTATTTAAAATCCAAAATTTACTTGCGATATCAATGATAAAAACAATGATTGCAAATAATAACCAGTAAAGTCCGTTATCTTTTTTCATATAAGTCTGTGCTCATTATTATGTTTCCGCCGACAATTGTCGGCGGAAAGGGTACTAGATAGCTATAAAGAGATGCTATAGCTTATTTTAATGTGCTAAATGGCTTATCGCTATGCAAAATGTCGCACTTCGCCTTGGCCGTGAATGTTTTCTGCACAACGTTTACATAAGTGTGTTGTTGGCTCATTATCGACGGTATAGTGCCAACAACGAGGGCATTTATCACCTTGCGCCTTAGCGAGTTCAATTTTCAGTCCTTGAATATCGCTTTGCACAGCATTGGCTGGCGCTGCTTGTAATGGTTTTACGCTCGCTTGTGATGTAAGTAAGACAAAGCGTAATTCATTCTCTAATTTAGCTAATGTTGCGACAATATCTTCATCAGCATAAAGCGTAACAGCAGCTTCAAGAGCGCCACCAATCACTTTATCATTACGACCTTGTTCAAGCACTTTATTCACTTCACTACGAATCGCTAAAATCTGCGCCCAATATTCGCTATTTAATGCTTCGTTATCTGACAAAGTAAATAGTGAGCTATACCACTCATCTTCAAAAACAAATTCTTGTTTGTTTGTCATTGGTAGATATTGCCAAATTTCGTCTGCGGTAAAGGATAAAATTGGCGCGATCCAACGAACCATCGCTTGTGCAATATGATATAAAGCCGTTTGGCAACTGTGGCGAGCAATACTATCGCTTTTAGCTGTGTACTGGCGATCTTTGATGATATCTAAATAGAATGATCCCATTTCGATTGAGCAAAATTGCATAATACGTTGCACCACTTTGTGGAAATCATAATTTTCATAAGCCTGAATGATCTGCTCTTGTGCTTCTTTTGCCATACTCACTGCCCAGCGATCAAGTACAACCATATCTTCTGGTTTAACCATATCTTTCACTGGATCGAAACCATTCAAGTTAGCGAGCAAAAAGCGAGCGGTATTACGGATTCGGCGATAACTGTCAGCAGCGCGTTTAATAATTTCATCTGAATAACTCATTTCGCCTGAATAATCGGTCGATGCAATCCATAAACGTAAAATATCGGCCCCAAGTTTGTTCATAACTTCTTGTGGTGTGACAATATTACCAAGCGATTTAGACATCTTGCGGCCTTGCCCATCAACCACAAAACCGTGAGTTAATACTTGCTTATAAGGTGCTTGGTTATTGATAGCCGTTGATAACATTAATGAAGACATAAACCAACCACGATGCTGATCAGAACCTTCTAGATAAAGATCGGCTTCATGCCCTTCAAACTCAGGGCGTGAGGCTACGACCGAATAGAATGTCGATCCTGAATCAAACCAAACATCTAATGTATCGGGCACTTTTCGATAATCTTCTGCATCAGGACCAAGCAGGTCTTTAATATCGGCATCCCACCAAGCTTGAATACCATTTTGTTCAACTAACTTAGCGACTTTTTCAACTAATGCCAACGTATCAGGATGAAGTTCTTCAGTCTCTTTGTGAACAAATAATGTCATTGGCACGCCCCACGTGCGTTGACGAGAAATGCACCAGTCTGGTCGATTGGCAACCATGGTTTCAATACGTGCTTGTCCCCAATCTGGGATCCAGCGAACTTGCTTGATCTCTTTTAATGAATTTACTCGTAAACCTTGTTTATCCATGCTGATAAACCATTGCGGTGTTGCGCGATAAATGACAGGAGTTTTATGACGCCAACAACATGGATAGCTATGTTCGATGTTTTCAAAGTGTAGTAACGCGTTATGCTCTTTTAATATTTCAACGACAACTTTATTGGCTTTGAATACAAATAAACCATCTAATCCGGCACCTGTACCCGGTAGGTAACAACCATTCCCTCCAACAGGATTTGCTACTTCAAGACCATATTTTTGACCCACCATAAAGTCTTCTGTACCATGACCAGGTGCGGTATGTACTGCACCTGTACCTGCATCAATAGTAACATGCTCGCCAAGTACCACAGGTTCATCAAAATCAAGGAATGGGTGTTTAAAACGTAATAATTCAAGTGCCTTACCTTGACAGCTACCTAACACTTTCCATTCACTGATATTGGCTCGTTTCATCACAGTTTCAACTAAATCAGTGGCTAAGATTAGGCACTCTTTATCATTGATTTGAACAAGTTGATATTCAAAATCTGCATTTAAAGCAATCCCTCGGCTAGCTGGTAATGTCCAAGGTGTGGTTGTCCAGATAACAGCATAAATGGTTAAATCAGTATTGATACCAAATTTATTCGCGACGGCTTGATTATCAACCGCTTTAAATTTTACATCGATTGCTGGTGATGATTTATCATAATATTCAACCTCGGCTTCCGCTAAAGAAGACATACAATCAGTACACCAATAAACCGGTTTTGCGCCTTTAACCAAATGACCATTTTCAATCACTTTACCTAAAGCTCGAATGATGTTGGCTTCTGTATCATAATTCATGGTGCGATAAGGGTTTTGCCAATCACCAAGTACGCCCATACGAATAAAATCGGCTTTTTGTAGTTCAACTTGTGAGGCTGCATAATCACGGCAAATTTGGCGAAATTCAGCCGGAGATACTTTAACCCCTGGTTTACCAACTTGCTCTTCGACCTTTTGTTCAATTGGTAAGCCATGACAATCCCATCCTGGAATATACGGGGAATCATAACCGCTTAAGCCTTTTGATTTGATAATGATATCTTTGATAATTTTATTAACTGCATGACCAATATGAAGTTTACCATTTGCATAAGGAGGACCATCATGCAAAATAAAGGTTTTTTTCCCTTTTTTTACTTGGCGGATTTTGCGATAAAGTTCCTTATCGTACCAATTTTGTAACATTGCAGGTTCGCGTTTAGCAAGATCGCCTCGCATTGGGAATCCTGTTTCAGGTAAATTCAATGTGTTTTTATAGTCTGTCATGCTGATTTATTCCAGTTAAATTTGTTGATACTACTTTTAATTGGTTAATTGTGCACTGATCTTTTTCGCAGTGCAAATATCTTGTGTAATTTGTTGTTTTAAATCTGTTAATGAATCAAATTTTTTCTCATCACGTAATTTTTGGACAAAAGTTATGTCTAAATATTGTCCATAAATATCCTCTGAAAAGTCAAATATATTCACTTCTAAAATAGCCTTTTTTCCATTAATGGTTGGTCTTAAACCAATATTGGCGATACCATGGTAATGCTGGTTGTTACAGATATTTTTGACTTTAACAAAATAGACACCTTGTAGCGCAGGCTTTTTTCGGTGTAAGTGGATATTGGCTGTTGGGGATCCTAATTGTCTAGCCAAAGCATTGCCATGGACTACGCGACCTTGTATTGTATAATCACGCCCTAGCAGACAATGAGCCAATTCAAAATCACTATTTAAAAGTGCTTGGCGAACAGCAGTACTACTAATACGAAAATTATTCCAAACCAATGTTGGCATGCTTTCTACTATAAAATCGTTGTTGTAGGCATATTGTTGTAGAAGATTGATATCCCCTTTACGGTCAAATCCAAATCGAAAATCATCACCGATGGTAATATATTTAGCTTGTAGCTTATTAATCAACCAATCTTGAATAAAATGATTTGCTGACATATGGGCAAATTTTTTTGTAAATGGAATAACAACAGTATAGTCAACACCTAACTTTTCAATAAAAATGATTTTTTCTTGGAATGAAGTTAACCGTGACGGTGCCTTATCTTGTGCAAAAAACTCTAGTGGTTGAGGCTCAAATAACATCACAACCGTAGGCAGTTTTCTTTTTTTTCCTTGTTTAATAATATGGTTAATTAATTGCTGGTGCCCTAAATGAACGCCATCAAAATTTCCCAAGGTTAAAACACATTGAGAGAATTGATTTTTTAAATTAGTTATACCACGGATAATCTTCATGAAAACAATGCTATTTATATTAAGTAACTAAGAATTATACCAATCTTTCTTGAAGATGCACGCAATATAAAGCTAGGTTTTACTGTTTTGCATCAAGCCTTTTACTCTATTTTACACAAAAGGCTTGCTGCTAAGTTATGCCTTAAACCGTTACTCGTCAAAAATAACGATTTATAAGATATAGCAAAAATACCGAGTTGTTGACACTTCATGATTAAAATAATCCGCTAAAAATGTATAAAGTATTTTCTCCGAGATCACTTAAGCTTTTATTTTCTATCTTTTGTATATTTGTTGATTATGTTATATCTCTATTAAAATGCGTATCACAATTTCTGCTTTTCCATTCGTTTTTGGGTTAGCAGATTTCGTGAATTTTTCATTTATATGATGGGTATCTTTTTAATAATAAATGTTCGCCTGTTCTTTGATATTCACATCCGTTATCCAAATAAATAACCGTATCAAGATCTCGCAAAAAATCATTAACTCTAATAAATAAGTTGTTTTTGGTTTACTGTTTAATTTTGTTTTTAATTAATGGCACACGCTTGGTATCAACATATTGCATTTCGGCAAGATAGATTTTGTTATAGCGATTAGCCAAATCGGTGATGGCTATTTTTCATTTATGATGCCATCACCATATCTCTTGTCTGTGATAAGGCGTTAGTTTTGTTGTTTAGAACATGAGCATGTTATTTGCTAACTTTGTCAGCTCAGTTGTTCCCCCCCTTAAGTAGGGGCAATTTTTCTTTATCAGCTTGACCTTAATTTGCTCATAATTCCGTTCTCAGTTCAAAAATTAGAAACTCAGTACTAAAATCTAAGGATAGGTGCACAACCCATACTGAAGGTAAGTAGACGGATTGCTGTAAACAGAACCGAAGAGCGAGGAGACATAGAACTGCCTTAACCCTATTACATCACTTGTCCAGTAATTACTTTTCGATTTGGAAACAAAGCCCGAATTGGTATAGCTTGTCATTTTTCCCCATTCGCTGAACAGGCCCGCACCAATTTGGCGCTGGTAAACGTTGTTACTTGATGACGGCTTGGCACCAATGGCTCCTTGACAAGTGTCGCCTGAGCCTTTATTTGTACAAATTGCGTTGGTAACATCGTTTACTTTTATAAGCCGATAACCTATGCTAGTACACCAATTTGTCTGGTTGGAAATAGTTCTATTTTTATTTCCACGGCTAATAAACCACTTGCTCAAGACAAACCCATATCTTAGTGCTTCTCTACCAGAGATATCGTAACCGACTAACTCGAATGTCTGTGGTAAGGTTGGTTTTGTTATTTGACTTGGATTGTCGGCTTGCTGCTCGGCCTCGGTTGCCGTTGGTCCTGTTAGTACAACCCGAATAGTGTTACTATTTGCTTTGGGCGTCATGGTAGCGGTGATACCTCCATGTGTCACTGTTGGCCAAGCTAGTTGGTCAAATGCTCCTCCTATAACTAAATCAAAGAATAAACCATCAGCACCAGTGGTTGGGAAGTTACGATCATAAGATGTGGGTAAGGTAGATTGAACAAGAAACCCTTTACTTGGATTCCATATGTTTTCGGGACCGGCGTGACTCCCTGTTCCCAAATTATTCTGCCCATACTTCAATTCTGGCTTGGCATAGCAGATTTTGGGCGGTATGTTTGGGGAGATATAGTAAGTTGTCGTCTTGGTACTAAAAGTGTTGGTGTTAGGTACGCCGTACTTTGAACTGAACATGCCATCGGTGTTACTTAACACCACTTTATAAGGAGCTCTACAAATATCTAAGGTATCGTTGCGATCCACTATTTGGTTATCTCTATCCATAAAGCTAACACTTATACTGCCTGTTGCAGTCACGCCATTTTCTTCTTGTCCATCGCCATCATCATCACCCCAGTAGTTATAAGGGGCATCAATGAGTCTTTCTAATCCTATTGAGTTGATTGATGTTGGCACAAACATGCCTATATTTGCTAAGGTATCAGTTGCATTAGGTAATACTATTGGTTTTTTTGTATTTGAAATGTTGGTTGATGGCGTAAAAGTTCTACCGTCCGGTAAAGTAATACTTAACAAACCTTCTGTCGTGCGAGCTTTGGTTCTACCTCCATCAAACGTTAAATATGGTGCTGAGCCTTGAATAATATTTGTAGTAGTAGCTGATAACGCCTGAGTATTTAATGAATATGACAATAGCAATGCTAATGTTAAAGGAAATTTTGATGATACTAATGAAGTTAAAGAGAAAACTTGGTTAAAGTAATATTTAGAACTATTTAAGACATCAAACTGCCAGCGCCGGTGCCTACAATGATAATGCATATCTCCTCCGTCAATTAATTCCTTATTTTATCTTTTTCTATAATTATCAGCTCGCAAAATAAGCTAATTTTATTTTTAATCACCAAAATTATAACGCCTTAAAAAAATTGTTCACCTTTTAAATAGAAAAATTTGTAAAGAAATATAAATACTACAATCAGTCTCACGTTTTGTATAAAAAAAACAATTTTTTGGTTCTTTTTTGTGGATATTTATACTGTCGTTATTTTTATCGTTAACTGTTTGAAAGCCCCAAAATCTATCTGACAAAAAAAATGAAATGCTCCATGCTAGTTACTTTACTAAGTAAAACGAAGATGAATTAAAGCGACAAATAGGTAATTGCTAAGATAATATTGCTAGAGTATAGGAATTACTCGCGTTATTTACAGTAATTTGAGAAACTAAAATAATCAATATACATAAAAAACAAAATTAACGTCTTATCGCCAGCAAGAGATATGGCAAGTATCATAAAGAAAAAATAACTGTCACCGATTTGGTTAAACGCTTTGTGAGCAATCTTCCAACCATGTATAACGAGTCAAAAAAGCCCGATTGAAGATAAATCTAATCTGGCAAATAAAACACGATAACAAAACTTATCTGGACGAAATATTCACAAAATCTACCCACCCAAAAGCGAATAGGAAAGCAGAAAGCGTGATACGCACTTTAATGGAGAGATGGCATAATCAGGAAATATTTCAAAATAAAAAATATATAAAACAAAACATTAAGAAATTTTTAGGAAAACGCCTTATGTGTTTTTAGCCGATTATTTTAATCATGAAATATAAACACTCCAGCGTTTTCTTACATATAATATCAATAATGGTTTAGTGCTCGTAAAAACTCTTGTCTTGTACTTGGATTTGTTTTAAAACCACCTCCAAGCGCTGTGGTGGTTGTCGTGCTGCTCGAATCTTTAATGCCTCTGGCTTTTACGCAATAATGGGTCGCATCAATTGAAACTGCAACATTGACTGTACCAAGTAACGTTTGCAGAGCAACTAAAATTTGCTGAGTTAATCTTTCTTGTACTTGGGGGCGTTGTGAAAAAAACTCAACGATACGATTGATTTTCGATAAACCAATCACTTTATCTTTCGGAATATAAGAAACGGTAGCTTTGCCGTCGATGGTAACAAAATGGTGTTCACAAACACTGGTCAGTGTAATATCGCGAACAGTTATCATCTCGTCAACTTGCATTTTATTTTCGATTAGCGTGATTTTCGGAAAATTTTCATAATAAAGACCTGAAAAAATCTCATCAACATACATTTTTGATACACGATGAGGCGTCTCGGCAAGACTATCATCAGTCAAATCCAGCTCCATTAATTTCATAATTTCACGGAAGTGAGCCTCGATTTTTGCTTTACGCTCACTATTATCCATAGCTAGACGGCATGATGGTGTTTCAAGGTTTTTAGCGGCTAGTGCTTCTTTGACTTTTTGCGCAGCAAGAGTTAATTCTGTCATTTATCAAATACTCAGGCGAAATTAGAGGCAATATTATATAACACTCGTGATGTAATATACAGTTCTTACAGATTTTTATACTAAAACGCATAGTTTCCTGAAACTTTTTTACATTATATTATTGTCTTCCTAAGAATATTCTAGCTAATTAGGTTATACTATCAGTCATTGAATTGACTAACGTTTTAGGTAACCATAATGCCAAATAATACACCGATTATTTTAATTGATGGATCATCTTATCTTTACCGTGCTTTTTTTGCATGTCCTCCATTAACAAATGCCAAAGGTGAGCCAACAGGCGCTATTTTTGGTGTGATTAATATGGTTCGTAGTTTAATTAATCAATACAACTCTTCCCATATTGCTGTGGTATTTGATGCCAAAGGTGGATCATTTCGTAACGAGATCTATAGCGAATATAAAGCTACCCGAGAGGCAATGCCCGAAAATCTTCGTCCCCAAATTGAACCTATTCACACTATTTTGAAAGCCATGGGTTTACCACTACTTTGCATTGATGGTGTCGAAGCAGATGATGTTATTGGTACACTAGCTAGACAAGCAGAAAAGGAAAATCTTGAAGTGTTGATTAGTACTGGCGATAAAGACATGGCTCAGTTGGTGAGTGATAAAATCACGCTTATTAATACCATGAATAATACGATTCTTGATCCAAAAGGCGTTATGGAAAAATTTGGTGTTCCACCCGAAAAGATGATTGATTATTTAGCATTAAGAGGGGATTCTTCCGATAATATCCCTGGTGTACTGGGCATAGGGGAAAAAACGGCACAAAGTTTATTATCTGAATTTGATGGCATAAAAGATATTTATAATCGATTGGATGATATTGAAAAATTATCGATCCGAGGCGCTAAATCTTTAAAGAAAAAATTGATTGATAATCAAAATGATGCAGATCTTTCTTATTTACTCGCAACAATCAAAACCGATGTGAAGTTAGATTTTACTAATGAGCAATTATTGGTAGGGGATATTGACGTTAAGGCTCTAATTGAGTTGTTTAAGTACTATGGTTTTCATCGTTGGCAAAAAGAATTAATTGGCGGTACTTTTTTAAAACAGCAAAAAAATACTGTGGTAGAAGCCGATGATAATTTCTTCTTCTCTACTCAAGAAGAACAACTTACACCAACTTCACAAAACACAGAAACTGATTATCAATGCATATTAACCAATGAACAACTAGATGAATGGCTTGTAAAATTAACAAATAGCAAGCAATTCGCGTTTGATACTGAAACCGATAATGTAGATCATGTGCATGCTAAATTAGTAGGCATATCACTCAGTGTTGAACCTTATCAAGCGGCTTATATTCCACTTGCTCACCAATATTTAGGTGTTCCGAAGCAATTGCCGCTCAATGATGTTTTAGCTAAATTAAAACCGATATTTGAAAATCCAAAAATCAAAAAAATTGCCCAAAATGCAAAATTTGATTACAGCGTGCTGGCAAACTATGGCATAACTGTGCAAGGGATTGCTTTTGATACCATGATTGAATCTTATGTATTAAACAGTAATGACCGTCATGATATGGATAGTTTGGCAAATCGCTATTTGAATCACAAAACCATTACTTATGATGAGTTAACTAAATTTGATAAAATTCGAGTGACTATTGATAATATTGATGTAATAAAAACGACGCAATATGCTGCTGAAGATGCCGATATCACGTTACAATTGCATAATAAGTTATGGCCTGATCTTGAACGAGACCAAAAATTAAAAAATCTATTCACTAATATTGAAATGCCACTCACCATTATAATAGCCGAAATGGAAAGAACCGGTGTTTTGATTGATGCCAAGTTATTAAATAAGCATTCTACTGAATTGAACAACAAATTGAACGAAATTCAAGAAAGATTACAATTGTTGGCAGGTGAAAATTTTAATCCCGCATCACCTAAACAAATTCAAGCTCTTTTATTTGATAAGCATCAATTACCGATACTCAAAAAGACGCCAAAAGGCGAACCGTCAACTAGTGAAGATGTTTTGAGTGAGCTCGCTAATCAATACGAATTGCCGCGCATGATTTTGCTTTATCGTAGTTTAGCTAAGTTAAAAAATACTTATACCGATAAATTACCATTGATGATTAGCCCTATCGATCATCGGATCCACACTAATTATAATCAAATCGGTACAATAACGGGTCGATTGTCGTCAAATGAGCCAAATTTACAACATATTCCAGTGAGAACCGAAGAAGGGCGCCGAATTCGACAGGCATTTGTTGCGCCAAAAGGTTATAAGATTATTTCTGCTGATTATTCGCAAATTGAATTACGTATCATGGCGCATCTATCACAAGATAAAAGCTTACTTAACGCTTTTGCTAACGATAAAGATATTCACCGAGTGACAGCTAGCGAAATTTTAGATAAATCTGAATCTGAAGTCACTTTTGAAGAGCGAAGACGGGCAAAAGCAGTTAATTTTGGATTAATTTACGGTATGAGTGCTTTTGGTTTATCTAAACAAATTAATATTACTCGTAAAGAAGCAAGCTTTTATATCGATCGCTATTTTGAACGTTACCCAGGCGTTCAAACTTATATGGACGAAACCCGCCAGCAAGCAGCAGAACAAGGTTATATTGAAACTTTATCTGGTCGACGTTTGTATCTTCCTAAAATTAAATCAGGAAGTGGTATTGAACGTCGCGGTGCTGAGCGTGCCGCTATTAATGCGCCAATGCAAGGCACGGCGGCCGATATTATCAAAACAGCGATGATTAAGGTAAGTGAATGGATTAAAAGCCTACCTGTAGGTAATATTAGGATGGTGATGCAAGTCCACGATGAACTCGTATTTGAAGTAAAAGAGGAATTGGTTGAACAGTATCGAACTCAAATAAAATCGATTATGGAAAATTGTTATCAGCTATCTATACCATTAAAAGTGGATGTCGGCGTGGGTGATAACTGGGATGAAGCACACTAATGAGGCTAGATCAGCACTAAATAAATCAGCCTTGACTTAAATAAAATGGCTAAGTGTTAATTTTATACTGAAACACATGCTTTTCTGAAACTTTTTTACACAGCATGGCTTAATTTTCTAACATTAATGGTACTATTGCCGAAACCTTTCGGCGTGTTAGAATAGGTAACTAAATCAAATTTATATCAAAATGTTATTCTGTCAGAGCAACAGGCAGAATAAGAAAAGGGAGCGCAAGCCGCAGTCTGGTTAATTAGGCGCTCGTTTTTGTTATTTTTAGGATTATTTCATGAAAATCAAAACCCGTTTTGCACCCAGCCCAACAGGCTATTTACACGTAGGTGGTGCTCGTACTGCACTTTATTCTTGGCTTTATACTCGCCATGCAAAAGGTACATTTGTATTACGTATTGAAGATACCGATCTTGAACGCTCAACACCAGAAGCGATTGAAGCGATTATGGAGGGTATGAATTGGTTAAAATTATCATGGGATGAAGGTCCTTATTATCAAACTAAACGTTTTGGTCGTTACCATCAAGTCATTGATGAAATGTTAGTTAAAGGTACCGCTTATCGTTGTTACTGTTCTAAAGAACGTCTTGAAAAATTGCGTGAAGAACAAATGGCAAAAGGTGAAAAAGCGCGTTACGATGGCCATTGTCGTTGTGATTCGGTACAAAAAGAACATTCTCATGATGAACCTCATGTTGTTCGTTTTGCTAATCCTATTGATGGTACTGTTATCTTTAATGATTTAATTCGTGGACCAATTGAGATTGCCAATAAAGAGCTTGATGATCTTATTATTCGTCGCACTGACGGTTCACCAACTTATAATTTCTGTGTGGTTGTTGATGATTGGGATATGGAAATTACCCATGTTATTCGTGGTGAAGATCATATCAACAACACGCCTCGCCAGATCAACATTCTCAAAGCGTTAGGTGCGCCATTGCCTGAATATGGGCATGTTTCGATGATTTTAGGGGATGATGGACAAAAATTATCTAAGCGTCATGGTGCGGTCAGTGTAATGCAATATCGTGATGACGGTTATTTACCCGAAGCGCTACTTAACTATTTAGTACGCCTTGGTTGGTCACATGGCGATCAAGAGATATTCTCTGTGCCCGAAATGATTAGTTATTTTTCATTAGATGCGGTGAGTAAATCAGCCAGTGCATTTAATACTGAAAAACTACTTTGGTTAAATCACCATTATATTAATCAGTTAGATGCAGATTATGTTGCTCAGCATTTAGTTTGGCATATGAATCAACAAGGCTATGATTTAGCTAATGGTCCCGATCTCATTACAATTATTAAGCTATTTGGCGAACGTTGTAAAACACTAAAAGAAATGGCTGAATCTTGTTCTTATTGTTATCAAGACTTTGCTGAGTTTGATGCTGATGCAGCTAAAAAACATTTACGTCCAGTCGCCAAAGAGCCATTAGAAACAATTAAAGCAAAAATTGAAGCGATTGCTGATTTTGATTGGCAAATTGATAAAATTCACCATGCCATTGAAGCAACGGCAACTGAGCTTGATGTTGGCATGGGAAAAGTTGGCATGCCGCTACGCGTTGCCGTAACAGGCATCGGGCAATCACCATCGGTTGATGCGACTGTTTTTGCAGTTGGTAAAAAGCGCACGCTTACTAGAATTAATAAGGCGCTGGCATATATTACACAGCGAGAACAATCTCAAAATTAATAGACATTTATTGCAGGGGATACCCTGCAATTATTTTTGCCAAATCGAGAACTACTATGGTTCGCTTAAAAAAACGCTATTGGATCTCACTGAGTATCTTATTTTTGATCGTACTATTTTGCTTGTATGGATGGCGTTATTGGCAGTCATTCAAGCAGAAACATGGGATTATGGTCGACTGGCATGGTGCTAGCATTGGTTTTAAAGGTCTTACTTTTGATGAGCTTACTGTAAGTAAGCAATCTCAAATCTTTATAACGGCTAGAAATGTGTTAATTTCGTGGTCACATTTATCAGCAAACAATTTGGATGTTCACTGGCAAATAAATCAATCTGAAACGGTTTTAGATTCTGTCGGCAACGTAGTTGATACTGCTACTGAAAATCTTAATCAATCCGATCTTGATCTCTCTTTGATTCCAACGATTATTTATTGGTCACCTAAGACAATTCATATAGATACATTGCGATTTTATGAACAAGATAAAGAACAATTAGATTTAAAAGTCGATATCAGTAAACAGCAGCAAGCTATACAACTTAATCTATCAACCAATACTCAAGATATCGCACAATTATCAGCAACTTTATTCTTTGATCAAACTGCTTCACAGTTTAATGTACAAAACGGTCTTTTTAAGACATCTTTAAATCAATTTGGTCTAAAAAATAGTCATGTAACATTGCCATTTACTGGCTGGGTATCTGGTAATCAATTGGCGTTAATGACTTCAGATAAAGCTTCAATTAACATAGAAAAGACGAATCTTTCTAACGATTTAATCCTTGACTCTGCCGCAGGAAATTTGAACATTCAACTTGAATCAAAAATTCCATTTGATCGTAATCAACTCTTTGTTACAGCAATGCTAACGATTAATAAACTCAATGGTATTTATAAAAGTAGTGAAATCAAATCGGTGACAGGTGATATCAATATGATTGTTAAAGATAACCGATTTACGATTTCGACGCCAGTGTTAAATGTCCAAGAAGTAAATATGGGTATCGCCTTTAAAAAGGTAAAATTAGTGGGTAGTTATTCCGCTTCATTTAAAGCACCTAGCAAAGGCATAGTGACTTGGAAAAAGCTTCAAGCTGATATTTTTTCTGGTTCAGTTTTTATTGAACCGAGTAAATTGAATTTAGCTAAATTACCCCAACAATTAAATTTAAAGATAAAACAGATACAATTAAAAGATATTCTTGCTAAATATCCAACCGAAGGACTTGCTGGCGACGGTACGATTGATGGTTTTTTACCAATTACATTATTAAAAGCGAAAACTAAGAGTGAAGCAGCATTTGAAGTGGCAATTAAAAATGGGCAGCTAACTACAATTAATCAAGGTTATTTACAGTTTGAAAATTCAGCCTTAAAAAATTATGCGCAAAGTAACCCAAATATGAAAATACTCACTGATATTATTAAAAACTTTCATTATACTAAATTACAAGGTACAGTTGATTACGCTAACGACATTGCGAAATTGAAATTGAATATTCAAGGAAGTAATTTAGATGTTGAAAATGGCAAAGCAGTGAATTTAAATATCAATCTTGAAGAAAATATGGCTAAATTGCTGATGAGCTTACAGTTATCTGATCAAATTAGTGAGCCAGTTCGTAAACGAATTCAAGCCCGTTTAAAAAAGGAAGCTTCAAAATAAGAGGTCATTTTATGATACGAAATGTTATTGCAATAATGATGCTAAGTAGTGCGTTAATCGGATGTTCGCCAACAGTAAAAGTGCAAGCGCCGAGCGAACCCATTAATATCAATTTGAATGTTAAGATAGACCACGAAATTAATATTAAGGTTGATAAGGCGTTAGATAATATCATCAATAAATCTGGATTATATTAAATTAATCGGTTTTATTTTCATCTATCGATTTGAATGTAACTAATAGAAAAATCTGGATCCGCATTTAAATTAATAAAATATGATGTATTTATTAAGGAGTTTGTTATGACTATTTGTAAAAAAGCAACTGTAGCATTATTGTCTGTCGTTTTATCTTTTTCTGCGTTTGCATTAAATTTAGAGCAAGCTATGGATTCATTGAGTCAAGCCAAAGCACAAGGGGTTGTTGGTGAACAGGCTGATGGTTATTTAGGTGTTGTGAAAAATGAAGGTAATGCCACTGAAATTGCGCAACTGATTAATCAAGCTCGTAAAGCACAGTATCAAAAAGTATCCGCTGAAAGCAATGTTCCTTTAAGTGAAGTAGAAAAAAAAGCGGGTAGTAAAGCGCAAGAAAAGACCCCAGCAGGTCAATATATAAAGCAACAAGGTCAATGGCTAAAAAAATAATGATTACTTTTTGCAATGATAGAAAAAGTATAATGACATTGCGCTTTAATTGTGTATTATTAGTGTGTATGCTGTTTATTTAAATATTTATTCATCCTCTTTCTTTTATTTAATAAAAATAAAAAATAGTGTGAAATTTTTATATAGTTAGTTTTTTACTTGTAATAGTATCGCTTATGCGATTTGAAATGGAGAAAATCAATGTGTTCGATTTTAGGTATTCTTGATATTAAATCAGATCCAGAACAACTACGAACAAAAGCATTAGAGCTATCATGTCTACAGCGTCATCGTGGTCCTGATTGGTCTGGTATTTTTGCGTCTGATAAAGCTATCCTTGCTCATGAACGTTTATCAATTGTGGATGTTAATACCGGATCTCAGCCTCTTTATAATAAAGATAAAACCCTAGTTTTAGCGGTGAATGGCGAAATTTATAATCATCAAGAACTCCGAAATCAGTACAAAGATCGTTATGAGTTTCAAACTGGTTCAGATTGTGAAGTGATTCTTGCTTTATATCAAGAAAAGGGTATTGACTGCCTTGATGAATTACAAGGCATGTTTGCTTTTATCCTTTATGATATTAATAAAGGTAGCTATTTTATTGGTCGTGACCATATTGGTATTATTCCAATGTATACCGGTTATGACGAAAATGGTACATTTTATGTTGCCTCTGAAATGAAAGCGCTTGTGCCTGTTTGTAAAACGATTGAAGCTTTTCCTCCGGGGTGCTATCTATCTAGTACTGACGGTGAAATCAAAACCTATTACAAACGTGACTGGATGGATTATGACAACGTTAAAGATAATAAAGCAGACATCAATGAACTTCGTGTTGCATTAGAAGAGTCAGTAAAAAGTCATTTAATGTCTGATGTTCCTTATGGGGTATTATTATCAGGTGGACTTGATTCTTCAGTCATTTCAGCAATCACTAAAAAATTCTCTGCTCGTCGTGTTGAAGATCACGAAAAATCGGCAGCATGGTGGCCACAGTTACACTCATTTGCTGTTGGTCTAAAAGGCGCACCCGATCTTAAAGCTGCACAAGCGGTTGCGGATCATTTAGGTACAGTTCATCACGAAATTAACTTTACCATTCAAGAAGGTATTGATGCGATTCGTGATGTGATTTATTTTATCGAAACCTATGATGTAACAACCATTCGCGCGTCCACTCCAATGTATTTAATGGCGCGTAAAATCAAAGCCATGGGCATTAAAATGGTACTTTCTGGTGAGGGTGCTGATGAAGTGTTTGGTGGTTACCTTTATTTCCACAAAGCACCAAATGCCAAAGAGTTCCATGAAGAAACCGTACGCAAATTAGCTGCGTTACATATGTATGATTGTGCTCGTGCTAATAAGGCGATGGCGGCATGGGGCGTTGAAGCTCGAGTTCCATTCCTTGATAAGAAATTCTTAGATGTTGCTATGCGCATTAATCCAAAAGATAAAATGTGTGGCAGTAATGGCAAAATGGAAAAACACATTGTTCGCGAAGCATTTGAGTCTTATTTACCAGCATCGGTTGTTTGGCGTCAAAAAGAACAATTCTCTGACGGTGTGGGTTATAGCTGGATTGATACATTAAAAGAGATTGCCGAAAGTAAAATTACTGATCAGCAATTAGAAAATGCAAAATTCCGTTTCCCATACAATACGCCGACTTCAAAAGAAGCCTATATGTATCGTGAGATTTTTAATGAACTATTCCCACTGGAAAGTGCAGCACATTGCGTGCCGGGTGGTCCAACAGTTGCTTGCTCAACTGCGAAAGCAATTGAATGGGATGAATCATTTAAAAACCTAAATGATCCATCTGGACGTGCAGCGGTTGGTGTTCATAATGATGCATATAAAAAATAATTAATAATAAAACCTAATAAAAAACGGGGATAATTCCCCGTTTTTTAATTATTGAAATTAAGTAAAATTTATTAATGTGCAGCGCCTTTTGGTGCACCAATCGGTAAAATGGTACGACCATATTGTTCGTTAATTACTTCTGCCATTGCTAAATAAACAGCACTTGCTCCACAAATAATGCCTTCAAAACCGGCAATATGGATAATGTCATGATTACCTGAAATATTACCAATAGCTAATAAAGCAAATAAAACCGTTAAACTGGCAAAAACAAATTGTAATGCGCGGTTACCTTTTAATGTACCAATAAACATGAAGCCAGTAAAAATTCCCCATAAAGCAAGGAAAATACCAACAAAGGTAGCATCAGATGGTGCTGTCGCTGGTGAAGTTGGTAAATACCAAATACCCACTAACACAATCCAAAAGAAACCATAAGAAGTAAATGCTGTTGTACCAAACGTATTGCCTTTTCGAAATTCTAAAATGCCAGCAATGACTTGTGCAAGACCACCATAAAAAATACCCATTGAGACAATAACTGTCATAGCTGGGAAAAATCCAGCATTATGAATATTTAATAAAATTGTTGTCATACCAAATCCCATTAAACCAAGTGGGCCAGGATTTGCAAGTTTTGTTTGTTCCATAAGGATCCTATAAGTTAAGTTTGATGATTAAAAAAGAGCGGCAATGATAAGTGCAGAAAACGCGATAATCAAGATTTCAGGGAAAATTATTTTTTTGCCCCCCTTGATATTAATAATAATGTTCCCATTTATGTGAAAACAAAAACATTTCTTTGTGAAATAAAGGCTTGAAAATTAATATTTAAGACCTATATACAAGAAATAAAATACAGATTTTGAGGAGAAAAGATTATGGGTAAAATTATTGGTATTGATTTAGGTACAACAAATTCATGTGTTGCTGTAATGGACAATGGCCAAGCAAAAGTATTAGAAAATGCAGAAGGCGATCGCACAACCCCTTCCATTATTGCTTATACTCAAGATGGTGAAATCTTAGTTGGTCAACCAGCAAAACGTCAAGCAGTAACCAATCCACAAAATACATTATTTGCAATTAAACGTTTAATTGGTCGTCGTTTTGAAGATGCCGAAGTACAACGCGATGTTAGCATCATGCCATATAAAATTGTAAAAGCCGATAATGGTGATGCATGGGTTGATGTTAAAGGTCAAAAAATTGCGCCACCACAAATTTCTGCTGAAGTGTTAAAGAAAATGAAAAAAACAGCAGAAGATTATCTTGGCGAAGCAGTGACAGAAGCGGTAATTACTGTTCCAGCTTACTTTAACGATGCACAACGTCAAGCAACCAAAGATGCTGGTCGTATTGCAGGACTTGATGTAAAACGTATCATCAACGAACCAACAGCTGCAGCACTTGCTTATGGTTTAGATAAAGATGTAGGTAACCGTACTATTGCTGTTTACGACCTTGGTGGTGGTACATTTGATATTTCTATTATCGAAATCGACGATGTTGATGGCGAAAAAACTTTTGAAGTATTAGCAACAAATGGTGATACTCACTTAGGTGGTGAAGATTTTGACTCACGTTTAATCAACTATTTAGTTGACGAATTTAAACGTGAACAAAACTTCGATTTAAAAAATGATCCGCTTGCAATGCAACGTTTAAAAGAAGCAGCAGAAAAAGCAAAAATTGAATTATCATCAGCGCAACAAACTGATATTAATTTACCGTATATTACTGCTGATGCAAGTGGTCCAAAACATTTAAATATCAAAGTAACACGCGCTAAACTTGAGTCTTTAGTTGAAGATTTAGTTAAACGTTCAATGGATCCTGTAAAAACAGCATTACAAGATGCAGGTCTTTCTGTTTCGGACATTAAAGACGTTATTCTTGTTGGTGGTCAAACTCGTATGCCAATGGTTCAAAAAGCGGTTGCTGACTTCTTTGGTAAAGAGCCACGTAAAGATGTAAACCCTGACGAAGCGGTTGCAGTTGGTGCAGCTGTTCAAGGTGGTGTACTTGGTGGTGATGTTAAAGATGTGTTATTACTTGATGTTACCCCATTGTCTTTAGGTATTGAGACTATGGGTGGCGTTATGACAACTTTAATTGAAAAGAACACAACTATTCCAACTAAACATAGTCAAGTGTTCTCAACTGCTGAAGATAATCAATCAGCTGTAACCATTCATGTGTTACAAGGTGAACGTAAACGTGCGGGTGATAACAAATCATTAGGTCAATTCAATCTAGATGGTATTCAAGCTGCACCTCGCGGTATGCCACAAATTGAAGTTACTTTTGATATTGATGCTGACGGTATTTTACATGTATCTGCGAAAGACAAAAATACTGGACGTGAACAAAAAATTACCATTAAAGCCTCTTCAGGATTAAGTGAAGAAGAGATTCAAAAAATGGTAAATGATGCGGAAGCTAATGCTGATGCAGACCGTAAATTTGAAGAGCTAGCTCAAACTCGTAACCAAGCCGATCATCTTGTTCACACAACACGTAAACAAGTGACTGAAGCTGGTGATCAGTTATCAGCTGATGATAAAAAAGCAATTGAAGATGCAGTAAGTGCTTTAGAAGTTGCCGCTCGTGGCGAAGATAAAGCAGAAATTGAAGCAAAAATTAATGCATTAATGGAAGCTTCTAAAAAATTGCTTGAATTAGCACAACAACAAGCCCAAGCAGCTCAAGGTGCGGGTCAAGCAAATAGTGGAAACACTAATGCGCAAGATGATGTTGTTGATGCAGACTTCAAAGAAGTTGATGATGATAAAAAATAAACATTAACTACAATGTTTTTTAATGAGTTATTTCAACAAGTTTTAAACATATAACAAGTTAAACGGGCGCGAGGTAACTCAAGCCCGTTTAGTTGTTTATACAATCATAAAAAATAAAGGTCAATTATGGCGAAGAAAGATTATTATGAAACATTGGGCGTCAGTAAAAGTGCCAGTGAAAGTGAGATAAAAAAAGCCTATAAACGCCTAGCGATGAAATATCATCCTGATAAAAATCAAGATAACAAAGCCGAAGCCGAAGCAAAGTTCAAAGAGGTGAAAGAAGCTTACGAAATCCTAACTGATCCGCAAAAAAAAGCGGCTTATGATCAATATGGTCATGCTGCTTTTGAACAAGGACAGGGTGGATCGGGTGGATTCGGCGGATTTGGTGGCTTTGGCGGTGGTGCGTTCGACGATATATTCAGTGATTTTTTTGGTGGCGGTCGTGGGCGCAGTCAAACCGCATCTCGTGGCAATGACTTACAATACAATATCACCCTAACATTAGAAGAAGCCGCGGCAGGTGTTAGTAAAGAAATTAAAGTACTAACTTGGGTAAGTTGTGATACTTGCCATGGGCAAGGCGCTGAAAAATCTTCTGATGTGGTCACGTGTAATACCTGTCATGGTGCAGGTGTTGTACAAATGCGACAAGGTTTTTTTGCCGTGCAACAAGAGTGCCCAACTTGTCATGGACGGGGTAAAGTGGTTAAAAATCCATGTAAAAAATGTCATGGTGAAGGTCGCGTTGAAAAAACGAAAACATTGTCTGTTACTATTCCAGCGGGAGTTGATACTGGCAACCGTATCCGATTATCTGGTGAGGGCGAAGCCGGTTTAAATGGTGCACCATCAGGTGATTTATATGTTCAAATGCAAATTAAACCGCATGCTATTTTTGAGCGAGACGGCACCAATCTGCATTGCGAAATTCCAATTAATATTGCATTGGCATCACTCGGTGGCGAAGTTGAAGTACCAACCCTTAATGGCAAGGTCAGCTTAACGATTCCTGCTGAAACACAGACTGGTAAAATGTTCCGACTACGAGGTAAAGGCGTCAAATCATTACGCGGTAGTGCGGTAGGTGATCTTTACTGTCATGTTGTGGTTGAAACGCCAGTTAACCTAACGAGCAAACAAAAAGAGCTGCTTAAAGAATTAGGTGAAAGCTTTAAAGCCGATAAAAACTCTAAACATAGCCCCAAAGAAAAAAGCTTCTTTGACAAAGTGAAAAAGTTTTTTGAATAAAGCTAATCATAGTTGAAATAATAGCGAGATTAGGTTACTAATCTCGCATTTTATTTTTATATTATTGTTTAATTTTAATATTTTTTACTTTCCTATTTCCATAAAATAAAATTTCCTTACAGCAATATTTAAATTAATAACCTTATTAGATAATCGATATTTATTAACTTTAAATGAATATAGTATACATTAGTTAAATTATTAATATTAGTTTTGTATGATTTTAATGACATGAAAGGAATAATATATATGTTTTTTAAAAAGTTTTGGAAAAAATTACCGCCTGATATTAAAGACACACCAAAAGAGAAACAAAGCTCACAAGATCATTTAAGTGTGATAATTCACGATTTTTGGCAACAGGTAAAGAAATCTGAACAATCTCTTAATGAACTTGAACTTATCGATATAATGGAAAATATCAATAAGCTATTAGATGAAAATCAGTTAGATGTCATTGCTGAAATTACTGTAGGGGATGCTAAGAAGCATAAAATTATTTTTACCGCGGATGGAAAAATTGATCGATTCGAGTATGTAATGGAAATTTCCCGACAAGCACCTGATCTTCAGTTTTTCGAAGTAGAAGCATTTCGTCAGCGCATTAATAATGTAGATACCTTTGTTATAAAATCTAAAGAGAGTTCTTTCTCATTAGGTGCAACTGATTTATTAATTCAATATAAAGAAAGTTATCGTAAAATATCTATTGGCATTATGTTCGCTAAGACTGCTCCCGAAGATATGATAAAACAAGCAGAAACGATGGCATTGATTTATCTCGATCATCTATTGGGTGAATATGATTTTGCTATTAGAGTAGAATCTATTGAGTTTTTAAGGACAGATCAGAATGTTGCGACAGTTCCTGCTAACCAATTTGTAACTATTTTTGATCGATTATGGAAAGAAGATTTAAAACACACAGGTGTACTTAATGCTCAAGAGGATCAATGGATTGTATTTGAATTAACGGATCTTAAAATGTTAGTGCATCGTAATGAAGCGGCTAATTCTTTGGTTGGGCATGAAAATTATTGTTATGCACTTAATGTTATTGTTGATATTGATAGTAAAGAGACTCTTTCATCTGTTTATGAATTAGAAGATGCTATTAATCTTGCTTTACGTGCTGATGAGCGAGGTATTCATTGTCAAAATAGTTTTAGTCAAGGTGTAAGAAATATGTTATGGCATGTAGGAAATAAACACTCAGCACTTCAATTAGTGCAACAGATAACAAACCAATATAATACGTTATCAGTTAAAATTGAATGTGAGTTCGATCCTTTCTGGCGACAGTACTTACGTTGGGTTGAATGTCATCAAGCATAAAAAGTATCTACGATCAATAGATGCTTTTTCGCATAATAACTACTGCGTTAGCATATTGTGATATTTAAGTTATAAAAAAAGGATAAACTAATTACTTAGATTATCCTTTATAAAACTTAAACCCGATTTAATTAGATTTTAGTCGTAAATGTACGAGCAATAACGTCGCGTTGTTGTTCTGCTGTTAGTGAGTTAAAACGCACTGCATAACCAGAAACACGAATGGTTAATTGTGGGTATTTTTCTGGATGTTGTACGGCATCTTCCAAAGTTTCACGACGAAGAACGTTCACATTTAAGTGTTGACCGCCTTCAACTTTAATAGTTGGTGCAACATCTAATGGAACTTCACGATATTCGAATTGACCTAGTTCTGCAGTCGGGATCACTTGATCTTCTTTATAAACTGATTTAGCAGCTACACAGCGCGCTTCTTTTGTCGCGTCGTCTAATAACCAGAAAGAGTTAAGAAGTGCTGCATTGTCTGCTTTAGTAATTTGGATACCTGTAATCATTTTAAATCCTCCTAACGGGGCCTTATTGCCCTAAAATAATTAGGGTTAATATAGCACTTTGAATATTTGATTAAAGTCAAAAAAAGCTATCGATTCAATAAGTAATACCTTTGTTTAGTATTTTAGTTATGATTGTATAAACACACTTTATTATATTAATTATTTCTTGATTTATTAACCATGTCTATTGCCTTTTAAAAAATAAAGGAACGCCACTGGATATTTATTTAGTCAAACTGGTTGTGATTTAAAATATTGTCAAAATATGCCATTAGTATTGAGGCATTAAATAATGGGTTGTTATTGTATGCTTAACTGAATATTTAACAATTTTGATTTAGCGCGGTTTAAGCTGATTAGCATTAGGTTTATTATGATTTTTAGGTATAATTATTGTAATCAGCAAATAGTGTTGTTGAGTCATATAAAATTATAGTATAGGTATTGTATGAGCAATCAATTAACATGGCATGACGTTATCGGCGGTGAAAAACAGAAGCCCTATTTTCAACATATAATGCAATTTGTGGCATCTGAGCGCGCTAATGGTAAGATTGTGTATCCACCACAGCATGATGTGTTTAATGCGTTTCGTTTCACGCCATTTGATCAAATCAAAGTCGTGATTTTAGGGCAAGATCCTTATCATGGTCCTAATCAAGCCCACGGACTTTCATTTTCTGTTTTACCGGGAATTAAGCCACCGCCATCGTTAATGAATATTTATAAAGAGCTATCAACGGATATTGATGGATTTACAATTCCTTCTCATGGCTATTTAGCTTCTTGGGCGACCCAAGGCGTATTATTATTAAATAATGTGCTGACGGTTGAAGCAGGGCAGGCGCATTCTCATGCAAAAATAGGTTGGGAAACCTTTACTGACCATGTGATAGCCGCAATTGATAAGTATCTTGAGGGTGTGGTTTTTTTATTGTGGGGATCACCTGCACAAAAAAAAGGTCAGTTTATTAATCGTCAAAAGCACCATGTATTAACATCAGTGCACCCATCGCCGTTATCTGCTCATCGTGGCTTTTTGGGGTGTAAGCATTTTTCAAAAGCGAATGATCTTATTATGCAACAAGGCAAAGCAGCTATAGATTGGCAGCCAAGACTACCGGAAAAAGCGAATGAATAGCCATAAAAAACGTCGAACGGGTTTGCAAGAAATCGCTAATTTAATTGGGATTAGTAAAATGACAGTCAGTCGTTTTTTACGTGATCCTAATTTGGTCTCTAAACCTCTTCAATTGCAAATTTCAGCCGCGATAGATGAGCTTGGCTATATTCCTAATAAAGCCCCCGATATGCTGTCTAATGCCAAAAGTAATGCGATTGGTATTGTGTTTCCTTCTTTTACCAATCAAGTTTTTGCTGATATTTTAAAAGGTATTGAAATGGTGACTGATACTAGGGGATATCAAACTATGATTACCCATACTGGCTATAGTGCAGAAAAAGAAGAATCACGTTTGCGTTCACTACTTTCTTATAATATTGATGGATTAATTTTAACCGAAAGAACACATACTCCAGCAACATTAAAAATGATCGAAATTTCGGGTATACCTGTTGTTGAAATTATGGATAGCGTTTCACCTTGCATTGATATGGCGGTTGGATTTGATAATTTTACGGCGACTAAAAAGATGATTCAGCGAATGATAAATAAAGGGCGTCAAAATATTGTCTATTTTAGCGCAAGGCAAGACCAACGAAGTATTATTCGTCAACAAGGTTATGAAAAGGCAATGGAAGAAGCAGGATTAACCCCACGAACGCTAGCAACTAAAGAAGCGTCGTCTTATGAATTAGGAGCGAGATTTTTACATCAAATTTTAATGGAGTTTCCTCGTGTTGATGGTATTTTTAGTACTAATGATGACCTAGCTTTGGGGGTATTATTTGAATGTCAGCGGATGGGAATTGAAGTGCCAAAACAGATAGCTATTGTTGGATTTCATGGACATCAAATTGGTCAATTTATGAATCCTAAATTAGCGTCTATACAGACCCCCAGAATTGAAATGGGAAAAATTGCCGCAGAACTATTATTAAAACGCATTAATGGCGAGCAGGTCGATCAAAAAGTTATTGATATGCCAGTTGAGTATTTAGACGGCGAAAGTATTTGATAAAATAGAAAGTCGGATTGAGAATCATCTAACCTTACCACATTTAGTGATAAGGTTATGAGTAAATTATAAACCTTTAGGGTTTTCACCGTATTGGTTGCTACCTGGTGTTGAGTCTGTGCATGAGAAGACCAAACAATTGTACCAATCAATGGAACAATAGCAATTAATAGCCACCAACCAGATCTACCCGTATCATGTAAACGTCGTACAGCAACAGCTAAACCAGGAACAAGTAACGCTATCCAAACGATATAACTAATAATATTTAATACTGGCATTAATGAGTTACTAATTGACACAAGGATCATGCAGACAATAGTCAAAGCAAGATTCAAAAGAAAATTGAAAAGAGTAAACATCCAATATTCTTGACGACGCGCTCGCCCATTAAAATTTGCGTAATTTTTTGTAATACAATCGATAAACCAATTCATTTCTTTATATTCCTTTTATTTAAATTATTAGAGTAAATTACTTAGGCTGGCTACTCTAATGAAAAAAAAACGAAAATAAAACTGATTTTTATCATTAAATTGCTTATTTTTTATTTTGTTATCCATATTTATATTGTCGATGGGCTTGTTGATTTCAGGTTTTCATAAAGTGAGATCTATGTTAGAATCGCCCCTCAGTGGTTATTTATACCGACTAACAGATTATAGAAAATAACACTGAGGCCCTCCATGAAAATAGTTGAAGTAAAACACCCTCTTGTACGCCATAAGATTGGTTTAATGCGTGAACACGATATTAGCACCAAAGACTTTCGCGATCTTGCCAGCGAAGTTGGCAGTTTATTAACTTACGAAGCCACTGCGGATCTACCTACCGAAAAAGTAACGATCAATGGTTGGTGTGGGCCTGTTGAAGTTGAGCAAATTAAAGGTAAAAAAATTACTGTCGTGCCTATTTTACGTGCGGGCTTAGGTATGATGGATGGTGTGCTTGAGCATATTCCAAGTGCCCGTATTAGCGTTGTCGGTTTTTATCGTAACGAAGAAACGCTCGAACCTGTTCCTTATTTCCAGAAGCTAACCTCAGATATTGAAGAGCGAATAGCTTTAGTTGTGGATCCAATGCTTGCAACAGGCGGTTCAATGGTCGCGACAATCGATTTGCTTAAAAAAGCAGGTTGTAAAAATATTAAAGTATTAGTTTTGGTTGCCGCACCAGAAGGTATTAAAGTACTTGAACAAGCTCACCCTGACGTTGAACTTTATACCGCATCAATTGATGAGAGGTTGAACGAAAAAGGTTACATATTACCAGGACTTGGGGATGCTGGAGACAAAATCTTCGGCACAAAATAAAATCTCAAATTTTAGACCGGTTAAACCGGTTTTTTTATGCCTGTCAAACAGGCAAGTTATACAACAAATTTAGTTAAGTAAGAGAGGCGCGATGTGAGCAATATCACAACAGACAAAACAGAAAATATAACATCACAGCATAAGCATTCTTGGCAGGATATTTTTACTGGCGCACAAATGTTATTTGTCGCATTTGGAGCATTGGTATTAGTACCGTTGTTAACGGGGTTAAATCCCAATGTAGCGCTTTTTACTGCTGGAGTAGGTACTTTATTATTTCAATTAACCACGAAAGGTAAGGTACCGGTATTTTTAGCTTCATCATTTGCGTTTATTGCCCCTATCTCATTTGGTGTTGCGCAGTGGGGGATCCCCGCTACTTTAGGCGGTTTAGTTGCCGCCGGGTTAGTTTTTATGTTTTTTGCTTTTTTAGTCAAAATGAATGGTAGCCATGTTATTGACCGCATCTTACCGCCGGTTGTGACAGGTCCAATTATTATGGTTATTGGCTTATCGCTTGCGCCGGTTACCGTTGGGATGGCAATGGGTAAAAATAGTGGACTACAAGCTGAAAATTATCAATTGATTCTTATTTCAATGGCTTCACTATTAACAACGTTAGTGGTGGCTATTTGGGCAAAAGGTTTTTTAAAATTATTACCTATTATTTCCGGTATTGTGGTTGGTTATACGCTTTCTTGTATGTTCGGTATTGTCAATTTTCAACCGGTGATTGATGCTCCGTGGTTTAAAATACCTGATTTCACGTTTCCTGAATTTCACTGGCAAGCAATTTTGTATATGCTGCCAATTGTGATTGCACCAACCATTGAACATGTTGGTGATATTATGGCAATTAGTACTGTCACAGGTAAAGATTATACGCGTGATCCTGGCTTACAGCGCACATTACTCGGTGATGGATTGGCAACTTCGACAGCGGGATTTTTTGGTGGACCACCCTGTATTACTTATGCGGAAGTAATTGGTGCGGTAACGTTAACGCGTAATTTTAAAACTCGCGTCATGACATGGGCGGCAATTTGGGCCATTTTAATGTCTTTTATTGGCAAAATTGGTGCATTTTTAGGCTCAATTCCAACTGTAGTCATGGGGGGAATTATGGTGCTATTGTTTGGTTCCATTGCATCAGTGGGTATAAATATTTTAGTTAAACACAAAGTGGATCTTTCTGTGCCTCGAAATATGTGTATTGTCTCATTAGTTTTAGTTTTTGGGATTGGTGGAATGATTTTTGATTTTGGGTCATATGCATTACAAGGTATAAGCTTGTGTGGGATTTTAGCCATTGTGTTAAATCTGATCTTGCCACATCAAGCCAAACCGACTGATAGCCACTAAATTAATTCAACTATCGTTGACTATATTTATAGTCAACGATAGCCATAATATGGCTATGTTAACCTATTATTATAAATTCTCAATTAATCACGAAGCGGTATAGAATCCTGAATATTTTTTACAAAAATATCACTTAAAACGTGCATATCCCATTTTCATTAAAGTCACTATCTCTTTCTGTTTTCTTATGCATTGGTGGGCATGCTATTTTGTGAATTGTTGATTGATACGATGGTTATCACGGGTTATCACTAATCGATGCTACAAATTCTCAATTAATCACGAAGCGGTATAGAATCCTGAATATTTTTTACAAAAATATCACTTAAAACGTGCATATCCCATTTTCATTAAAGTCACTATCTCTTTCTGTTTTCTTATGCATTGGTGGACAAGCTATTTTGTGAATTGTTGATTGATACGATGGTTATCACAGGTTATCACTAATCGATGCTACAAATTCTCAATTAATCACGAAACGGTATAGGATCCTGAATATTTTTTACAAAAATATAACCTAAAAAGTGAATAGATGGGTAAATACCTCATAGTTAGCAAATAACTTGCGTATAAAATTATATTGCCTGTTTTATATTCAATGCATTTTACAAATTTATTTATGATATAAGCTGTTTATCCGTGATAAAGTTGAGTTTTTTATATGGTTATTACAGTTGTTTGTCAAAAAGTTTCAGGAAACTATGTGTTTTAGTATAAAAACACACTTACCAAAAAATAAGTGTGCTTTTAGTAATAAATTATTTTATTTGATTGGACGCATGGTTGGGAACAAAATAACATCACGAATAGTATGGCTATTGGTAAATAGCATCACTGTGCGGTCAATCCCAATGCCCAATCCTGCTGTAGGCGGTAAGCCGTGTTCAAGTGCGGTGATATAATCTTCATCATAGAACATAGCTTCATCATCACCTGCATCTTTTTGTGTGACTTGATCGGCAAAGCGTTGAGCTTGATCTTCCGCATCATTAAGTTCTGAGAATCCATTGCCAATTTCACGACCACCAATAAAGAATTCGAATCGGTCAGTAACAAACGGGTTTTCATCGTTACGGCGAGCAAGCGGTGAAACTTCTGCTGGATATTCAGTAATAAACGTTGGTTGAATTAAATTTGCTTCAGCTACTTCTTCAAAGATTTCAGTAACAACGCGACCAAGTCCCCAGCCTTTTTCGATTTTGATGCCAACAGATTGAGCAATGGCACATGCTTTATCAAAATCATCTAAATCGGCATTATTGGTTTCAGGGCGATAATGGCAAATTGCTTCACGCATGGTCATTTTAATAAATGGTTTACCAAAATCGAAAGTATGCTCGCCATATTGCACAACAGCATCACCTGTTACCGCAATTGCTAAACGGCGGAATAAGGCTTCGGTTAATATAATTAGATCTTTATAATCGGCATAAGCCATGTACATTTCCATCATGGTGAATTCTGGATTGTGTCTTGGCGATACCCCTTCGTTACGGAAGTTACGGTTAATTTCAAAGACACGTTCAAAGCCACCCACCACTAAACGTTTTAAATAAAGCTCTGGCGCGATTCGTAGATACATATCTAAATCAAGCGCATTGTGATGCGTAATAAATGGTTTCGCTGATGCACCACCTGGAATGACTTGCATCATTGGGGTTTCAACTTCCATAAAGTGATTTTCAAGCATAAAGTTACGGATTTCGCTAACCACTTTTGAACGCGCTTTAAACGTCTCTCTTGATTCTTGATTGGTGATAAGATCCAAGTAACGTTGACGATAGCGCATTTCTTGATCGGCAAGTCCATGAAACTTATCAGGTAATGGACGTAGCGCTTTGGTTAGTAAACGAATTTCTTCACAGTGAATAGAAAGCTCGCCTGTTTTCGTTTTAAATAGGTAACCTTTCGCACCGACAATATCACCTAAATCCCATTTTTTAAATTGTTCGTTATAAAAGCCTTCAGGAAGATCATCACGGGTAACATAAAGTTGGATCTGTCCAGCAACATCTTGCAAAGAAACAAACGACGCTTTCCCCATAATACGGCGCATCATCATACGTCCTGCGACCGTTACGGTAATTTTGTTTTCAATGAGTTCTTCGTTAGTTTTATCGCCATATTGTTTGTGGAGATCGTTTGAAATCGCATCACGGCGAAAATCATTAGGAAACGCAACACCTTGTTCGCGAAGATGAGCGAGCTTTTCGCGACGTACTTTTAGTTCGTTGTTTAACTCTTCAATTTGGTTTTGTTGATCTTGCTGCTCTGTTGACATAATTTTACCTTTTATTTATAACCAAGCGGTTTATAAGCCTGCTTTTAAGCTTTCTTCAATAAATTGATCTAAATCGCCATCTAATACGGCCTGCGTATTACGCGTTTCAACGCCAGTGCGTAAATCTTTAATACGTGAATCATCAAGCACGTAAGAGCGAATTTGACTGCCCCAGCCGATATCAGATTTATTTTCTTCCATCTGTTGTTTTTCGGCATTCTTTTTCTGCATCTCAAGCTCATACAGTTTCGCTTTTAGCTGCTTCATGGCTTGATCTTTATTGCTGTGTTGTGAACGGTTATTTTGACACTGTGTCACAATACCGGTTGGAATATGGGTAATACGTACTGCAGACTCGGTTTTATTCACATGCTGCCCACCGGCACCCGATGCACGGTACACATCAATGCGAAGATCGGCTGGGTTAATGTCGATATCAATATCATCATCAATTTCAGGATAAACAAATACTGAAGAAAATGAGGTGTGGCGTCGATTGCCTGAGTCAAATGGGCTTTTGCGAACTAGGCGGTGTACACCAGTTTCTGTGCGTAACCAACCATAAGCATAATCACCCGATACTTTAATCGTTGCTGATTTAATGCCGGCAACATCGCCATCAGAGACTTCCATCACGTCGGTTGCAAAGCCTTTTGATTCAGCCCAACGCAAATACATTCTCAGTAGCATTTCAGCCCAATCTTGTGCTTCAGTGCCTCCTGATCCAGATTGGATATCCAAATAACAATCTGCGCTATCGTAATTGCCTGAAAACATACGCCGAAATTCAAGGCCGGCCAGTTTTTTTTCTAGTTGATCAAGTTCACTGTTTGCTTCATCGAAAGTCTCTTGATCTTCCGCTTCAATAGCCAGTTCAAGTAAGCCTTCAACATCGTCAAGACCTTGCGTTAAAGAATTGATAGTATTGATAATTTCATCTAGTGCAACGCGCTCTTTACCTAACGCTTGTGCTTTTTCGGGATCGGCCCAAACTTCGGATTGCTCTAATTCAGCATTGACTTCTTCGAGCCGTTCTTTTTTTACATCATAGTCAAAGATACCCCCGAATCACAGCCGTGCGTTCGGTAAGTTCTGCTATCTTTGATTTAACAGGATTAATTTCAAACATGATTTAAATTGGTTTGCTCAGTTTTATGATTTTTTACAAGCGTTCATTGTAGCGGATTTGGGCATAATTTAGCAATTGCCAATTGCCATTTTGACCTGAACTTGATGAATAAAGTGCTCAGCGAAAAGCAAAGATAGCGCATAAAGCGCCATCTTTTTAGTTGAAGATATTTAGTGCAAGCTGGGTTATTTTTTTGCTTCAGCGTATAGCTCAGCAACTTTATCCCAGTTAACCACATTCCAAAATGCACCGATGTAATCAACACGACGATTTTGGTATTTCAAATAATAAGCATGTTCCCAAACATCAAGCGTTAGGATAGGTGTACCAGAAACACCAGCAAATTTTTCGCCCATCAATGGTGAATCTTGGTTAGCTGTTGAAACCACTTCAAGTTTACCATTTTGTAATACTAACCAAGCCCAACCAGATCCAAAGCGAGTGGCTGCCGCTGCTGCAAATTTTTCTTTAAATGCATCAACTGAACCAAAATCTTTTTCGATGGCAGCTTTAAGTTCACCTTTTAGCTCGGTACCGACTTTTAATAATTCCCAGAAAAGCGTGTGATTAACATGACCACCTACATTATTTTTAATGCCGGTAAGTTTATCAGCTGGCACTTTATCTAAATTTTTTAATAAATCGCTTGGGCTAAACTCTTTAATTTCAGCAGATAAAGTTTCAATGATAGCATTGGCATTGTTGACATAGGTTTGATGATGTTTATCGTGATGAAGATGCATTGTTTCAGAATCGATATAAGGTTCTAATGCATCATAAGCATAAGGTAAAGGGGGTAAAGTATAAGCCATGAAATTTGCTCCTTTCATATATTAGGTATTATCAACTACTTTATCTTATGAGTATACGGGCTATTATAGTCGCCCTCAAACTATCACTTAGATAGTTAGTGGCTATCTGTGATTAGGCTGATGATTATTTTTCCAATTAGCTTTCATTACTTGCTATAAATGGGGTATACATCATAATTGCGTGGTTTTCGCTGATGAGCTTTTCTTCGACATGGTTATCAATTAAATGTGTTTTGCGTTGCCATATTTTATTATGTCTGGTGTAGCCTCCCCACCACTGTTGTTCAATGCGATGATCGGTTTCTAGGATTTGATAATGATGAGTTAATGGGATATTAGCAAGTAATTCACCATGTAAATATTGATCATCAAGCCAAAGATTAAGCCGGTAGGTGGTATTGGTTTTATTGATTAATTGTAAATCAACATAGTTATAAGACAAGGTTGCGCCACAAGCAAAAGGAATTGTACGATTGATATCAGGGAAAACATCAAAACTATGCCGCCAACGCTCTATAATGGTGAGATCAGAATGTAACACAATCCAATAAATCAAATTACCTAATTGGCATAATCCACCACCAATATCTTTGCCTATCTGTCCATTATGCAATGATAGTCCTTCTAAAAATCCTCGTTTTTTCGATGGGCGTCCTACTTTTTGCCAGATCGAAAAACGTTGATTGGGCTTAATGATTGAACCATTAAGTTTTTCAATGGCTAATCTAAGATTAGTGATCTTATTATATTGTAAATACATATCAACATCTTTTAGTGGTCTTAATAAAACAGACTGATGTTTTTTGTGTGAATAACAACAGGTATTATTATTTATGTCGACAGTACTATAGGTATGACGATGTCGCCACCAACCAAATTTTCGTTTTAAGATAAAATACTCTTTGCCTAATTTCAGCCTTAATTTACTGCGTTTTATCGGTTTATCGACAATGATATCCTTCATAATTTTCCATTTCCTTATCTACAATATATAATCAATTATTTTTCTAAAGATGATTGATAGTGCTGGCTCAACTTATCGAGAAAAGTAAAAAGTTTTTGATTCATTGCCGTGTAATCATGCGAGCGAAGCGTTTCAGGCGTATCAACAAAGCGGTGATTGGCAGCTTGATTAAGCTCTTTTTGCGAATGGGCAATCAGCAACTCAACAACTTCAGGCGTGAACTCCATATGGCATTGAAACCCATAAACGAATTTATTATAAGCAATGATTTGCCGAGGACACCCTGCACTATAAGCTATAATTTTGGCATCTTTGGTTAAACCAGGCATATCATTGTGCCAATGACCGACTTCTAATGTATTGCCAAAATCAGCAAATAAAGGATTTGTTTTACCAATTTGCGTTAATGTAATTGGGAATTTTCCAATCTCTTTTTCTGGGCTTTGGGCATGACTTGTGCCTAACGCCTCGCCAATTAATTGTGCGCCTAGACACACGCCAATAACTATTTTACCTGCATTTATCATTGATAAGATCACAGCTTGTTCTGCTATGGAATCAAAATGGGCACACTCTTGTTTGGTGGTTGACGGCGATTGTGGGCCACCCATAACAATAAGAAAGTCGATATCATCAATGCAATTAGGAAGTGGTTCACCAAGATAAACGCGAGAATAGGTTATGGTGTGATGATGCATCCTAGCCCATTGTTCATAGGCTCCTGGTGCTTCGAAAGCTTCATGAATAATAAAATGTATATGCATTAATAAAGACTCCTTGCCTATAAATATTATCATCAAAAATCATGATTCAATGACATTACATATATCTAAAGATAAATTTATTATTGAATTATTATGAATAAATTTTTCGCAAATACAATATAGACTTTTGATATTAACGGGATAAAAATTTGGAAAAAAGTAAAGAAGCTTGGTAGAGGTAATTTATCTAAGATGGTTTTGGGATTTAGAAGTTGGCTCCTCCAACAGGACTTGAACCTGTGACATACGGATTAACAGTCCGCCGTTCTACCGACTGAACTATGGAGGAACCGAAATGTAGCGCGCATATTATAGATTTTATGGCGCTATGTCAATAGTTAAATACTTTACAATGCTTTTTTGTCTAAAATTGCCTCCTTTATAATCATTCAAGTGTTAGGATTGTCTTGAATAAGTGTTTTTGTCTGAGTAATTGTTGCGGATGCGAACCGAGCTCTTGTTGTGGGATGCTCTGTTTTAGATCGCGATAATAATCAATCCAATAAGGCAAAATTTGATTTGTTGTTATATCCTTAAAATTCATTGGATATAATGCGAAATAATCACTACCTTGTTTAGTTTTAAAGGCATAAGTAATCAGTTCGCTGCAATAAAACCCATCCGTATTTTGATGAAAGCTATGATTGTAAGGTGAACCTAAGCAATTTTTAGCTCGCTTTAATGCATTTTGAATAACAGCCAAATCATGGATTCTACCAATGATATTACGTCTAGCCGCACCAACAAAATCAGGCAAAGATTGTTCAATTACGCCATATTTTTGTGTCGCTTCAATGACGCTATTATTGCCAATATATAAACCGACATGATTGATATTTTTTGTTATCTCATCCATGTTAGCCACTGCGCCAGAACGGTTTATAGCGTCACTAAAATCATTATCTTCGTTAAGGCTTTGGAAGATGATATCGCCACTTTGAATATTATTGAGTTTTAGCACGATAACGCCATAGCGAAAACATTACACAAGTTGCAATAATAAATTTAAGTGCATCAATGCCAACAAATGGAAAATAACCCACTTTTAACGCATCAATCAGCGTAATATGCAAATAACCCATTAAATAGACAACACCAAATACAAATAACAATTGATGTGCACAGGCAAATGCAATTAAGCCTAAAATAAAGCGGCGATCATACCCCTTTTCTGCAGCAAAACCGGCTAAATAGGCACTAAATACATAGCCGTATAAGTAACCAGAAGAAGGTGATGCTAGCGCCATAATCCCACCACTACCATTAGCAAATAGCGGTAATCCCATCGCGCCTAAAAAAAGGTATTGAATTATTGCTAATGCACCTAATTTACGACCTAAAAAAGCACCAATTAGCAATACTGCCAATGATTGTAATGTAAATGGGACAGGATAAGTCGGAATACTAATATTAGCGGCTAATCCTAAAAGTAATGCTGCGCTGGTGGTGGCCAGTAATTTACGTTGCCAAGAAGATAAATTAACCAGTGTCGTGATAAATGTTGGATAATACGAAGTGAGTTGTTGTTTCATTATTTTCTACCTTTGATACATAAATAGTAGAACTATAATAGCGCAACGTATTTTATTGTAAACTATTTTTTATATAAAAAGTTTACAATAAGGTTAAATTGTTGCTATCGCACTCTAAGATAAAGAGCGTGATAGCAAAAAACAAGGTTTTGCTTAAACTAAGTAAGGATTGCTGATTCGTTCATGACCAAAACTTGACATTGGGCCGTGTCCTGGCACAAAAATAAAGTCATCACCAAGAGGTAATAATTTGTTAGTGATTGATGAAATTAAATCGGTATGGTTGCCTCGAGGAAAATCAGTTCGTCCTATACTGCCTTTAAATAATACATCGCCGACAAAAGCCAGTTTATCCAAATGATTAATAAAAACAATATGTCCTGGAGTATGGCCAGGGCAAAAAAGGACATCAAGGGTGATGTTACCTACTTGAATCTGGTCGCCTTCTTTTAGCCAACGATCAGGTAAAAAGCTATCCGTATAAGGAAAACCAAATTGTACGCATTGCTGTGGTAAATTTGTTAGCAAAAATTCATCTTCTTGGCTTGGTCCAATAATCTTGACATTATAATGTTGAGCTAATGTGGTTGCCGCACCAACATGATCCAAATGTCCATGGGTTAATAAAATCTGTTTAATATTTACACCCAGTTTTTCAATGGCTTTTTTCAGTAGTTCTGGTTCACCGCCAGGATCAATCAATGCGCCTTCCATGGTTTGATCACACCAAATAATGCTACAGTTTTCTTGAAAAGCGGTAACGGGGATGATTTGATACTGAAACATATACTTATCTCCTTGTTTCTTGGTGATGGGTGATTAGATTTTGGCCGTCTTCTTTTTTTAGTTGCGCAAAAATAACGCTTGATAGCACTGTAACCACACCGAGTATAACAAATGTTAATTGAAATGCGTGAATAGTACTAGCTGAGTTGCTAATTAATCGCAGTAAAACTGCACCAAATCCTGTACCAAAACTAATAGCAAGTTGTTGATTAACTGCCATTAAACTATTGCCACTACTTGTATTTTCGTTTTCTAAGTTCGCTAAGGTTATGCTATTCATCGCGGTATATTGCATAGAATTGATACCACCGATACAAAATAGCAATAAACTGATTAAGATAAGGGGCGTTGATAAATTTAGTAGAGACATTAAAACAATCATCACGCCCGCTAAAATGGTATTAGCAACGAGCACAAAACGATAGCCTAAACGAGCTAAAATACGTGGAATAACGATTCGAGTACAAATTGAAGCAATAGCCATTGGCATTAGCATCACACCAGCAAAAATAGCCGAGTAGCCAAAACCGACCTGTAACAACAACGGAATTAGAAAAGGTACGCCAGATATACCTAATCGGCAAATTAAATTGCCAATAATGCCTATTTTGAACGTGTGGATCTTAAAAAGTGATAGGGGAAATAATGGTGTTGGTTTCTTTTTGGCATACCCATAATAGATAAGTAAAAAAACGAAGCTGATTGCGGCAAGTAGTAATGAAAAATAATATGTTTGATTTTGGTTTAAAACCTCTACACTTAAAGTGGCACTAATAAAGGCAATCACAATAAATATAAAGCCAAACAGATCAAAAGGCATGCGTTCTCCCTTTAGATTCGGCATATATTTCCAACTAATTATCACACCTAAAATACCAATGGGTAAATTAATAAAAAACACCCAATGCCAACTCACCATATCAACTAAATATCCCCCTAATACCGGTCCCAAAACAGGTCCAATTAAACCAGGAATGGTGGCTGTATTTAAGGCGGCTAAAAAATCACTACGCTTAAAAGATTTAATTAATACTAAACGTGATATCGGTACCATCATTGAGCCACCAATACCTTGAATAACACGAGAGATATCTAAAAAAATTAATGAATTGGATAAAGCGCAAAGCAATGAGCCAAGTGTGAACAGTGAAACAGCCATCACAAAAATATTTCTAGTACCAAATTTATCCGATAAAAAACCACTGACTGGAATAAATAATGCTAGGGTTAAAGCATAACTTATCACTGCCGATTGCATATTTAATGGTGATTCATTAAGATCTTTTGCCATCGTGGGAAGTGCAGTGTTTAATATCGAGGTATCAAGCGATTGCATAAAAAATGCAAATGCTGCAATCCATGGTAATATTCGATAAACAAAGGGCGGTAACTGTAATTCGCTATTCATTTTAATTTAGCCTGAAATTAATTTAAATGCTGGATGAGCGGTTGAATATAAGCTCGGAAAATTAAGCTCTCTTACTACCTATTTTATTAAGAAAGAGAGCAGATGAATGCCATTTTACAATATTATTTATTAATTATTGGCTTTTTTCTCATTTTTTAACAGGTCTATCTTGCCAATAGCCAGCTAGTAATCAACCTAAATTATTGTGTCAAACCGAAAATACTACAGCGGACAGCATTAATAAAAGAGAGGTAATCGATCGAACAAGCAGTTGATGAAATTGTCTGGTCATATAAACCTGCTATGAGTCTAATAAAATAATTCTATAATAATTATAAAGTTATTTTAGTTTCTTTGTGTGATTTTTACTCTATTGATGCTACTAAATAGCGTCAAGGTATTTGCTAAAATCGTGTGCATTATGTGCTCTGCTGATTCATTGCGTAATTGGGTCAAGATGTTAAATACTTCAGCGATATATTCAGGGCGATTTATTTGACCTTGACGGCCACTTAATGGCATATCAGGAGCATCCGTTTCAAGCACAAGGCTCTCTAACGGTAATTGAGCAATCGTATTGCGCGTTTTATTCGCTCGTTCATAACTAATGACGCCACCTACACCAATATAATAACCCAGCTTAACAAATTGCATAGCTTGCTGATAGCTACCTGAAAATCCATGTATTATACCACGGCAAGGTAAGTTGGCGCGGTGTAATTCGTGGTACATAATATCGTGTGCTTTGCGCGAATGAATCAAAACGGGTAAATCAAATTGTTTAGCAAGCGTTAATTGTGATCTAAAAAATGATAGCTGCTGTTGCCAATCAATACTTAAATCATAGCGATCGAGTCCGATCTCTCCAATGGCAATTAATTTTTTAGGTTTCGTTTTAACGATATCGGTTAACAGCTCTAAATCAGCCATGGTATGTTGATAAATAGGATGCAACCCCAAAGCGGCATAGAGTTCATGGTAATTATCAGCAAGTTGCAAAACGGTATCAAAATAGTTAGCGCTAACTGCGGGTATGATTAACCCGATAATATCCGCTTGGCGAATCTTCGCTATTGAATCGGCAAGATAATCGGTAAAAGGCGGAAAATCAAAATGACAATGTGTATCAATAAACATAATGCATCCTTATTCTACCGTCGTTTGATGTAATAAAATAGGCAATAAAAACCGCTGGCAAGCCAATGTAATTTGTTCAATTAATGCGTCCGTTAAGTCAGGGTAAAGGCGAGTATAATAACTGTCGCACTCGGCAGATCGGTTAAAGCCACCTTGCCAAGTATTTAAAAGCTGATTAATAGCTTTATCGCTCGCGACAATCTCGCCCGTTTTTTTATTATAAGCAGCCATTAACCAACTCCATGCGCTTTGCACTGGTAATAATAAAGGCTGATTAATACCGTGCAAATAACCTTCCACTAATGTGGTTAATATCGCAATTGCTTTATCATGGGGTAAGTGTAAAAAACGCCACTCAGTATCTTCTCGGCCATAGGTGCGGCTTTGATTTTCAACTTGATCTGGATTTATGATGCAATAAACTAAATGATCAATCCACAGCGAAATACCATCTCGAATCGACAGTTTTGCAGGACGCCATGCCAATATACCGTCTTCTTGCACATGGGTTAACCAACCTTGTAATTGGGCATGTTGCCCATTGGTCAAAATAGTTAAATTGACCTCTTGCGTTGTCATAACCAATCGTTCTTGATTAATTTTATTCGCTAATGGTTGCAATGATTCGACTTGTTTATCATAAATAATTTCACCAAAGGCACCATCTGGTAATTCACCCGTTAACGCTAAACGTTGATAAAAATCATCGTATTGTTGTGATTCATTGCTGATCAGCTGATTTAAAATCAGCAAGTTCAATTGATAACGTTTTAAACTATCAAGATTAAAATTCTCGGCATCGGGTAAGGTATCATCCAGATAATTGATATAAAAATTAAACCGTTTTTGTAAAAAAAACCGAATAGAGTGTTGGTAAAATCGTTTTAATTCATCGAGATTGATATTATCGACATCAATAACAGGTATTTCACTAATAAATAATTGGCTTTCACCTTGTTGCAATGCCGCAGGTAACCACTCATCGGCATAGCTTTTTGGTTCTTGTAAAAAATTTTGAGGATTAAAGGGTGTGCGTGTATGGTTTACACGTAAAAAATCCAAGCTGTTAGCAGAACTAACCATGTTATTTGCAGGTATTTTATAATATTGGGTAATATACTCCCAAAGTTCATCAACTAGTATAGAGGGATAACGTTCACTGTTATCTTTCATCTCACGACCAATATAACTGATATACAGCTGTTTTTGCGCAGATAAAATTGCCTCTAAAAAAAGGTAACGATCATCGGTGCGACGACTGCGATCGCCTCGTCTTGGATGCTGTGCGATTAAATCAAAGTCAAGTGGAAGCGACGTTCTTGGATAATCCCCGTCATTCATTCCCAATAAACAAACAACTTTAAAGGGAATGGAGCGCATTGGCATCATGGTACAAAAGTTTATCTTACCGACTAAAAAACGATGTGCTAAATGATTTTGTTCTAAGCGTGATTGCATGGCATCATGCAAAATCGTGATAGAAATATTATCCATATAAGTGGCAGACAAACCACTATTAATCAACGCTTGCCACTCTTGTGCTATCATCAATAAAATGGATTCACGTTGTGAATTGCTGACAAAAAAATCATTAATCAATTCAAGACAACATGGTTGCCAATCAATGAGCGGTTTTTCTTCGTTTAAGATAGCAAACCACTTCTTTACCACTTTAATAAATTCAGCTAATTGACCGATTAGTTCGGCATCTAAACCAGTTGCACCATCATAAGGTAATATCTGTTGCCATCCCCCTTGCTCACTATTCATCGTATAGCCAAGTAATAACCGTTCAAGCCCAAATAACCAACTATGTGCACTATCAAGCCCAAAACGAATGCCTGACTCAACAATCCAAGTCCTCAACAAGGTTAGCTGTGATTGATTAATTGCAAATTTTTCAGAAACAGCCGGGATCTCAAGCAAATTAAAGAGTTCTTCTGCTGTAAATCGACTATTTGGAAAATTTAAAATAGCAAAAAAACCTTGAACAATCGGATCGATATTTCGTGCCTTTTGATCTGAAATAGTAAAAGGTAAATAGCGCTTCTCATAAGCATTACCAAAAACAGCTCGAATATAAGGCACATACTTATCAATATCCGAAACCATAACTATGCAATCGCGTAATTCTAGTGTGGGATCTGCGTCAAAAACTGATAGCAGATAATCATACAATACTTCAACTTCACGTTGCTCACTATGGCAAGCATGAAACGAAATTGACTTGTCTGTTGCTGCAATATGCTCATTACCAACATCGTTTTGATACAGATCTAAAATATCTTGCTGAATGGCATTTAATAAACAAGATCGCCCCTGATCGACAAAAGCTTCAATATCTTGTTTATTGTTAAATTCCTGTAACAGGAACAGATTATCACGACCTAGTTTTCCCCACGAGGTTAAAAGGGGATTGGGTATTTTATCGGGGGTATTGAATATATCTGACAACTGCTTTTCAACAACATCTCCCCAATACCATTTACACGGATTGTTAAACATCAAATGGACATCAATATGTTGCCCAAGTGCTGACAGTAACGAAAGATAAATAGGAGGAAGAGAAGTAATACCAAAAATAAAAATACGATTAGGTAACGAATCTAAACGTGAACGATCAAAGTGATTATCTAACAAAATTTCAAGCATTTGTTGATAAATATTAGCGCGATGATAAGGTTGACTGATGGATATTAGCTTTCGCCACAGCTCTGCTTGCCACCTTTCATCAGAATGATGATTTAATTCGCTAACAGTATGATTGGCTTCCCATTTTGCAAGCCAATCAGGGCGATACACTAAATATTGGTCAAATAACCGCGCAATACGCGTTGCAAGCTGATATCGTTTTTTATCTTGTTTATCAATATCCAGATAATGTTTAAGTGCGCTAAACTCAGGTTGTTCAATAACTTGGGGCAACAAATAATACAAACGCCAACTCATTGATTCAATACTATAACTATTTTCAATGGGGGCATCGGGCAATAATTTTTGATAAAGTTGCCAAATAAATTGAGTTGGAAAAAGAAAATCAACATTAGCCACAATACCCAGTTCATCCGCTAACGCAATTTGCAACCATTGTGCCATACCTTGGCTTTGCACCATCACTACATCAGGTGTAAATACATCCTCTAATGGTTGTCTGCGCATCAATTCACTCAATAACGTCTTGAGTAAATCGACCTGATTTGAATGATAAATGGTAAACATAACAACACTAATTATTGATAAGAGAAGATTAAGATTATCGCTGATCGTTACTAATAAATCTAGTTGCTATTCTAGTGTCAACTTTATAGGCAAAAAAACTACAAGTCATGGCATTGCACAACTAGCAGTAGCAAGAATTTTTATGTCTAATTAGTTCGGCCTGCTATTTACAATGTATGATAAGAAGATTCTAATAACAATCTAATTTTTACACATCTAAAAAAATGGTACACTTTGTGGTTAAATCTGCAAGAAATCAATTTAGGTAATAATATGAAAAAACTATCTATACTAATATTATTAATGTTGTGGCCATTAGTATCCTTAGCCAAAGGACCTAATTGTTATACTTGGCCCATGAATATGACCGAGGTTTGGATGAAAAATGAAAAGATAGTGGATATTCAAGACTTGGATGAATCGAAAACCAAAATAACGCAATTGGCTTCAGAGGAAATAAAAAAGGGTTTATATAATCAAATTTATCACTTTGTTTTTTATGATAAAAATGGTAATAGTTACGAAGTTATTACAAAAAGCCAAGCATCATACGAAGAATGTTCAATAAGTGATGTGAATAAATATCTAATATCCAAAAGCCAAGTTCATCAGTAGGTTATCTAATAATAGGTAAGTAACTTCGGTATTTTAGACTGTTTTTAGTCTATGATAAAAGTAATATAAGGTAAAAAAGAATAATTTAAGGTAATTATGTGAAAAAGCTTTCTTTAGTAATATTGTTAATATTATGCCCAATTCTATCCTTTGCTAATGGGCCCGATTGCCATAATCGCGCTTTGAATAAAGCTAAGGAGTGGTTGAAAAGTAGTAATATAGTGGAGATTGAAAACCTGAATAAATCCAAGTTGAGAATAACACTTTTAGCATCTGAACAGAAAAGTAAGGATTTATATACACAAATTTATCATTTTGTTTTTTATGATAATCAAAACAAAGCTTATGAAGTTATCACAAAAAGTGAAGCTTCTAATAAAGACTGTTCGATAGGTGAAGTTGATAGTTATTTAGTATCAAAACGCCAGATTGATTATTTTGATTAATGCGTAAAATGGTCAACGGTTTCAGACATGTTTAACCAAATCATTGCTTTATCAATTAGCTAAATGAATATGGCAAGACAAAAATTAAAGGTTGTAAAATGAAAAAGTTTTTTTTAATTATTGGGCTAATAATGTGGCCTATAATCTCTTTTGCTAAAACACCTGATTGTGCAAATGCTTTCATGAACGAAGCGGCTCGTTGGATGCAATATGATGGAGGAATCGTTGAGATGGCTGATTTAGATCCATCAAAAACAACAGTAACATTATTGGCATCAGAAAAAAAGAAAAATACAAATAATATGATAAAGAAAAAATATGTATATACCCAAATTTATCGCTTCGTTTTTTATGATGATAATGGCAATAGCTATCAAGTTATAACAAAAGGTGATGCTGTAGAAGTTAACGAAAATGATATTACTGAATTTTGTTCAACAGGGGGGAGCGATATTTATTTTGTATCGAAAGATAATTTAAAAGTAGATCGTAAATAGCTGGACTAACACAGGTTATGTTAATAGATGCAATTAAAGAAATCTATTAACTCAATTCCTTGGTCGCGTGGTGTTAACAACATGATAGATAATACAAAATTTTCTAGAGAATGGCTTCATTTAAAAGAATCTGAAACAAATCTATTTTCTTCTAAATATTATTTTAGAAAATCAAAATGTTTTTTTAAGCAATTACTATTAGCACTCAATACATTATCAGAACAAGGAACAGCATTAAGATTTATAAGAGATGATGATTTTAATGACGAAGAATTAGAAATATTAATCCCCATAATTATAGATATATCAATAGATGGCAATATTGATAATATTCCTATAGCTAGAGATATATTGATCAAGCTTAAAGAGAATAAAATCGTAAAAAATAAATTATCTAGTCTGTTAGATAATGACCTTGATTCTTTCGATGACTTTATATTCCGAAGATTAGCTGAATTACTGCAATATTTAAATTTCTCAGACCTAAAAATCAAATTAATGGATAAATGCCAAAAGAGCGAAAATGATAATTTAATTGAAATATATCAAGATTTCATTGAAAAATGATATGTAGCTCCCGAGTTGTTTATACTTCATGATTATAGCATTTCCTTTATTTTTCCAACTTATTTTTAAATTTCTTATATTTGATAACTAGTTATAAATAAAAGAGCTATCTTCTTTATTAAGAATTACTGAATTCCTGTTAAAAATATTCAGGATCCTATACCGTTTCAGCATAAAATCATTTTAAATTTAATGATTTAATAAATTTCATTGATAAAGCCTAACATTGCTTAAATCCCTTATTTAACAAAGGCGTTAAGCCGCTATCACTTACCGTTTTAACTAACTGAAATTATTCATATTAAACAAAGATATTGATTAAAAAAATTAAACTTTACGTTAAAATCGTTTATACTCTGTTTGCATTATCGCTTACGTTGAAAATAGTTAGCATAAAAACAATAATATCGCGATAAACTAATAGCATAATAAAAATAAACGGTATGAATTATTAGGAATAAAGGGGGGGAAACATGTCAAACGAACTTAATCGTCTTCTGGGTCAGCTCGGTGACGGGTTTAGCGATTTAATGGCGGGCTTAGGGGGTGTTAGCCATAATCGCTATACTTTAACGGTTGACGGGCTGGGCGCGCCGATGTCGGTTTTGCATGTTGAGGGTGATGAGTCGTTAAACCAGCCTTGGCGTTATGTAATCTCCTTTACTAGTACTGATAAAACCTTATCGCCTGATTCCTTTCTTAATCAAAAATCGACTTTTTCCTTTAATCCGGTTATCAATAAACCATTAACTTCCGCTATCCGCTCATTAAATGATTTGCCCACGTTGAGTAATAAACGCACCTTGCATGGGGTGATTACCGAATTTAGTCAGTTATCGGTCAATAAAGATGAAGCCCATTATCAGGTGGTGTTATCCTCGTGCTTAGCCAAGCTGAATGTCGGGCAACATAGTGCCATATTTCAAAATCAAAGCGTGGTGAGTGTGGTTGAAGAAGTGCTACGTAGTCATGGTTTGACGGGGATTGATTACCGTTTAGAGCTAAAAGATAGCTACCCTGAGCGGGAGTTTATCACGCAGTGGCAAGAGAGTGACCTTGCCTTTATTCAACGCTTATTGGCCGATGTCGGTATTTGGTTTCGCTTTGAAACGCATGCTGAGCACCATTGTGATGTGATGGTGTTAAGTGATTATGAGCAAGGTTATGCGCAGGTGGCTGATATTGACTATAAACCGCCCAGTGGCATGGCTGATACGGGCGTTGAAAGCGTGTGGGATATCAGCCTACATAGTGAAGTGGTGGTTTCCTCAGTCAAGGTACAAGATTATAACTACCGTGATGCCCTCGCCGATTTACAGGGCGAAATAAACACCCAACCCAAAGACCTTACCACCTATGGCACTGACTACCGTTATGCTGAGCACTATAAAGGCTTAGATAGCAATGGACAGGACAACCCGCAAAATAGTGACGATAATAACGGTGATGATGATAATCGTGATAATGACAATAACACTCACGACAATCAGATTGAAAGTGGTCAGTGGTATGCCCGTATTCGTCATGAGCAAGCGATTAGCCAGAAAATTATCCTCAAAGGCAAGAGTAACCATTATAACCTTGCTCCCGGTCAATGGATTAATATCAATGGCAGTCCGCTGGCAGATATAAATGATGGTGTAATTATTTTAAGTGTACAGGGGCAGGGTAATCGCACTGATGCTTATGAACTCACCTTTACCGCCATTCCTTATCAAGCTTTAAAACCCTATCGCCCCGCGCCCATATGCTGGCCACAAGTCAGTGGCACTTTACCTGCCCGTGTCACCAGTCCTAATCATGACACCTATGGTTATATCGACCCGCAAGGGCGCTATCGGGTTAAATTTAATGTTGACCTGAAACAATGGAAAAGTGGCACGGAAAGCTTATGGGTACGCTTAGCTAAACCGTATGCGGGTAACACCTATGGTTTTCACTTTCCCTTAATTGACGGTACTGAAGTAGCCATTGCCTTTATGCAAGGCAATCCTGATAGGCCATATATCGCCCATGCGATGCATGACAGTGCTCACCCTGACCATGTTACCACCATTAACAAACACCGCAATGTGATTCGCACGCCGGCTAATAACAAACTGCGCATGGATGATAAACGCGGGCAAGAGCATATTAAACTGGCCACCGAATACGGCAAAAGCCAACTTAATTTAGGGCATTTGGTTGATAATAAAAAAGGACAACGCGGTGAAGGCTTTGAACTGCGTACCGACGAATGGGGCGCGATTGCCGCTAATAGAGGCTTATACTTAACCACCCAAACCCAGCCGAAAGCGCAAGGCAAACAGCTCGATATGCAAGCGGCGATTGCCCAACTTGAAAATGCCTTATCCATTGCCAAAGCCCTACAAAATGCCGCCACCCAGTCCGAGGCACACAGCGCCGATACCGACAGCCAAGAACAACTTAAAGCCAACTTAACTCAGCTAACCCAAAGTGGCATTTTAGCCTACGCTCAAGAAGGCATAGCCCTAACCAGCCCTGAAAATATTCAACTGACAACAGCGAGCAGCCTCACCTTAACCAGCGAAAATCAAACCGACATTAACGCTTTAAACAACGTCACCCTTTCATCGGCTGAAGCGATTGGCTTATTTGCGCAAAAATCAGGCATGAAACTATTTGCCAACCAAGGTGATATTGACCTGCAAGCCCAAAATGCCAACCTCAACATGGCTGCCAAGCAAGATATCAAAGTAGATAGTGTGGATGGCAAGGTGACCATTACTGCCAAAGACAACCTCACGCTCATTTGCGGTGGCTCTTATATCAAAATCAGCAGTGAAGGCATTGAACTGGGTACACAGGATAATATCTATTTTAAATGTAATGTCTTCCAGAAGATGGGGCCGAAAGCACTTGATATCTCTACAGTAAATTTACCACAACTTATTACAGAACATGGTATTAAATTTCACTTTGTCGATGATCAAGGCGGGGTATATGCTAATGAACCCTACATTGCCGTGTTACCCGATGGCAAAGAAATACATGGCATAACCGATAAAGAAGGCAAAACCAAAGCTTTCTATACTGATTCTCCAGATTCAATTGATGTGCAATTAACTCGATTAATATAAGGAAATCAATATGAAGAATAAAAAGCAGGGATCATTTACTACAGCTAACACTAACCAAGTTGGAGCTAATGGTGAGGTTGCTGTACATAAACAAGTGATTAAACGTCCTGATGAAGTTATATTGACTATAGGTGTATTTTTTGACGGTACAGCGAATAATTCATTTAACATCTCAATGCGTGAAGAGTATCAACAAGCGCTAGCCCGCGGCGAAACACCTGAAATCACTTTCCCAGTGTTCAATACCAGTTACACCAATGATCATTCGAATGTCTATAAATTATATCAAATGTATCAGTCTGATCTTAAAAAAGATCTTGCGAAATTACCAAAAGATAAAAATGGTGTGGCACATTATCAATTGAGCGTTTATATAGAAGGTGTCGGTAGCCGAATTGGTGAAAGTGATAGTAATATTGGTTTTGCCACAGGCCTTGGTGTAACGGGAATTAAAGGTAAAATAAACCGAGCTATAATCGAAATTAAAAAAGAGTTAAAGACTTTTTTGGGTAAAGCCCCTAAAACACGTATTCAACAAATTAACTATGATGTATTTGGCTTTAGCCGAGGTGCGGCAACCGCCCGCTACTTTACCAACTTTGTTGCTGATAAGTTAAATGATAAAGATAAACAAGGCAATAACAACCCGCTAACCAAAATGTTAAAACAGGCGTTAGAGGGCAAAATCAGTGACCATTGGCAAGGACATGCCAATGGACATGTCCATTTTTTAGGTATTTTCGATACCGTGGCAGGAATTGGTCGACCCGAAAATTTATTTGATGCGGGCGATGCTAACACTTTTGATATCGATATCCATATTCACCCCGATTCGACTGATGCAGGATTACATATTCAGGCCGCGCATGAATATCGGCATAACTTTTCGCTCAATGATGTGCCTAATTATTTTAAAAAAGTAAGCATGCCGGGTGCGCATTCGGATATTGGCGGTGGCTACCCCAATCATGATATTGAAGAAAACCTTTATATTACCAAAGTTTATCAACATGATAATCTCTATTTAGGTCAACCATCCAATATTAAGCAAAAGCTACAAAAAGCGCTCGTAAAAATCCAACAACATCCTGACTTGCACTACCTGTTTTATGGTTTAAGTGAAAATAACTTCTACCAATGGACAACCCCAGTAAAATACGATAACACTAACTACACCAACGCCTATGGCGTAATTCGTGTTAGGCGGCAAATAAAATTTGGTCTTGACCGAGTTGCTTTAAGGATTATGTATAATGAGGCGGTAAAACAAAATTGTAAATTTATCCCTTTTTGGGATATTTACGTTATCCCGAATGAATTACAAAGCGTGGCCAATAAAATCATCAAAGCTGCCGATAGCTATCAAACCTATCAATTGACGGAAGCTGAAAAGCGGTTAGTGCTGAACAACTATACCCATTGCTCGGCTGAATATGAACGCTATTTTTATACTAGACCAGCCGAAAAAGAACTAATCGACAAAAACACTGGTCAAATAGTTAAAATCACTTGGCCGGCAAAAAAAGAAAAAGAGCAGGCAATAACAGGATTACTGCAAGTTCACCAACCACACCTTACCCACCACGGTGATTGGCAACGGTTAATCCACCCCGATCAATAAATAGTAAGGATTTTATATGTTAAAAAAATTTATCACCAGCTTCAGTTTGGTACTGCTAATAAGTGGTTGCCATACACCATTTACACATAACAACGTGGACCTTAATTTGCCGCAAAAACCTTACAGTGAATGGCGTATTGGTGGGAGTTATCCACACTATTTCCAATCGATAGTATTTTCAACCATGATAAAGACCCAATCAAACAAATATAAAATCATTGATATAGTTGCGCGTAATAATCAAAATTATGAAACCCCTGGGCAATGGCAGACAGAATTCGGTTATAGTAATTTACCGGTTTATTCCGATTTGCCAGAAGAATTTTATATTTGTTGGTCATCCTTTGCCGATCAAACTTTTTATCGCACTAAATTAGTGGTGCCATTATGGGCTAGGCAAGAGATGGCAACACCACACCATTTTTATTCCGAAGCCTATGATAAAAATGAGATTGGTTATAACGATACCATTATTATTGGTTTTGCCCCAGGCGGCAGTGTGACCGGTTGGGTTACAGGGCTTGCTCATCCAGATGCAACGGCAATAGAATTTGGTAAAGGAGTCACTGAGCGAATCCCGCAAGGGTCGGATGTTTGCCCCAATCCATACCCAAACGGTAAAATAACCGAAATCACCCCTGAAGCTAAAGCTTGGCTAAAAAAACACGGCATGCCTAAAGAGTGGCAAGAAAAATATAATAATGTCACCATGGGACAATATCTCAAACTAAAAAATTCACCCAATTTTTAAAATTGTAAGTATAAATAATGGGTAATAATGAAGAATCATGGTACAAGTTTAAAAGAAGAAAAAGAGCAGGCAATAACAGGATTACTGCAAGTTCACCAACCACACCTTACCCACCACGGTGATTGGCAACGGTTAATCCACCCCGATCAATAAATAGTAAGGATTTTATATGTTAAAAAAATTTATCACCAGCTTCAGTTTGGTACTACTAATAAGTGGTTGCCATACACCATTTACACATAACAACGTGGATCCTAATTTGCCGCAAAAACCTTACAGTGAATGGCGTATTGGTGGGCGTTATCCACACTATTTTAAAGCCAAAGTATTTTCAACCATGATAAAGACCCAATCAAACAAATATAAAATCATTGATATAGTTGCGCGTAATAATCAAAATTATGAAACCCCTGGGCAATGGCAGACAGAATTCGGTTATAGTAATTTACCGGTTTATTCCGATTTGCCAGAAGAATTTTATATTTGTTGGTCATCCTTTGCCGATCAAACTTTTTATCGCACTAAATTAGTGGTGCCATTATGGGCTAGGCAAGAGATGGCAACACCACACCATTTTTATTCCGAAGCCTATGATAAAAATGAGATTGGTTATAACGATACCATTATTATTGGTTTTGCCCCAGGAGGCAGTGTAACCGGTTGGGTTACAGGGCTTGCTCATCCAGATGCAACGGCAATAGAATTTGGTAAAGGAGTCACTGAGCGAATCCCGCAAGGGTCGGATGTTTGCCCCAATCCATACCCAAACGGTAAAATAACCGAAATCACCCCTGAAGCTAATGCTTGGCTAAAAAAACACGGCATGCCTAAAGAGTGGCAAGAAAAATATAATAATGTCACCATGGGACAATATCTCAAACTAAAAAATTCACCCAATTTTTAAAATTGTAAGTATAAATAACGGGTAATAATGAAGAACCATGGTGCAAGTTTAAATAAAGCATCTTCATCATTTGTTAATTGATATTTAAAGGAAGGATTACGCAGAAGCTGGACGGCGGAGTTGATAGGGCATTTACTGGTGAAATATGAAAGCGAATGGTATGCCGATGAATCGTTAAGAAAATGGAATGAAGTTGATGAGCTGTTTGAAGAAGAAAAACAACAACAAAAAGCGCTTATCGAAGCGGGATTAGATGAGCTTGGCATCACCGAGCCTTACTTCCGTTATTTTGCCTTAGACGTGGTAGACGAAGCGCATAAACATGTCAAATCAAACTGGCAACTTGAAAAAGCGCAGCGCATTAAACCATCACTGTGGTGGAAACAAGTGGCACAGGCACAAGCGCAAACTCAAAATCAAACAACCAGCACAGAACAAAGCAATGCGAATACCAATACCCCTAAACTGTCCAATCTATCCGCAGACGGCAAGGCGTGGTTTATTCATCCGGTGGCGATGATGGATTATTTTAATATTGAAATGGCAAAACTTTGGCATGAGCCTTTAGAAAATCCACAAAGGACGTATTACAATTTTAGTGGTGCGGATAGAGCTCAAAATGGTGCTTTTGGTATCGTTCGAACTCGTTTAGATAAAAATAACCCTAAAAATACAATACCTTGGGCTCATGCTGGTTTAGATGTCTTTGCCGATATAAATACACCTTGTTATGCCTGTTTAGATGGTGAAATAGTGCAATATAAAAATGAGGGGAATAACGGATATGGCAATGTGTTAGTCCTTAAAGTTAACGGTGAGGATTTAAGAAAATCACGAAACGAGACAGACCTAGAGTTTCGTGATAAAAGTGAAATTGAACAAGCCAAGGATTTTAATATTAATGCTGACCATTTTTATTTGCGCTATTGTCATTTAAGTGATAAACGTGCTGACTTAGAAGTGGGTGATAAAGTTAAGTCTGGCGATTTAATTGGCTATACTGGCGATACCGGTAATGCAAAAAAATGCCTTAATCCTCACCTACATTTTGAAATTGCAATGAAGATAACAGGTAACCGCTCTACCGCATATGATACGCAAACCAATAGATTAGGCTTTAAAATTAATCCTGCGTTATTTGTTAATTTACAGCCAATAGATAAAGATGAACAGACAAAAGTAAAAGAGCGAAGGGATAACAAAAAATAATAAGAAAGTACAATGTAAACAAAGTAACAACATCCAAAAAATAAGGAATATCAATATGAAGTATATAAAGTGTATATTGCTGACCCTATTCTTAACCCCCACTATCAGCCATGCCATTTTTCGCATTTATACTGGCAATATTGGGCAAGATAACGCCGAATTTTATTTTGATGATGAATATGCTTTTTATATTGCTGGTAAAGAGCAGCAAATTAAACATTTAAGTTTTATAAGCGAAAGAGAACGTAATGATAAGTTTAATTTTATAATTACTTACGCAAATTCTTCTTTTAAAAACATATTAGATAAAATATATATTGAAAATTTTGATGATGTCACTTTTTATCATGGGACTGAAGCCTATCAAAATCTCACAGGCTACACTCTTAACGGAGACAAAGTAAATTTACACAAAATATTTGAATATAATACCATTGATGAACGAACATGGCGCGAAGTAGAATTTAACAATATCGAATTTTTACAGAATCATAGTTCCAAAGATTTTTATTTTAAAGTGATGGTTTCTAAACTCAAAAAATCGACTGGCAACATAGTCGGTATCAAAATATATCGCAAACATGATGGTAAGCTTATTCAAACCATTACCGGCATCGACGGGTGTGATTTTCTTGGCCATGTTAATATCTCGAATCACGAAAACTCTGATTATAATTTTGATGGTGATAATAATGATTTTAGTCTTATTAAAGACAGATATCATGGGCCCAATACCACCGCAGAATATTATGTTTACAACAAAACACAACAACAATTTGTCAAATTAAATCTCGATGGTAATGATTTTCGTTTTGATCGCGAAGCAAAGACTGCCACTAGCTATAAAACCTGCCCAAGTAAAAAAGAAAATGATCATATATCGCTAACCGATAATTTTCAATACATAGGCAATAATCGTTACAAACGGGTCAAACCGAATGCCTGTATAAATCGGGGGAATATCTGAACGAAGACAATAATCAATTTGAATATAAAAAACAAAGGGCGTGTAAACCTAAAGAAATAAAAGATTGTCGAAATTATATTGATAATAATGATTATGATAGTTATTAATGGCACGGAACTAATTATGTAGCTGAACTCATTCGTGGCGGAAAGGGGCAAGGCTTATATTGCCGAGAAAATTATTGAAAGGAAAGCTGATTCTCGAATTTAGAATGTTAAAATTAAAAAAGGTTGCTTGGCAATGCCAAGTAACCTTGTTGTGTATGATAAAACATCAAAAGCGAACTATTGACCCATGCGGCGAGTCAATTCGATAACACGAATTTTTGCCAATGCTTTTGATAGTTCTGCAGAAGCTTGAGCAAATGACATATCATCGCTTGGGTGATTGATATGTTCTTGTGCTTGTCTTACTGCTTCTTGTGCTCTTGCTTCATCTAGATCTTCGCCACGGATAGCGGTATCCGCTAAGATGGTTACGATGTTAGGTTGAACTTCTAAGATACCACCAGATAGATAGATAAACTCTTCTTCTCCATTCGTTTTCACAATGCCAACCATACCTGGTTTTATGGTTGTGAGTAGGGGAGTATGACCAGGATAAATTCCAAGTTCACCTTCTTTACCTGTGACTCTGATTCGCTGAACATCACCTGAAAACAGGTGAGATTCAGCACTAACAACTTCTAATTGATAGGAAGTTAGTGCCATAATACGATCTCCATTAATACGATCTGTTCTATGAATCTCTTAGAGAGATTTTGCCTTCTCAATCGCTTCATCAATTGAACCGACCATATAGAATGCTTGTTCTGGTATATGGTCATAATCGCCTTTCATGATACCAGTAAATGCACTTATCGTATCTTTCAATGGTACATATTTACCTGGTGAACCAGTGAATACTTCTGCAACAAAGAATGGTTGAGATAAGAAACGCTGAATTTTACGAGCACGAGCAACGATCAATTTATCATCTTCTGATAACTCATCCATACCAAGAATCGCAATGATATCTTTTAATTCTTGATAACGTTGTAAAATTGACTGAACACCACGAGCACAATCATAATGTTCTTGACCCACTACTAAAGGATCTAATTGACGACTGGTAGAATCTAGTGGATCTACGGCCGGATAGATACCTAAAGAAGCAATTTGTCGGCTCAATACAATTGTTGCATCTAAGTGAGCAAAGGTTGTTGCTGGTGATGGGTCAGTCAAGTCATCTGCTGGTACATAAACGGCTTGGATTGAAGTGATCGAACCAGTTTTAGTTGACGTAATACGTTCTTGTAGTAAGCCCATTTCTTCGGCTAATGTTGGTTGATAACCTACCGCCGATGGCATACGACCTAATAATGCAGACACTTCAGTACCGGCTAAGGTATAACGATAAATATTATCGATGAATAATAAAACGTCTTTACCTTCGTCACGGAATTTTTCAGCCATAGTTAAACCCGTTAATGCAACACGTAAACGGTTTCCTGGTGGCTCATTCATCTGACCATAAACTAACGATACTTTATCAAGTACGTTTGATTCTTTCATTTCGTGGTAAAAGTCATTACCTTCACGAGTACGTTCACCCACACCAGTAAATACTGAGTAACCAGAGTGTTCGATAGCGATATTACGGATTAATTCCATCATATTAACGGTTTTACCTACACCCGCACCACCGAATAGACCCACTTTACCACCTTTAGCAAATGGACAAATTAAGTCGATAACTTTAATACCAGTTTCAAGTAACTCTGTTGAGTTTGCAAGTTCTTCATAGGTTGGTGCTGCGCGATGAATCGCCCAACGTTCTTCTTCGCCAATTGGACCTGCTTTATCAACAGGATCGCCAAGCACATTCATAATACGACCCAGTGTTTTAGTCCCCACTGGTACTTCAATGCCGTGACCAGTGTTTCTAACTTTAAGTCCACGCCTTAAGCCATCAGATGATCCCATTGCGATACAACAAACAACGCCACCACCTAATTGTTGCTGAACTTCCAGAACTAATTTTTCAGTGCCAGTTTCCACTTCTAATGCATCATATACCTTTGGTACTGCATCTTCTGGGAATTCGACATCAACCACCGCACCGATGATCTGGACAATCTTTCCAGTAGCCATTTTTAATCCTCTACGTCTTTTTCTTAACTATAAGCCAATATTTAGCACTAACCTGAAACAGCAGCTGCACCGGATACAATATCAATCAATTCATTCGTGATAGCACCTTGACGTGCTTTGTTGTACACAATTTGTAATTCATTAATTAGGTTTGCACCGTTATCTGTTGCCGCTTTCATAGCTACCATTCTTGCTGCTTGTTCACTCGCTAAATTATCAACCACTGCTTGGTAGACTTGTGATTCAATATAGCGACGTAAAATCACATCTAATAGTGATTTAGCATCAGGCTCATAAATATAATCCCATGATGAAGCTTTAAGTTCTTTATCTTCTGATGGTGGTAATGGTAATAATTGCTGGATTGTTGGCTTTTGTGACATAGTATTAATAAATTTGTTAGTAACGATATATAATTTATCAATTTTACCGTTGTCATATGCCTCAAGCATTGTTTTTACCGGACCAATTAAATCGGATAAATTGGGTTCATCCCCCAAGTTAGTCACTTGAGTTAAGATGTTTGCTTTTACCGATGAGAAAAACGAAACACCACGCGAACCTACTAAAGCAACATCAGCTTCAACACCTTTTTCCTGCCATGCTGACATGTCAGCAATGACAGTTTTAAAAAGATTGATATTTAAACCACCACATAAACCACGATCGGTTGAAATAATAAGGTAGCCAACTCGCTTTACATCTCTTTCTTCTAAATAAGGATGTTTGGCGCCTATCTGAGCTAACGCTAAATGTCCAATTACTTCGCGGATCATTTCGGCATAGGGTCGACTAGCGGCCATTCTATCTTGCGTTTTACGCATTTTAGAATTGGCAACCATTTCCATTGCTTTAGTGATCTTTTGCGTACTTTGGATACTGGCAATCTTTGTTCTAATCTCTTTTGCATTAGCCATTTGTTACCTCACCCTTACCAAGTTTGAGTCGATTTAAAGCTTTCAAGTAATGCTTTTAGCTTACTTTCAATCTCATCATTGTAATTACCCGTCTCGTCGATTAATTTGACAAAATCGGCATATTGACTGTGGGCATAAGCAAGTAGTGCTGTTTCAAATGATAATACTTTAGCCAGTTCTACATCTTCAAGATAACCACGCTCAGCAGCGTAAAGTACAATTGATTGTTCAGCAACAGTCATTGGTGAGTATTGCTTTTGTTTTAACAATTCAGTTACTTTTTCACCGTGGCTTAATTGGTTTCTTGTTGCTTCATCTAAGTCAGATGCAAACTGAGAGAACGCGGCTAACTCACGATATTGTGCCAGTGCGGTACGAATACCACCTGATAATTTTTTCATTATCTTGGTTTGCGCAGCACCACCTACACGTGAAACCGAAATACCTGGATTAACCGCAGGGCGGATACCTGAGTTAAATAGGCTGGTTTCTAGGAATATCTGACCATCAGTAATCGAAATTACGTTAGTTGGTACGAATGCTGAAACGTCACCTGCTTGAGTTTCAATAATTGGTAATGCTGTTAATGAACCGGTTTTGCCCTTAACTTCGCCTTTTGTGTACTCTTCAACATAAGCTTCGTTTACGCGCGCTGCACGTTCAAGTAAACGAGAGTGAAGATAAAATACATCACCCGGGTAAGCCTCACGCCCTGGTGGACGACGAAGTAATAACGAAATTTGACGATAAGCAACCGCTTGTTTAGATAAATCATCATAAACAATTAACGCATCTTGACCACGGTCGCGGAAGTATTCGCCCATTGCACAACCCGCATAGGGTGCTAAGTATTGTAACGCAGCTGATTCAGACGCTGATGCCACAACGACAATCGTGTTTTTAAGTGCACCATGCTCTTCAAGTTTACGCACAACATTAGCAATAGTTGATTGTTTTTGACCAATGGCAACATAAATACATTTTACCCCTGAGTCACGTTGATTGATGATTGCATCGACGGCAAGTGCTGTTTTACCTGTTTGACGGTCGCCGATGATTAGCTCACGTTGACCTCGACCAATTGGAATCATTGAGTCGACGGCTTTATAACCGGTTTGTAATGCTTGGTCAACGGATTTACGATCGATAACACCTGGAGCAACAACTTCGACAGGTGAAAAGCCATCATGTTGAAGTGAGCCTTTACCATCAATTGGCTCGCCTAGCGTGTTAATAACGCGACCTAATAAACCTTCACCAACGGGTACTTGTAAAATACGCCCCGTACATTGTACTTTCATACCTTCAGACAAGTCTTCGTATGGTCCCATGACCACCGCACCGACAGAGTCTCTTTCAAGGTTTAATGCCATTGCATATCGGTTGCCAGGTAATGCAATCATTTCACCTTGCATTACATCTGTTAATCCGTGGATTCGAAGAATACCATCACTTACCGATATGATAGTTCCTTCATTGTGAGCATCACTCACAATATTGAACTGAGCTATTCGCTCTTTAATTAGTTCACTTATTTCAGTTGAATTTAGCTGCATTATCAGTCCCCTTAAGACTGTAGAGCGTCATTTAAACGATTTAAACGCCCTCTGATACTACTATCAATAACCATATCGCCCGTACGAATAATAAAACCAGAAATGAGCGATTTATCTATATGACATTTTAGTTTTACTTTTCGTGATAAACGTTTCTCGACAGCGACAGAAATCTTATTAAGTTGTTCATTAGTTAGCTCACTGGCAGAAATAACATCTACATCTGCTTGGGCTTCTTTATCTAAACAATATTGCTCAAACAAGGTTAAGACTTCAGGAAGAAGTGATAATCGCTTGTTTTCAGCCATAATCTTAATAAAGTTAGTGCTAAACTCATCTAACACATCTTGACAGATGTTGATGAGTAAATTAGCCACCGAATCGGTTTTCATGTCAGATGTTAAGACACTTCTTATTTGAGTATCTTTACTCACTTCAGATGTCAACACTAGCATTTTATGCCATGATTCGATGCTGTTTTTTTCTATCGCAAAATCGAAAGCGGCTTTAGCATAAGGGCGAGCAATCGTAATTAAGTCAGCCATTGCTCTATTCTCCTTATAGTTCAGCTACGAGTTTATCAATGATGTCGCTATTTGCGGCTTCATTAACAGAACGTTGAATAATTTTTTCTGCACCAGCAATAGCAAGTGTAGCAACTTGTTGTTTGAGCTCTTCTTTAGCTCGTTTACGTTCGGCTTCTACTTCAGCAAGTCCTTGCGCAACAATTCGTTCTTTTTCACGAGAAGCTTCTTGTTTTGCTTCTTCAAGAATGGCTGCTTTACGTTTGTTGGCTTGCTCAATAATTGCATTAGCCTCAACCTTAGCCTGTTGCATTATGTCAGATGTATTTGCTTTGGCTAGTTCCAAATCTTTTTTTGCTGTTTCTGCTGAAGCAAGTCCTTCGGCTATCTCTTTTTGGCGTTTTTCAATTGCGCTAATAACAGGAGGCCAAACAAACTTCATACAGAACCAAACAAACAATACAAATGTAATTGCTTGGCCGAGGAGAGTTGCGTTCATATTCATGACACGATTCCTCTTAAATTTTTATTAGCCTGCGACAGCAAAAATAACATAAAGTGCAATACCCACACAGATCATTGGGATCGCATCAACTAGGCCCATAACGATAAAGAATTGAGTACGTAACATAGGCATTAATTCTGGTTGACGAGCAGCACCCTCTAAAAATTTGCCACCTAATAAACCAATACCAACTGCACCACCAATTGCAGCTAATCCCATCATGATGCCTGCGGCTACAAATAACATACTATCCATTATATACTCCAGTTTATTATCAAAAAAATATTAAAATTAATGATCTTCCGTTGCCGACGCCATAGCTAAATAGACGATCGTCAACACCATAAAAATAAATGCTTGTAACGTAATTATTAAGATATGAAAAATGGCCCATGGTAACGATAATACCCACTGCGACCACCAAGGTAATAATGCAGCAATTAGGATGAAGATAAGCTCACCTGCGTACATATTTCCGAAAAGTCGAAGTCCTAAAGAAACGGGTTTCGCTAATAGGCTAACTAATTCAAGTACTAAATTGATAGGTGCAAATGCCCAGTGATTAAATGGGTGCAAGGTATATTCTTTGATAAACCCTGAAATTCCTTTGTACTTGATTGAATAAATGATAATAAGCGCAAACACACCTAAAGACATTGACATGGTAATGCTGACATCGGCTGTTGGCACAACTCTTAAATGTGATAGACCTAAATATTGACCTGCATAAGGTAGAAAGTCAACAGGGATAAGATCCATTAAATTCATCAAGAAAACCCAAATAAATACCGTTAATGCTAATGGTGCGATAAGTTTATTTTGGCCGGTAAACATGTCTTTTACCGTATTATTGACAAATTCAAAGATCATTTCTACTGCACATTGCAGTTTACTTGGCACGCCACTGGTTGCTTTTTTTGCTACGCGATGGAATACCCATAAGAAGATTACACCAAGTAGAATTGAAAAGAACAATGAGTCAAGGTTAAAGGTCCAAAAACCTGAACCTACTTGCAAGTTCTCAAGATGGTGCTTGATGTAAGCTTGCGGTGAAGCTGGAGAGGAAACTGACATATAACCCTCTTAACCTATTTCTAAAAAATAAAAATATTGCTCATGTTTTCATTTGAAAGATATAAGCAATCGCTGTAATAATCTGAAGTTGCTATTTTAAACCTAATTGCCTATATTAAGTCAACCTTTGATTAACAAAATTAAGATTTTAGACACTTTTTACTAATTTTGCGTAAATTAACGTAACTTCACGCATTATTTTAAATCGAATTTAGCTCAATTAATGGCTGAATTAATGGGCATTAATGGTGCTGTTTCTAAGCTTTAACTGCGTTTGCGATAGTTTCGGCTAATTTTTGCACTTCGTGTTCATTGCTTCCTTCCACCATAACACGAATTAACGGTTCGGTTCCCGATTTACGAATCAGAACTCGACCATGATGATCTAGTTGTTTTTCTGCTTGTGCAATAGCTGATTTTACCTCAGTGCTATTGAGTGGATCATGTTCACCTGCAAATCGAACATTAATTAATACTTGCGGCAACATTGTCATGCCACTGCACAAATCAGCTAACGACATATCGTTGCGAACCATTGCCGCGAGTACTTGTAAGCCAGCAACAATACCATCACCTGTGGTAGTTTTATCTAATAATAACACGTGTCCCGAATTTTCAGCACCTAAGCGCCAGTTTTTTTCTACTAGTTTTTCAAGTACATAACGATCGCCAACTTTGGCACGAACAAAAGGAATACCAAGCTTTTTAAGCGCTATTTCAAGCCCCATATTGCTCATTAAAGTGCCGACAACGCCGCCTTTTAGTTGGCCTTGTCTTAATGCTTCGCGTGCAATGATATAGATAATTAAATCACCATCAATTTTGCGACCTTTATGATCAACCATGATGATGCGATCGCCATCGCCGTCTAATGCAAAACCTAAATCGGCTTTTTCATCAATAACGCATTTGGCTAATGCTTTTACATCAGTTGCACCACAGTTCTCGTTAATATTAACCCCATCAGGCTCACAGCCAATTTTAATCACTTGTGCACCAAGCTCTCGTAATACTTTCGGAGCGATATGGTAGGTTGCACCATTAGCACAATCGACAACAATTTTTAATCCTGCCAAACTTAAATCATGATCGAATGTACTTTTGCAAAATTCGATATAACGGCCTGCTGCATCGGTGATACGGCTTGCTCGACCGAGTTGTTTAGATTCTACGCAATCGATCTCTTTTTCAAGTTCAGTTTCAATTTCTAATTCGATTGCATCATCAAGTTTTTTGCCTTCGCTTGAAAAGAATTTAATGCCATTATCATAAAAAGGGTTGTGTGAAGCCGAAATAACTACGCCAGCATCAGCTCGAAAAGTACGGGTTAAGTAAGCAATAGCTGGCGTTGGCATGGGGCCTGTAAAAGCAGCTGCAACGCCAGCAGAAGCAAATCCTGCTTCTAGTGCAGATTCAAGCATATAGCCTGAAATACGGGTATCTTTACCGATTAATACTTTTTTCACGCCATCTTTGGCTAGCACACGACCCGCTGCCCAGCCTAATTTGAGCGCAAAATCTGGTGTGATAGGATACACTCCAACTTTACCGCGAATCCCATCGGTACCAAAATATTTTCGATTAGACATTTTATTCCCTCATACTAAATGATTTTTGATAAACGTATATTTTAAGTTGTAAAAAACTTTCAGGAAAGTATACCGCTTAGTATTAAGTTACTCTCGATTATCATTGGCAAATTTTAATAATACTTGGCTTTCTTTGATAAAGCGCTCTGCGTAAGAGCCAAACCAAGTAGTCACTTCGTTAAAATTCTGGATAAATTTTGTTTTGTCGCGTTGTTCAATTAATTTAACCATTTGTCCAAAGCGTTCGTAATAGCGTTTGATTAATTCGATATTATCATCCGATGCCATAATGATATCGGCATATAGCTCGGGATCTTGAGCAAACAAACGCCCAACCATCATCAGTTCAAGGCGATAAATAGGCGAAGAAAGTGCGATTAATTGTTCTAAATCAACTTGTTCACGTTGTAAATTAACACCATACGAAAAAGAAGTAAAATGACGCAGAGCTTGGATGAACGACATGCATTTGTCATGTTCTTTGGCATCCATGGCGCACAAATTAGCTCCCCATATACGCATTTGCTCAATTAACCATTGATATTTTGCGGGATTGCGACCTTCACAATAAACGATGATTTGTTTAGCTAAATTGGGTACATCAGGGCCAAACATAGGGTGCAATCCGACTACAGGGCCTTGATGCTTATCAAGCATTGTTTGGAGTGGTTTGGCTTTTATGGATGTAAAATCTGTTAAAATACAATTTTGGGGTAATGGCGGTAATTGTTTGATGATTTCGCAAGTTTTGTTTATCGGTACGGTGACAATCACTGCCGCAGCATCGGTAACCACTTCGGCAGCTTGATGCATCGTTTTGGAACCTAATGTTTTAACTTGATAGCCAGATAAAGTAAATAATCGAGCAAACAACCGCCCCATTTGCCCATTACCACCAATAATTACTATCGAGCCTTGGCCACTATAGACTTTTTTAAAGCCTTTGTCATTTTCGCTAATATAAGATTCACGCATTAAACGACGTAAAATATCTTCAATCAAAACGGGGGATATGCCTGCTTTTTCAGCCTCTTGTCGTCTTTTTGCTAGCATGTCTGCTTCACGCTTAGGATCATAAATCGGAATACCGTGTTTGCTCTTTACTTCGCCGACTTCGGCAACTAATGCTAATCGCTTGGTAATTAAAGATAAAATGGATTTATCAACTTCATCGATTTTATCGCGCAAGGCAAGTAATTCGGTAGACATATTTGGTGATTCCTTTTATCACAAATGACAACTCTTTCTGTAATAGCTTAACAGTATAACGTATTTTTGGTAGGATGGGGCAACTGCAACATTAAATCTAACATAATAAAATAATCATGAAAGTTATCTCGTTTAATATTAATAGCCTTCGCGCGCGAATTCATCAGTTAGCAGCAATTATTGATACTCACCAACCAGATATAATTGGTTTACAAGAAACTAAAGTTCATAACGATCAGTTTCCCGTTGACGAGTTAGCACAGTTCGGTTATCACTTACATTATCACGGACAAAAAAGCCACTATGGGGTGGCGTTATTAACTAAGCAAAAGCCTCTGTCTGTACAGTGTGGTTTTCCTACTGATAGTGATGATGCGCAATGTCGTTTGATCATGGTTGAATTACCAACTAGTCAAGGCAATTTAACGGTAATTAATGGTTATTTTCCTCAAGGTGAAAGTTTACATCATGAAATTAAATATCCAGCTAAACGTAAGTTTTATCAGGATTTAATAGCCTATATTAACCAGCGGCAATTAAGTAATCAGTTATCTTTAATTATGGGCGATATGAATATTTGCCCAACTGATTTAGATATTGGCATTTCACAAGATAGCCGTAAACGTTGGCTACGCACGGGTAAATGTTCATTTTTACCCGAAGAACGTGAATGGATGAATAGTTTAATGTCGCTTGGTTTTATTGATACTTACCGCAATGCTCATCCAACTGAGCTTGAATATTCTTGGTTTGATTATCGTTCAAAAGGTTTTGATAGCCATACAGGGTTACGAATCGATTTAATATTAGCAAGCCAAAAAATGATGGCGTATTGCAAGCAAACTGGGATTGATTATGATATTCGTGCAATGAAAAAGCCATCTGATCATGCGCCAATTTGGGCTCAATTTGATTTAGTTTAAACTTGTCTAGTTATAATATAGTTGTAAAAGGATAATCGCATGCAAAACAGTTCGATTCTATCGGTTAAAGATCTTAATCAAATGGTTAAGGATCTGCTTTGTAATGCTATTGGTCAGATTTGGTTAATGGGGGAAGTCTCAAACTTTTCACGCCCATCATCAGGACATTGGTATTTTTCGTTAAAGGACGATAGTGCACAAGTTCGTTGTGCCATGTTTCGTAATAGTAATTTTCGTGCCAGTTTTACACCACAAAATGGACAGCAGGTTTTAGTGAGAGCAACTGTTACATTGTACGAGGCGCGCGGGGAATATCAACTGGTTATTGATAAAATTCAACCTGCAGGTGCGGGATTATTGCAGCAAAAATTTGAGCAATTAAAACAAAAACTGTCTGACGAAGGCTTATTTGATCCTATTTATAAACAGCCATTACCTGAAAATATTCGTACCGTTGGGATTATCACTTCGTCAACGGGTGCTGCGCTGCATGATATTTGCCAAATATTAAAACGGCGAGATCCGAGCTTGCATTTGATTATCTACCCAACACAAGTACAAGGCAGTGAAGCGGCAGGGCAAATTGCTAAAATGATTCAAATTGCCAACATTCGTCAAGAATGTGATGTATTAATCGTTGGGCGAGGCGGTGGCTCGCTTGAAGATTTATGGTCATTTAATGAAGAAGTGGTGGCAAGGGCTATTTTTGCAAGTCAATTACCTATTGTCAGTGCGGTTGGGCATGAAATTGATTTTACCATTGCCGATTTTGTGGCTGATGTTAGAGCGGCCACGCCATCTGCTGCAGCCGAATTAGTGAGTCATGATAATTTGGATCAAATAAAACGTATTCAAGCAAAAGAACAACATTTATCCATGGCAATGGATTATTATTTAATACAGTGTCGAGAAAAACTCAATAAATGGCATCATCAATTGCAGACTCAACATCCGCAAACAAAATTAGAAAAACAATTGAATCAACTTTTAACCTATCGTCATTCATTATATGAAAATATTCAGCAATATTTTCTCAAGCAGTCAAATCGCCATAATTTTTTAGATAGGCGATTATTACGCGTATCGCCACAAAATAACATCACCTATTTAGGGCAATTGGTTCGACAAAAACAGCAGCAACTCATTAATTTAGTTGATCAGAAGTTAACAAAGTCACAGCATCAATTTGTGTTACAAACTTCACAACTCAATAGCGTTAGCCCGCTGGCTACACTCGAGCGAGGTTACTCTGTTACCACAAACCAAAACAACACAGTGGTTCGTCGCTTTGAGCAAGTTAAGGTCGGGGAATTTATCATAACAAAATTAAAGAAAGGGAAACTGGTTAGTCAAATTATCGAAATTAACGAATAAACTCGTTATCTTTAAAGAATATTCATAAACTGTTTTTACCGGTTTTTAACATCATTTTTGCAATTCAAGTGATCACTAGTATATAATCTAAACAATAGGAAATTATTATATTATTCAGAGGGGTTATGAGTTACCCGATAGGTATTGATTTAGGTACGACAAATAGTTTAATTTGTGTTTGGCAAGATGGTAAACCACTCCTTATTCCTAATTCAATTGGTGAAGTTGTTACACCATCTGCAGTTAGTGTTGATGAAGACGATTCTATTTTAGTCGGACATGCGGCATTGTCCCGTTTAACCACGCATCCTAATCGTAGCGCAGCCGCTTTTAAACGCTTTTTAGGTTCAAATAAAGTTTTCGAATTAGGTAACAAAAAATTTACGCCAACTGAACTTTCAGCCATGGTTTTAAAATCATTGAAAGCAGATGCAGAGGCTTTTTTAAAGCAAGAAATTCGTGATGTTGTCATTTCTGTTCCTGCTTATTTTAATGATGAACAGCGTAAGCAAACTCGTTTTGCTGCTGAGTTAGCGGGATTAAATGCTGTGCGTTTAATTAATGAGCCAACAGCCGCTGCCATGGCATACGGATTACATGAAGACCAATCAGGTAATACTTTAGTATTTGACTTAGGTGGTGGCACGTTTGATGTGACTGTGCTTGAATATTCGATGCCAATTATTGAAGTGCACGCTTCGGCAGGTGATAACTATTTAGGTGGTGAAGATTTTACCCAAGAGCTTGTTAAAGCTTGCTTAAGTGAATGGAATCTTAAGCAACAAGATATTCCAGCAGATGATTATGCTCGATTGTTAGATTTGGCAGAGCAATTAAAATGCAAATTAAATGGTGAACAGATGCACAATTTGACGTGGTTTTGGCAAGATAAGCAGTGGCAATTTGCACTCAATGAAAGCCGAGCTAAAATGATCTGGTTACCGTTACTTAATCGTTTGCGAGCACCGGTCGAACAAGCATTAAATGATGCACGTTTAAAGCCTAATCAGCTTGAGCATATTGTATTAGTTGGTGGTTCATCACGACTTGGTGTAGTGCGCGAATTGGTTACTAAATTATTTGGAAAATTACCTTATCGTCATATAAACCCAACTACAATTGTCGCTCAAGGTGCCGCTGTTCAAGCTGCTTGCCGATTGCGTAATAAAGATGTAGAAGAAGTCATTCTCACCGACGTGTGTCCTTATACTCTTGGGATTGAAAGTTGTTCAAATAATGTCAGTGGATTATTTTCACCCATTCTTGAACGTAATACTATTGTACCAACTTCGAAAGTAAAAACATTTTATACAACTCATCCTCAACAAAAGATGATTTGTATTTCGGTTTACCAAGGTGAAAATCCACGCGTTGAAAACAATGTTTTAATTGATGAGTTTGAAGTGCCTGTAACGCCAATGGAAAAAACACAAGGAATTGATGTTCGCTTTAGTTATGATTTAAATGGCTTATTAGAAGTTGATGTGGTTTTACTTGAGACAGGCAAACAGCACGGTAAGGTTATCGATCATAGCCCAATAGGTTTAACAGACAAGCAAAAACAAGAAAGTCATGAACGCTTAAAATCACTTAAGATTCATCCACGTGACGAAATGCCAAATCGTACCTTATTGGCTAGATTAGAACGAGCATGGGCCCAATCATTGGGTGATGAACGACTATTAATTGGATCATATATTGAAGCTTTTATGGAAGTATTAAATAGACAAAATTCTGAAGAAATTAACGAAATTCGTTGTGAAATTGAATCCGATCTACAAGATCTTAATCGATAACAGATAAAATTTGAAAAGTTCCCTTTTTTAGTAAATAAAAAAGGGAACTTTATTTAGTTTATTTTTTCTCGGTAATTTCTTCTAGTGGTGGTCCAAAGCGATTGTTTTGTTCAATGCTAGGAAGCCAAAATGGCTTCAAAAAGAAGGGCGCAATCAGTATTGAAGTCAAAAAGTATAAAGGCTGCCCTTTATAGCTGTCATTTAGGCGTCGCTTTATAGCAAAAACCGTGTTAGTTGCGACAATAGAATAACAAATCATAGAAAAAGTTGGACTATTTGGCTCAAAATACTTGCTAAGTACCGACATTAAATTTAACAGTACAAAATTACAAAATAATTGTGCAATAAAACCTTTTAGATTTGCTCGCCCATTCCAACGCCAAAACTGCCACCATTTGTTTATAGGCAATGACTGTGAGTCCAGTTTTTTTTGATTTTCGGTATTTTTTGCTATAAGTAATGCTGCACAAAGCCGCAAGATTAAATCATAGTCACTGTTATTTTTAAACTTGTCTAATATTTCGAGTTCACTTTTATCAAGTATACCGTAATAGTTAGACAAACGCTCAGCAAAGATCATTATTTGATCGGTTTGGATGTGATTGCATTTTATTTTGCCAACAGAAGATGGCGCAACCCAATTCTTTTGTAGATTTTTTGATATTTTTATTAACTTTTTATCATTGCCAATAATGTTGTGCAATACCTGACTTAATTTGGCTTTTTGCTCAGGTTTATTGAATACAATTATGTATAACAACATTAAATAAATTGGATTTCTATTCGCCAGTTTTTGTGCCCATGCGTACTCTAGTTTTTGCCCAATATCGTCAAAATCAATAAGGTGAGGCGCATCAATAAACCATTCAATCGAATTTTGATAATTGTTTAAAACACAATTAATTAGTCTGCCATCATTATTAATCAGATTATATAACTCTGTTTCATTTTTCCAATTTCCATACTTAAATATCTCTATTAACGGTTTAAATGGGTCATCCTCCTCGAGAACAAAGGTATTATTTTCTTGTTGAAGATAATTCGCAGTTTTTATTGGTTCACAAGCAATTGCGACTACTAATAAGTAACGACGATACCATTGCCAATAAGCTTCTTTCTTATTAGCAATAACTGAAGGATCTGGAGATTTTGGTAGTTGATAATAATTATTAAATTTTAAAAACGTAATCCAATCAAACATCTCCATATTTGAATAATGAAAGCTTTGATATAAGTGTGATTGAGCAATATCAGGGATATCTTCGAATCTATCTAACCATAAACGACCATATAAAACTTGCTTGCCATCTTCGTCGGGATCGAATTGGGTTGGAAGTTGAGCATTTTCATTATTATCAAATAACCATGCTTTAAATTCTTGTACTGGCGAAAGTTCTGTAAGCCATGCAAGATGTTGTTGTGCTTGGCGTTGCAAATGTTGCAAAATAAATTGTTCAAATGGATCATCACTTTGCTCATCTAAAATTTCTTGTAATAATCTTTCGTTACCATGGCGCAACATAATGGCATGTCGATATAAACGATATAATCGATTATTACCATCATCACGTAACAATATTGATAAGACTTGTTTATAATTCCAGTTTGTACTCAAAGCCCAATTAACAAAGTCGACGATTTCTTTTGAATATTCATTGATATCTTCTAACCCAGCTAATCGTGCCGTTGTGGTTGCAGTAATTTGCGGAATAGTATGCAAATAATTTTTTGTTTTATCGACCGCGACACAATAACTATTATTCAGTGCCATAACTAATAATGGGAAGTAATTTTTTTCAAAATAAACACACCAACCTGCTATCCAGCTTTCTGCTTTTTGTTGATAATGACCTGAATAATACAATTCTAACCAAGCCTGTAAGGCATTTTGTTTATCTTCAAGCAAAGTATATTGGATGGCAGCAATATATTTCCACTCGATAATAATATTTTCGTCTTGATCGTCTTCGGCAATGCATTTTAAAGCGTAATCCAAAATAGATTGATTTTTTAGGCTCGCAGCACTGTGCCAATGAGCAAATTCGAGCATAAATTTTTTATCATCAGGAAGGTAAATAACTGTATCTTGACATAAAAATGCATAAACATCTTCAGATCTACGTTCCCAAAATAACCATTTGGTATAATATATATAATCGATAGTTGTATTTTGTAGTATTTTATTTGTTGTCGGTAAGCATGTGTAATCAAAGACATCGCCACGATCAATGTGATTTAAATAATTATCATATTTTTCAAATTCATCAGTGAATTGTGTCATCAATTGCTGACGCCAGCGCAAATTATCGGCTAAAATTTTGACACATGATTCGGATATATTTGTTGTTTCGTAACTTAACTCTAATAGCCGCCATTTTACCGAATCAATAACTGTCATGGGATAGTCATAGAATGAGCCGATAAATTTTTGCCATTCATCAATGTTATAGCAACGCTGTGGATCTTCTAATAGGGCTTGATAAGCATCGCAAATTTCATTCGCTTTAATTTGTTCTTCTGTTAATGATGGCGCTTCTTTTTCTTCTGATTTCTGTGCAGTTTCGTCAACGGCTGTTTCGGGCAAATTTGCATAATTCATTGCCGATTCGTAAGCTTCGCGCAATGCTTTAAACCCGTCAGGATCCGTTTCAGGATGATATGAGGGTAATTTTGCACGATAGGCTTGACGAATAACAGTTGTATCTTTTGTTTGATCTATGCCCAGCAATTGCCAAAAATTTGTATTCATGACCAATCATACTCCGTTAGTGATTCAGGCTTTTCTAGTTCGTCAATCTCAATATACCAAGGCAGGCGATTGCAAGGAGAATCCTTGTCGGTAATTAATATTTTCATGGTATTTGTTTGTGATGCTCGGGTTAATTCACAGCGTAATACTTCAAGATCTTCTTTATTGTTGAGTGATTCCCAAAATTGAAAACCAACCGACCAACCCGCAAAGTAGTTATGCCAAGATTCATAAAAATATTGAGAACGAACAGCAATTCTTGAAAAAATCCATAGCGCTTCTTCTTCGGTAATATATTTATTGGTCGTGCCATTGCGTAGCACATATCCCATACGTGCATAATCCCAACTACGAATGCCGCCATAGCCACATACGCAAAAAGTTTGTTCAACAAACTCTAGTAATATTTTTTGATAATCATCTTGTGCTTGGCAATAATCATGCCAGTCTGATTCAGAAAATCGAGAATAGATTGAATAATATTGAGATAATAAAGGTGCATGCCCATCATCAACCATATCAAAGACACAGTTTAGTAATGTCTGGCGAGAATCAATTCTCCAACTTTCACTCATATCCATAAAATCCCGATCGGGATAAAAGAACGGTGAAGTATAACTTGCACCATTATTCTTGCTTAAGGCAACCATTGGCGCAGACAAGCCATATAACCAATCAATAACATCTTGATTCATATTTTTATTCCAATCATCTGATTTATTTTTTATCAAAAGATAGCAGATTTTACACCAAAATAAAAATTGAAATTCAAGGCGGGAATTTATGGTGTGGCTAAGTTATAATGAAATATAAATACCATTATAAGCCTGCATAAATCATAAAATCATTTTGCAAATCAATATCTACAAGGCATAATAATGGTAAATTTATTGGAATTTGATTATTACTAAGTAATAAGTCATAAGGAGTGATAATGAAAAAAATTACCTTAATGATAATGTTAATATTTTGTACATTAACATTACAAGGTTGCGTTGCTGCAGTTATTGGCGTTGGTGCAGGTGCAACAGCAAAAGTTGCTACAGATCCTCGTACCACTGGCACCCAAGTTGATGATACAACGCTCAGTTCACGCATGGGTATAAAAATTAAAGACCATGGACCTTTGTTTATTGGCTCGCGTATCGTTTCGAGTGCTTATGGTGGTAATATCCTTTTAGTTGGACAAGCCAATAGTGAACAAGTTGAACAAGCAGAAAAGCTTGCTTATCAAGTTGAAGGGGTAAAAAAAGTCTATAACCAAATTCGTATTGGGGAACCCGTTGGGGCAGTGACAATTACTAATGATACTTGGATAACTACTCAAGTTAAATCTCGGTTAGTTTTAGATGCCAAAACTAAAGCTCGCAAAATTAAAGTGGTAACCGAAAACAGTGAAGTATTTTTAATTGGAATTGTTACACCAGAAGAAGGCAAAGCAGCAGCTGAAATTGCAAGTAAAGTCAGTGGTGTAAAAAAAGTCATCACACTTTACACTTATACTGAAAATTAACGGAAACTATATAAAAGACAGGGGGCGCATTAGTCCCCTTTTTTATGCAACCGATTTTATGCGCTCAATTAATTTAGCAAGCCCTTGCAAACGTGATTGGCTTAGCTCATCGGAAATTTTTAACTGACTTAATAGGGATTGAAAATCGATAGCTGCAATTTCTTGTGCTGTTTTGTGATTAGCAATGATGATTAAAATGGCTAATAACCCTTTCACAATTCGCCCTTCGCTATCGCCACTAAAAATATAAGTATTATCGGCCTGCTTGTGATAACTAAGCCAAACTCGATTTTCGCAGCCATTGACTTGGTTCTGCTCTGTTTTTTGCTTGTCAGGAAAATCAGGCAATTGCTTGGCTAATATCACTAACTGTCGATAGCGATCTTGCCAAGTACGTTGCTTTGCAAATAACTCGGTTAAATTTTGCTGTGATAGCATAATATTGACCTATTTATGGTTGACTATTTTGTAAAAAACTTTCAGGAATCTATCATTTGATATATAAAACTATTTTTTGGTAGGTTTAATTTAACAGGATACAGTTAGATGGTAAACTAAGTCGTTCAAAAATGGAGCAACGTACAGTATTGATAACAACAATATGAAAAAATTGTATTACCTAAATAAACAATTTATGATGTGGTATGCTGAAAATAAAAGCATATTTAGGTTATATGCCATAAAACGCTAGCTTAGTTGTACCTTTGTTGACGCAAAAATAAGGATTAAATAGTATTATGATACGTCAAAATAACAGACCCTATTTTAGATATAACATTGAACAATTACAAAATCTTGCCGAAGAAAATAATAATAATCTTGAAATCTTAAATCTGATTGTGATGGAATTGGAATGCCGTTCAACCAAGAAGGCTATGATTTTATTAGAAAAAACAAGTAATTATCTTTCAAAAAATAAAAATATTGTATCGTTAAAAGAAAAAGTGAACAATCAGAATTCTGATAGTCAACATTTTAGTGAGAAGATAATAAACAACAAACAAGCAATAGAAAAAGATTCACAATTTCAGCGTTGTGTACAGGTAGAAAAAGTAAACGACAATAAGATTATTTCAAAAGACGTGGATGTAAATCATCATCAACATGCGACTCAAACGGTCGAGCAATCTAGCCACATATCGGAGTGTATGCATAAAGTTCAGACTTACTCTCAATTACCAGAAATAAAAAGAATAAACGAACAAGTGAATAGTCTTAGAATAGATAAAAACAACGATCCATTATCGATTCTCTCAAGTTGGAGTGCGTTAGAAGCTTTGGCGCCTCAAACTTACAAAAAACCAGAAGATTTAGCTAATGGTGATCGTAATAATATTATCAATACAACTCATACGGGTTTGCCGTGGTTACAGCAGCAAAAAAGCAGACCTAATTATAAGATCTATTATCAGGTGTGCTTAGGTTCAATTTCTATGTCAGAAGCAATCAAAGATCTTATTAAAGTATTTGGTCGAGATGAAGAACTAAACCAAAGAACTACAGAACACGCTGTTATCGGTTCATTACTGGTCGATAATAATGGTGTTTTATTAGAAGAAAACGGTATTGCAATTTCTAGTTTTGCTTGGGCTTTACCTTTAACGTTAAATAAACAATTAAATGGACTTAATCAATGGATAAACATTGAACGCACCATTCTGGCGCATCTTCAAAAATTATTACGTAAAACCAATGAGCAAGGTCAACTGATACCATTAAATAAAACAATGATCATTAATGCTTTTTATTGGTTGGTTAATCAGTTTGAACTACCAGATCATCTTGTTCAGCCACCTGAGTATATTATTCGTACGTACCACCATTTCAAAGCGAAAACGCCGCCAGAACTACCACTATTAAATTCATTCTATTTTAATGATCTGCTTAAAATCGCTCAACAAGTAGAAAACAAAACAGTTAATAAAGGAATTAAAGCCTATTTGGGTATAACAGAAATAAAAAATGTGAATGATTTGTTGACTAATCACGTTCTTTTAGAAAAAGTTTTGGCTCCAAAGAATATAAGTTTATCCCGTTGGCCTTCGCCAGGTGGACATCCGTTGGTCACTTTACAACAAGCGGCTGTTAATTTAACAAGAATGGAATTGAGGGATAATGGTGGCATTATTGCTGTAAATGGCCCTCCTGGAACGGGTAAAACGACATTGCTAAGGGACATTGTGGCTTCGGCTGTTGTTGATCGTGCTCTGGCAATGTGTGCTTTTGATGAACCCGAGAAAGCTTTTATACCTGTCGGAGGTAAAATTCCCGCAGGAAAAGGATTTTATCAGCTTTATCAACTAGATACTTGCTTAAAAGGGCATGAAATAGTTGTGGCTTCAAGTAATAATAAAGCAGTCGAAAACATCAGTAAAGAGTTACCAGCAAGTAAAGCTATTGGTTATTCGGTTGATGAATTTAACTATTTTAGTGCAATAAGTAATCATGTTTATAATTTATCGATTGATGATAATAAGCAAACCGACAATTCAAATTTACCATTGAATGAAACTTGGGGCATGATGGCTGCTGTGCTTGGCAATAGCAAAAATCGGACAATTTTTCAAAAAACATTTTGGTGGAATGAAGAGTATGGTTTTCGCATTTATTTAAAAGCTGCTAAAGGTGATGATGTTACAAAAGAGATTACAGATGAGCAAGGCAACGTTATTGCCCGTAAAATACCAGAAATTGTTTCAATAGAGCGACCAGCGACAACACTTCAACAAGCCGTAAGCTTATGGCAAGCAAAAAAAAATGAATTCTTGAAACTTAAATCAGAAATTGAAGCTGCATTAAAGACATTAGAACAACTACGACAAGCTTGTTTAAATAAGCAAAAAATTAGTCAGAAAGTTACTGAACAATATACTGTTCAACAAAATTATCAACAAAAGAAACAAGAACTAGATTTACAATTAGCGCAGCAACAAGCAGAATATCAGTCTTATGAAGCATTGTATGAGAAATCCCAACATATTGAGAACCTAAGTAAGAAAAAAAAGCCGGGATTGTTTGCTCGTTTATTTCGTACTCAGGCTTGGATGCAATGGTTACATAAACATAAAGAATTACAACAATCATCATACTCTAGAAAAAAACTTTTTCTAAATGCGCAAGCTGTTGTAGAACAACTTTTATCTGAAAAACAAAAATTAGAACAAAAACAATCGAATATACAACAATCCCAAATTAAACAACAAAATGAGCTAGCGCGATTGAACCAATATATTGATTCTTATCGCACTAAACTCGGTAATCGTCTTATTGAGGATAAAACTTTTTTTGCTGATCATCAGCTTTATAATCTAAATTCCCCTTGGTTACCAAATGAATTACATAAAAAACGAGAGCGACTGTTCATGCTAGCTATGGATCTTCACAAAGCCTTTATAAATGCTAGTGCTCAAAAAATCCTACATAATTTAAGTATTTTTATGATGCCTGGTGCGCTAAAAGAACAAGACAAAAAACAATTTTTATCTGATTTATGGTCAACGCTGTTTCTTGCCGTGCCTGTTATATCAACAACATTTGCTTCTTTTGAACGTATGATGGGAGATCTAAATCAAGATTCAATTGGCTGGTTATTAATTGATGAAGCAGGACAAGCATTACCCCAAGCTGCCGTGGGTGCTATAGCTCGTGCCAAAAGAACCATTGTTGTTGGTGATCCATTACAAATTCCGCCCGTTACTTCTATTCCATTACGTTTAAACGAAGAGATATGTCGATTTTTTAACGTAAATAAAACACTTTGGAGCGCACCTGATGCTTCTGTTCAAACACTAGCTGATAGAGCTTCTAGTTACCAATCTTCTTTTAGGAATGATACAGGAGGACGTAATGTCGGGATCCCATTATTAGTGCATCGACGCTGTTGTGAGCCAATGTTTAGCATTTCTAATCATATTGCTTATGATGGGCAAATGGTTTATGCAGCAGGGCACCATCAACCAGGCGTGATTGGTAATATATTGGGTTCTTCTTGTTGGTTTGATTTAAATGGTCAAGCGGATACAAAATGGTGTCCTGATGAGGGAAAAATAGTGATTGAGCTTTTAAATAAAATTGCCCATCAAGGCATTACCGAGCCCGATTTATTTATTATTACGCCATTCAAGATAGTGGCTAACGAATTAAGAAACTGTTTAAGAAAAGAAAAAGACCTTTTTGAAAAACTTAATATTAATTTAAATCAATGGATCATTGACCGAATCGGAACTATTCATACAGTTCAAGGGCGGGAAGCAGATAGCGTGATATTAGTGCTTGGAGCTCCAGAAAATAAACATAATGGAGCGCGTCTATGGGCGGCTGGTACACCTAATATTATTAACGTTGCGGCATCAAGAGCTAAACAGAACTTTTATGTTATTGGCTCTTATGCTTCTTGGTCAGGAGTAGGACATTGTCGAATAATGGCGCAGTATTTACCAGTGAAATAATTATCGATAAATAAAAATTTAACTGTTAGTCATCTCCCTATTTATGTTTGATGACATTATATTATAAATTCTCAAATAATGTGGCTTGGTGCGATGGTAATTATCATCGCAATATTTTTAAATTTTCAGGGGTGCGGTATGTCATCTAATTTTTTGGTTAATTCTAAAGCTTAATTTGGATTCAATTTTTTTACTGTTTGATTCCCTTCTGTTACTCTTCAGGGTTATAAATTAACTCACACATCATGTTAAATAAAGATTATCAAAACTTATCTGATTGATTTTATGCGCTCAATTAATTTAGCAAGCCCTTGCAAACGTGATTGGCTTAGCTCATCGGAAATTTTTAACTGACTTAATAGGGATTGAAAATCGATAGCTGCAATTTCTTGTGCTGTTTTGTGATTGGCAATGATGATTAAAATGGCTAATAACCCTTTCACAATTCGCCCTTCGCTATCGCCGCTAAAAATATAAGTATTATCGGCCTGCTTGTGATAACTAAGCCAAACTCGATTTTCGCAGCCATTGATTTGATTTTGCGCTATCTTTAGCTGTTCAGGAAAATCAGGCAATTGCTTGGCTAATATCACTAACTGTCGATAGCGATCTTGCCAAGTACGTTGCTTTGCAAATAATTCGGTTAAGCTTTGCTGTGATAGCATAATATTGACCTATTTACGGTTAACTGTTTGTAAAAAAGTTTCAGGAAACTATACGTTTTAGTATAAAATTACACTAATATTTCAATTGCATTTTGCAACTCTGAAATAAATTTATCCACATCTTGCTGATTATTATATGGCATCAATGAAACACGAACCGCGCCGTGGCACCCTAATTTATTTATCAAAGGCTGGGCACAAAGCTCACCAGTGCGGATCGCAATATTTTGTTCACTTAATAAGATAGCAATATCATTATGATGAATATCATTGATATTAAACGTAATAATCGGGCTACTATCCACACTATAAAATTGAATATCCGCAAATTGGTTTAGTTGTGATTTTGCGTAGTCAGCGAGTTGCTTTGTGTAGTTCTCTGCTTGCTTATTATCCCAACTTTTTAACCATTCAAGTGTTGCGTTAAAGCCAAGAATCCCAGCAATATTGGGCGTGCCTGCTTCAAATTTATAGGGAAGATCTTCTTGAATAAAATCATCAAATGAAGCGCTTTTTAGCATTTTTCCGCCACCATGCCAAACCGACATTTGTTCAAGTAAGGCCTTTTTACTATATAAAACACCAAGACCAGTTGGTCCATACAATTTATGGGCTGAAAAAGCATAAAAATCGATATTTAATTGCTGGGCATTAAGCGCATGATGAACAATGCCTTGAGCACCATCAACAACTAAAACCGCATTATGTTGATGAACAATGTGGCTAATTGTTGCTAAATCAGGGCAAAATCCAGTGACGTTTGACATTTGGGTTATTGCAACGATTTTAGTCTTTACTGATATTAGAGATAATAATTCATCAATATCCGATGACCATTTTATAACTTTAGCCCCCGTTTGTGTTGCAACAATTAGCCAAGGTAATAAATTGCTATGATGCTCTAATTCACTCACAATAATTTCATCATCAGGTTGTAGCAACGGGCGAGCATAGCTTTGTGCGATTAAATTAATTGATTCGGTTGCTCCTCGTGTCCAGATAATTTCAGAGCTGCTATTAGCATGAATTAAATCAGCAACATTTTGCCTTGCCCTATCAATTGTTGTTGTGACTTGCAAAGCATCTTGATACAAACTACGCTTTGCGGTTGCTGTATTTTGTGCATAATACGCAAATGTTGCATCAATCATCACTTGTGGTTTAAGTGCGGTTGCTGCCGAATCAAGATATACGCTTTCACTATTAAGCGCAGGAAAATTCGCCCTAAATTGCTCAGGTACAAAATGCTTATTGGGTAAGTTCAAGTCCGGCAATACCATTCCAGTAACCATTACAATCTCGTTTATGTTCAATTTGTAGTGGGTTTAATCCATCTTCGTTGGCTTTGAACTGCTTGACAATATCAAGTGTTTCAAGACCAAGTGGAGAAATTCTAACAATATCCACTAATCCTTTCATCTCTTTGAGATTATTGCCTAAGTTATAACAATAACCACTTTGAGTCTGAATACCGTTTAGCACAAATACTTTTTGCTGTTCTTGCGAGAACACTTCACGCCCAACGGGATAGTTAATGCAACATGTTTCACATTTATCTTTAGGCTTGTCTTCTGATCTAGCGGTAAAACAACGCGCTGAATAAGCTAAAGGTAAGTAACCGTAGCTAAAGACTTCAACTTCAAAATTTCGCTTAATATTTAAATTTTCAAACTGATTAAGTACATTGGTTAACCAATCACGAGAAAGTTCAACCGGCATACACCAACGCACCATCCCTTGTTTTTGTAATAATTTTAAAGTTAATGCGTTATAACAGTTAATAGCAGGGCCTGCAACAAATGGTAATTTATGCTCTTGCGCAATATTAATAGCAGCTAAATCATTTGCTTCGACTAAAAAATCGCCGTTATTGACTAATTGTCGTAAATCATTTAATTCTGATGGTGCTTCAAGTAACGCTAGGGTTGAAAGTACCACTTGTTTACCCGATTTAGCAATTTCTTTCGCCAGTTCAAGCCAATTGACAACTTTCATTTCACGGCGTTTGGTACACACCGTTTCGCCCATATAAATAACATCTGCTGCACTCTCTTTGGCAGCATGATAAAACGCTTCTGTTGTGGTTTTAGGCCAATAATAAAGTAATGGTCCTAATGCGTATTTCATAGTTTTGCTCACAATATTGTTTATATTAGATGAATTAAATTATTAAACATAATACCTTATCGCCAGTATTTATTTACAATAAAAACAGAAGATATAAAAAGCGAAATATTACATTTAAAATGTATATTTTTTAATTATTTGTTTTAATAAGCAAATTAAGTTATTGCCATTTACGGTGATAAGCGCCTAATGTTGTCTGTGTTCCCTCTGAAACAGAGCCAAGCGTATCCATCCAGCTTTTTTCTGTTTGGAATGATTGCGGATTGGCTTTATAGCGATCGATGGCTTGTCGCCATACTTTGGTCACTTGTTCAACATAAGCAGGGCTACGCTGACGCCCCTCAATTTTAACCGAGGCAATATTAGCAGCAAATAGTTCAGGTAATAACTCAATAGTATTTAAGCTGGTTGGCTCCTCGATTGGATGATAAAGCTTATCGCCAACAAAATAACGCCCTTTGCATAGCGTTGGGTAACCCGCATTTTCGCCTTTTTTATGGCAATCAATTAACACATTATTGAGTCGTGACTCAAGCCCTTTTCCGGTATCTTCCCAGCGAACAAATTTAGCAGGCGAACAAGCTCCAACGGTATTGGGTGATTCACCGGTTAAATAGGATGATAAATAACAGCGCCCTTCCGCCATAATACACAGGCTACCGAAAGCAAATACTTCAAGCGGAACAGGGGAAACTTGTGATAACTGTTTGACTTGATGCATCGAAAGTACACGTGGTAACACAATACGATGTACCTGAAAATTGTTATAGTAAAACTTAATTGATTCTTCATTGGTTGAAGACGCTTGCACAGAAACATGGCGTTCAAGATCAGGGTACTTTTCAGCCGCATAATCAAGCATGGCAAGATCAGCAATAATTAACGCATCGGCGCCAATATTGGCTGCTGTATCAACAGCGTGTTGCCAACGCTGAAAATTTTCAGGATGAGCAAAAGTATTAATGGCAATATGTAACTTTTTACCGCGTTTATGTACATAATCTGAAGCTTCTAACAATCGCTTTTCATTAAAATTTAAACCAGCAAAATGACGGGCATTGGTGTCATCTTTCAAACCAATATAAACAGCATCAGCACCGTTATCAATGGCCACTTTTAGTGACGGTAAAGATCCTGCTGGACAAAGAAGTTCCATAATTATTCCTAACTTAATTTCGGTAATTTATACGCTGTGTATTATGCAATAATTCCGAGTGTAATGCGAATAGAAAGCGATAGTGTTAGCTAAAAAACATCAGATGCTTGGTTTATTGTATAAACAGTAATTCCTACAAATTATATGAATAACAATTACTGCTAAAAATCGCAGTATAAGCCATTACATGTGTTACGCTTGGAACGGCATTTTGGGGAAATATTTTATATCATATCTAATTGCATGTTTTATGATCAGTATAAATAAAACTCTGGTTAAGTACAAAAATAAGATATATGGTAATATTTATAATGTGAATAAAAATAATTCATTATTTATCAATTTTTTACACTATCTTAATGATCAAGATATGTAAGTTTTTATTTATAAAACATTAATAATATTTGGAATTTTATTAATAATTGTAGAAAAATAGCGTAATTTATTATATCATAAAGATTATCTATTTATATTATTTAAGAAATTATCAATTTATTCGTGTTTCATAAGGAATCAAATATGTCAAATAGCTATCAAAACGAAGTACCTCCTGCTCGTGTTAATATTCAACTAGATCTTCATACTGGTGGGGCCCAAAAGAAAGTTGAGTTACCTTTAAAAATTTTATCTATTGGTGATTATGGTCGAGGTAAAGACAAACGCCCACTTTCAGAAAAAGAGAAAGTATCTATTAATAAAAATAATTTTGATGCAGTATTAAAAGAATTTAGACCTTCTGCCAAAATCAGTGTACCAAATACTCTTGCTGATGATGGTAGCGATATTAGTGTAGAACTTGCATTTGAATCAATGAATGATTTTAAACCTGAACAAGTTGCAAGAAACATTCCTCAGCTTCGTTCTTTGCTTGCTATGCGTAATTTATTAAGAGATTTGAAATCTAACTTACTAGACAACGCTACATTTCGTTACGAACTAGAGAAAATTGTTAAAGATGAACAATTATCTGATGAGCTTCGTGCAGAATTAGAATCAATTGTATCTAAAAACACAAAATAAGTGTTTTTTAATAAATTATCTCAGTTACTTTCGAAATAAATTATATCGTTATTGATGAACAATAAGGAAAAAAGCAATGAACGAAAAAACAGAACAAAAAAGTGTTAGCCAAACCGTTTTAGAAGATAATGGTAGTGTTTACCAATCTTTATTTAATAAAATAAATTTAAATCCAATCCAAAAAGCTGGTGAGATCGATAAATACGAAGATAATGATGTATTATTTGAGTCCTCACAAGATGAACGTGTCACCATGGCTGTTGACATTTTACTTAAATTGATTCAAAGCTCATCTCAAAAAGTTGAAAAACTAGACAAACATTTATTGGATTACCATATTAGCCAAATCGACCAAAAACTAAGCCGACAATTAGATGCGATTATGCATAATGAAACTTTCCAAGAAATTGAGGCGACATGGCGTGGTTTAAAATTTTTAGTAGATCGTACTGATTTTCGACGTAACGTAAAAATTGAATTATTAGATGCTTCAAAAGAAGATCTTCGCCAAGATTTTGAAGATGCACCAGAAATCATCCAAACAGGTTTTTATCGTCATACTTATATTCAAGAATATGATACACCGGGTGGAGAACCAATAGGTGTAACTATCTCGAATTATGAATTTGATCGTGGTCCACAAGATATAGCTTTATTACGCAATATTTCAAAAGTTGCGGCTGCAGCTCATATGCCATTTGTTGGTTCTGTCGGTCCAAAATTCTTTGGCAAAGAAACCATGGAAGAAGTTGCTGCAATTAAAGATATTGCAAATTATTTTGATCGAGCTGAATATACAAAATGGAACAGTTTCCGAGAAACGGATGATTCACGTTATGTTGGCTTAACTTTACCAAGAGTATTAGCTCGTTTACCTTATGGTCCTGATACAGTACCTGTCCGTAGTTTTAACTATATTGAAGATGTTAAAGGCATTGAACATAGTCGTTATTTATGGGCTAACGCTTCGTATGCTTTTGCAGCTAACATGGTACAAAGTTTTATTCGTAATGGTTGGTGTGTACAAATTCGAGGTCCACAAGCTGGAGGCCTTGTCGAAGATTTACCTATCCATCTTTACGATTTAGGTACAGGCAACCAAGTTAAGATCCCAACTGAAGTTCTTATCCCAGAAACACGTGAATTTGAATTTGCTAATTTAGGTTTTATACCGCTGTCTTTCTATAAAAATAGAGATTATGCTTGTTTCTTCTCTGCAAATTCGGCACAAAAACCGGCGCTATATGATACAAAAGAAGCAACAGCAAATAGCCGTATTAATGCACGCTTACCATATATCTTCTTATTATCACGTATTGCTCATTATTTAAAAGTAATTCAGCGAGAAAATATTGGAACAACAAAAGATCGTCGAGTTCTTGAACTTGAGTTAAATAAATGGATTAGCAATCTTGTGACTGAAATGACTGATCCTAGTGACGAAGTTCAAGCATCTCATCCATTACGAGAAGCAAAAGTTATTGTTGAAGATATTGAGGATAACCCAGGATTCTTCCGTGTTAAAACATTTTTAATCCCACATTTCCAGGTTGAAGGAATGGATATTAATTTATCGATGGTATCACAAATGCCAAAAGCTAAAGCTTAATATCAAAAAATCTGGGTGGTAGGATTCATGAAAATTTTTCGTCCTTTATGGAATGAAGGTGTCTTTTTGACACCTCAACAATTTCAGCAACAGGCGTTATGGCAACAGTTTTCCTCTCAAAAGTTAGCTGCTATGGCAGTAGCTAACCCATGGGGTGTTGAAAAATTAGTCATAGATACGCAAGCGCTGACAATCGATCGCTTGCAGGCAGAATCTATTAGTATTCGATTTCGTGATGGCGTGCTAATTAATACTGATACGGCCGATAAATTACCGGAAGCTAGAACACTAAATACAGATGTTCCACCTGAGCGTGAAGAAGTCATTGTATTTATTGGGATACCATTGCTACAAGCTAATGGAGGTAACTGTCTACAAGACAATCAACAACTTGAAAGACCGCTTCGCTATCGACAAGAATGGATGGAAGTGGTAGATCTATTTGGACAAAATGCTGAAACAATTGCTGTTGAGCGTTATGCGTTAACTTTTTTATTTGATTTTGAAGATCATAGTGATTATTTAACATGTCCAATTGCATGCCTTAAGCGTGATCTAAATGGTCGTTTTGTACTTGATTTTGAATATCTTCCTCCACTAATTAATTTATTCACTCAAAGTGGAACATTAATAAAAGAGTTAGAATTATTATGTATCCAAATACAAGCTAAACGTCAACGTTTAATGGGCATGAGACATGAACGTAACGAACAAATGGCTGAATTTGCAATAGCTGATGTATCCCTGTTTTGGCTTTTAAATGCACTAAACACATTTGAGCCTCAACTCAAATTTTTACGTGATAATCCAACTATTCACCCAGAAAACCTTTACCAAACCTTAACGGCATTAACAGGTGCATTGTTAACGTTTTCATTAGCAAATGATGTCGATAAAATTCCAGCTTATCAACACACCAACCTTAATGAAGTGTTTCCACCATTATTTGGATTAGTGCGTAATTTGTTAGAAGAAAGCTTACCATCTCGAGTGATTAAAATTGATTTAGTACATAATAAAGATACATTATGGACAGGTCGCTTAAACGATTCTCGTCTTGTTGAAGATGCTGATTTTTATCTCTCTGTACGTTCAAGTATGCCCGGACATCAATTACAGTCTCAGTTTCCAATATTATGTAAAGCCGGTGCACCAGATGATGTAAGGCAAATTATACATTCAGCATTATCGGGTATACCAATAAAAGCGCTTAGCCATGTTCCAGCAGCAATACCTATGCGTTTAGAAAATCAATATTTTGCACTGGATCTATCGCATAGTGCTGCAAAAAATATGTTGCAAACTCGATGTTGTGAGTTTTATGTACCAAGAGCAATGCCAGATATTTCACTAGAACTTTTCGCAGTTTTGCGATCATAAGGTCAAGATTATGAGTATAGAACCACAAACAATAGTCATTGATGAATTATTACGGGATTCAATATTAGTTGTTGTCCAATTAAAAGCGAAAGCGGATATTCCATCAGGACATAAATTATATGAACTTTGTAAACAGCAAGTGACGACCGTTCGTGAGACGTTATATAAGGCACAATATAGTCAAGATGTGATTGATGATATAAGTTATGCCCTATGTGCATTATTAGATGAAACAGTATTACTTTGCCATCGTGATAACCCCGAAAAACAAAATTATGATGAGTGGTTAGGCGCACCATTACAAGTCATTTTTTTTAATACACATAATGCTGGTTATGATTTATTTGAAAAAATTCGCGGACGCTTAAAAGCAGATAAAAAAGATCCATTAGTATTAAGTTGCTTTGACAGAGTGCTTGGGCTTGGCTTTCAAGGGTGCTATCTTGATAAACCTCAAATGGAAAGGGAACACTTGGTTTTAGCCCTACGTGAAGCTGTACGAGAGTACGAGCCAGAACAATCTCATCCTATTATTGAACAAACCAAAACTTATCGTTATTTAGGGCGCAAAACGATGCTGTTATCTTGTACTGCGTTATCCGTTTTGTTGGTTATTGTTCTTTACTTTTTATTAGATTATCGACTTGATACGTTGATTAAAAAAATTGTAGGTTAAAGGGGAATTTATGAGCGATTACCCTAAACGAATTCAAATCATTTATGCTGCTATATTAAGCTTATTGTTACTATTTGTTTTTTTACCAATAGCAGTCGGTTGGAAAATTATTGGTACGGTTTTAGTTTTAGTTATTGCAGGTGGATTGCTATGGCGAATGCAACGCTATCGGCGAATGCTTGCTTTATCAACAACAAATATTGATTTTTTAACTCAAAAGCTTGATTTATTACCGGCAAGGCAACGTTATCGATTACCTATCTTATTGGTAACTGGTAGTGCAGCAAAAGACTTTTTTCCTGAGGATCTATCCATAGCAGAATCGAATATTGTTGTTTCATCCGAAGCGGTATGGATCTATGTTGAAGAGTATTCTCATTTACCTATTGTTTATGATTCATTAATCGCAAAATGGCCAGATATGATAGGGCGGGTAGGCATATTTCTTGCTTTAACGCCTGAACTTGAGGATAAACAAGGATTGTTCATTGCTAAATTGCAGGCATTTCGTCAATCATGGGCAGATACATGTCGCATTGCAAAATATCAACTGCCTGTTTACTTATCGACACATATTGGTCTAAATAATTTAATTTATGATGAACAAAATCCATTACCTGTTTACTGGTTTCAATTAGTCGATCACAAATTATTTCTGCTTGATCGTTATTTATCGCCTCTAAACAATTGGGTTAATGATATTAAAACGCCTTCAAGCGAACGGGAAAGACGATTACGATTAAGACCATTGCTAAACGAAGCACAATCTTGGATTGAACAAGTCGTGTTATCAACGTTAATTGATCCAAAACAGCCTATTGCAAAATGTAATCCAACAGGGATAGCGATTTATCCTATAAATCAATCTATTGTAAATAACAATATTATGCAAAAACAATGGGAAAGTATCACGACTTTACTACTGCCAAATAACCATAAAATTGAAGATAATGTAAGTCCGCCCGATTCCTTAATTAAATTTATGCCAATAGCTTACCCATTTTCGCCTATTGCCACGATGGCCTGTGGATTAATTACGATCACATCCATATTTATTATGGGGTGTTTAGGCGCATCTTTTTGGAACAATATTAAACTTTCCGATCAAATACAAAATGATATTCGGCATTACCATTTAATTTCGATGGACAGTTATGAAGAAAAGCGACAAGCACTTGAGTTACTTAAAGGCGATAGAACAATGTTAAATCAATATTTAGCTCAGGGGGAACCTGTTCGTTTAGGTATGGGGCTTTATCATGGACAGCAATTACTTGAGCCTTTAAATGTCTCTATGAGTGATTATGTTGCTAAACCACCAGAGCCAGAAAAAATTATTATTAAAGAAGAAAAAGTTATCATGAAAGAAGCACCGTCCGTGATTCGTCTAGATAGTTTAGCATTATTTGAAAGTGGCCAATCAAGCTTAAAATCAGATTCAACCAAAATATTAGTCAATGCGTTAGTTGAAATGAAAAAACAAATAAATGCTAACCACGGAACAGGGTGGCTTATTTTAGTTGCAGGGCATACTGACTCCACTGGTGATGAAAATAAAAATATTCAATTATCACTTGAGCGTGCAACAGCAGTACGAGACTGGATTATAAAAGCCAGTGATATCCCTGAAACCTGTTTTGCAATACAAGGGTATGGAGCAAAAAAACCGCTAGTTAGTAACGACACTCTGGAAGGTCGAGCACAAAACCGGCGAGTAGAAATTAGCTTAGTTCCTCAAATGTCAAATTGTATTTTGGCAAATGAAAACTAAGAGTGTTTAATAAAAATCAAAAAAGGAGTAAAAACAATGGCAGTTCCAGCGTATATGTTTTTAAAAGACGATGGTGGTGCAGAAATTAAAGGTTCTGTAACTGTAGTAGGACGTGAAGGAAGTGTTGAAGTGGTTGAATTTGATCACAAAGTCTACATTCCAACCGATGGTAATACAGGTAAATTAACCGGAACTCGCGTTCATAAAGCACTTGAATTTGTTAAAGAAGTTGATGCTTCATCACCTTATCTTTACAAAGCTGTAACTACAGGCCAAAACTTAAAGTCTGTTGAAATCAAATGGTACAAAATTAATGATGCAGGTCAGGAAATTGAATATTTCAATACATTAATGGATAACGTAAAAATTGTTTCTATTAAACCTGAAATGCACAATATTAAAGATCCAACAAAAGAACAATACAATCATTTAGAGCGTATTGAACTACGTTACGAAAAAATCACTTGGACTTATAAAGATGGCAACATCATTCACTCAGATAGCTGGGTTGAAAGTAGAGCCTAATGTGGTTTTTGTTGATTCTGCCATTACGGCAGAATCAACATTTTTTTATAAACAATAACATAACGAAAGGAATAGTAATGATTGCCGATCCTTCTGTTTTATTAAGGCGACTCAATCCGTATTGTGCAAGAGCACTTGAAGCTGCGGCAGAATTATGTCAAACGAGAGCACATCCAGAAATTACACTTGAACATTGGTTATTAAAATTATTAGAACAAGGCGCAGGGGATATTTCATTTATTGCAAGACATTACCAACTAGATATGGACAAAGTCTGGCAAGGATTGTTGAATTATTTAGATATTTTACCACACACAATTAATACAAAACCTAGTTTATCGTCATCGTTGATTGCGGTATTGCAATCAGCATGGTTAAAGGCTTCACTTGAAGATCAAGAAGATGTTATTCGTTCAGTACATATTTTACAAGTGTTACAAGAGATGCCTCATTGCTTAAAAGCACAAGATGCATGGCAATTGCTTAGCTTATCCGTTGTGTCATTACAAAAAATGCGCACTCAATTAAATGAAACATCAGATGAAAGCCCAGTAAATCAATACAGTTATCATTCAAATAATGATATCGATAGCACATCCCAATCAAAAATTGATACTAATCAGGATTCGCAAACAGCTGATACTAAAAATAACCAACAACAAGCTGTACAACAAAAACATTATCAAGCGGCGCTTAGTCGATTTACTGAAGATATTACCGAAAAAGCGAAAACAGGTAAAATTGATCCTGTATTTGGTCGCGATAGTGAAATAAGACAAATGATCGATATTTTATCTCGTCGTCGCAAAAATAACCCAATCTTAGTGGGGGAACCCGGCGTAGGTAAAACGGCATTAGTTGAAGGACTGGCGCTACGTATTGCAGAAGGCAACGTGCCTAAGAACCTTGAAAAAGTTAGCATATTAATGCTTGATCTTGGCTTACTACAAGCTGGTGCTGGCGTAAAAGGTGAATTTGAACAAAGATTAAAAAATGTGATTGAGGCTGTTCAACAATCACCGAACCCAATATTACTTTTTATTGATGAGGCACACACCATTATTGGTGCAGGTAATTCAGCCGGTGGAGCTGATGCAGCAAATTTATTAAAACCGGCGCTAGCTAGGGGTGAATTACGTACAATTGCTGCTACAACATGGTCTGAATACAAACAATATTTTGAAAAAGATGCTGCGTTAGAACGTCGTTTTCAAATTGTTAAAGTTGATGAGCCTGATGACGAGAAAGCCTGTCTTATGCTACGTGGTTTAAAATTACGATACGCAAAACACCATGGTGTACATATACTGGATGAAGCTGTTAAAACAGCGGTTTCGCTTTCTCGACGTTATATCAGTGGTCGTCAACTGCCAGATAAAGCCGTTGATCTGCTTGATACTGCTTCAGCTCGGGTTCGCATGGGGCTAGATACAATTCCTGAATCAATCACGTTGCTTGAAGCCAAAATTGCCTCATTGACAATGGAACAAGAAGCAATAGAAGCTGATGTAGTATTAGGAGAACAGCTATCAACAGATCGTATGGGAGAAATCGATTTACAACTAGGCGAACTACAAGAACAATTAACCAATCAACAAATACAATTTGAAAAAGAGAAAAAACTTGTTGAAACACTAATTGAGTTACGACAAAAATTAACACTAAAACAAGATAAAAAAATTCAAAAGCAACTGATTGCAACACAGCAAAAATTAAGTGAACTACAAAAAAGTTTACCTTTATTGTCACTTGATGTTGATAGCCGAATTGTTTCTTCAATTATTGCCGATTGGACCGGAGTGCCATTAGAAAGTCTATTAAAAGATGAACAAAGCCATTTGCTTATGTTAGAAGATGATTTGCGCTTACGTGTTGTCGGTCAAGATAACGCGCTTTTTGACATCGCTAAACGGATTCGTGCTGCAAAAACGGGGCTAACCTCAGAAGATGCGCCGATGGGAGTATTCTTATTAGTCGGTCCCTCTGGTGTTGGTAAAACCGAAACAGCTTTAGCTTTAGCTGATACGCTTTTCGGTGGCGAACAATCTTTGATCACCATTAATATGTCAGAGTATCAAGAAGCCCATACTGTATCACAACTCAAAGGATCACCACCTGGATATGTGGGTTATGGTCAGGGTGGAATATTGACTGAAGCCGTCCGTAAACGCCCATATAGCGTTGTATTATTGGATGAAGTCGAAAAAGCACATCGCGATGTATTGAATCTATTTTATCAAGTATTCGATCGTGGTTTTATGCGAGATGGTGAAGGGCGTGAAATTGATTTCCGTAATACTTTAATATTAATGACTTCTAACCTAGGCAGCGATGAATTAATGGCATTATTTGATCAAATGCCAAATGCTGATATTGCAACACAGCAAGAATTATTGCGCCCTATTATACGCGAACACTTTCAACCAGCATTATTAGCGCGTTTTCAAACTGTCATTTATAAGCCATTAGATGATGTTGCACTGCGCAAAATTGTTGAAATGAAATTAAATAAAGTTGCATCTCGATTACAAAAACATTACAAAATTGAGTTTAATGTTGGTCAAAAACTTTACGATACCTTAGTTTCAGCTTGCTTATTGCCAGATACAGGTGCTCGTAATATCGATAGTATTTTAAATCAACAAATCTTACCAGTAGTTTCTAACTTGTTACTACAGCAGGTTAATAGCCAAAACAATCAATCACTAACGTTACAACTCGACTTTAGCGAAACAGATGGCATTGTACTTGAATGGGTAACAAAAAATAGTAAAACAGCGCCAACAAAAGCTAAAAAGGCAACAACAGTAAAAAAAACATCTTCAAAAGTATCAAAAACAGAGGAAAAAAACAGTAATAAAAAACAAACAACAAAAGAAACAACTAGTCATACAGAGTAAAAAAATATACACAAATAAATAGGAGAACAACATGTCAAACGAACTTAATCGTCTTCTGGGTCAGCTCGGTGACGGGTTTAGCGATTTAATGGCGGGCTTAGGGGGTGTTAGCCATAATCGCTATACTTTAACGGTTGACGGGCTGGGCGCGGCGATGTCGGTTTTGCATGTTGTGGGTGATGAGTCGTTAAACCAGCCTTGGCGTTATGTTATCTCCTTTACTAGTACTGATAAAACCTTATCGCCTGATGCTTTCCTTAATCAAAAATCGACTTTTTCCTTTAATCCGGTTATCAATAAACCATTAACTTCCGCTATCCGCTCATTAAGTGATTTGCCCACGTTGACGAATAAACGCACCTTACATGGGGTGATTACCGAATTTAGTCAGTTATCGGTCAATAAAGATGAAGCCCATTATCAGGTAGTGTTATCCTCGTGCTTAGCACGGCTGGCTGTGGGGCAACATAATGCCATATTTCAAAATCAAAGTGTGGTCAGTGTGGTTGAAGAAGTGCTGCGCAGTCATGGTTTGACGGGGATTGATTACCGTTTAGAACTAAAAGACAGCTACCCTGAGCGAGAGTTTATCACTCAGTGGCAAGAAAGTGACCTTGCCTTTATTCAGCGCTTATTGGCCGATGTCGGTATTTGGTTTCGCTTTGAAACGCATGCTGAGCACCATTGTGATGTGATGGTGTTAAGTGATTATGAGCAAGGCTATGCGCAGGTGGCTGATATTGACTATAAACCGCCCAGTGGCATGGCTGATACGGGCGTTGAAAGCGTGTGGGATATCAGCCTACATAGTGAAGTGGTGGTCTCTTCAGTCAAGGTACAAGATTATAACTACCGTGATGCCCTCGCCGATTTACAGGGCGAAATAAACACCCAACCCAAAGACCTTACCACCTATGGCACTGACTACCGTTATGCTGAGCACTATAAAGGTTTAGATAGTAACGGACAAGACAACCCGCAAACTCGTGGCGATGATAATAGTGATAATGACAATAACACTCACGACAATCAGATTGAAAGCGGTCAGTGGTATGCCCGTATTCGTCATGAGCAAGCTATTAGCCAGCAAATTATCCTCAAAGGTAAGAGTAACCACTACAACCTTGCCCCCGGTCAATGGATTAACCTCAACGGCAGTCCGCTGGCAAATATCAATGACGGTATCATCATTTTAAGTGTACAGGGGCAGGGTAACCGCACTGATGCCTATGAACTCACCTTTACCGCCATTCCCTATCAAGCTTTAAAACCCTATCGCCCTGCGCCCATACGTTGGCCACAAGTCAGTGGTACTTTACCTGCCCGTGTCACCAGTCCTAATCATGACACCTATGGTTATATCGACCCGCAAGGGCGCTATCGGGTTAAATTTAATGTTGACCTGAAACAATGGAAAAGTGGCACGGAAAGCTTATGGGTACGCTTAGCTAAACCGTATGCGGGTAACACCTATGGTTTTCACTTTCCCTTAATTGACGGTACTGAAGTAGCCATTGCCTTTATGCAAGGCAATCCTGATAGGCCATATATCGCCCATGCGATGCATGACAGTGCTCACCCTGACCATGTTACCACCATTAACAAACACCGCAATGTGATTCGCACGCCGGCTAATAACAAACTGCGCATGGATGATAAACGCGGGCAAGAGCATATTAAACTGGCCACCGAATACGGCAAAAGCCAACTTAATTTAGGGCATTTGGTTGATAATAAAAAAGGACAACGCGGTGAAGGCTTTGAACTGCGCACCGACGAATGGGGGGCGATAAGAGCGGGAAAAGGGCTGTATATTACCAGTGAAGAACAAACCCAAGCAAGTCATATACAGCTACAAATGGACAACGCCGTTAAAGAACTAGCGCAAGCGGCTGAAATGGTTAAACGGCTCAATGAACTTGCCGAGGCCGCCAAAGCTGAGCTGGCTGATTTACAAACTCAAAAACAGCTATTTGAACAAAGCTTAAAAGAACTAAAACAACCGGGAATACTCACTTACGCACCGGCTGGCTTGGCTGATGTCACCCCAAGTTCAATTCAACACACCGCAGGTGAAAACATTATCCAGACAGCACAAAACACGGTTGATGTCAGTGCATTTAAACGCTTTATGGTCACTGCGGGCAACATGATAAGCCTATTTGCCAATAAAATGGGCATAAAGATATTTGCCTCGCAAGGTAATGTTGACATACAGGCACAAAATGATGCAATGCAATTAAGTTCAAAACAGGATATGAAAATTACCAGTACCGACAGTGAAGTCATTATCTCAGCAAATAAAAAGCTCACATTAACGTGCGGTGGGGCGGCTATTGTGATTGAAAATGGCGGGATAAAAATGCTTGCCCCGGGTGATGTTCAGGTTAAATCGGCCAGCTTTCGTATATTAGGACCGGCAAATTACCAAGTACCAGAAGTTGAATTACCGAAAGGTAGCCAATGCTCGGAGACAATATAGTGGATACATTACAACAACAGCTAAATAGTGAAGATAACAAAAAATACTATCGTTATTTATTAATTGATATGCTTGGCGTAACCAGTGAATTAAGCGAACTTTATCCACAACAGTTAAAACAACTTTTACCGCCAAAAGATATTGAGATGGTTAAGCGTCCAGAGTTATTACATGAATTAACGTCTTGCCCTCATTTAGTCTGTATTGGTCACCCTAACCAAGATGTCAATACAGATCTGTTATTTTCCTCAATGGTTCAAGTTGGCGAAGATTTTTTAACCACCAAACCGTATGTTTGCGGTTGGCTTGTAGCACAACAAGCGATTGATGAAATTGCAGAATGGTTACCTAAAATAGGTTTAATATTGGGTGAAATGTGTTCAATGCGGTTTGTCCCCTTTTACGAACCGTTTAGAATGCAACTTTTACAAGATAGCCAGCTGACCGATCCAAATTGGATAAATGTGTTTTTCCCAACTAACTTAACTTACTACTATATTGATATACAACAAAAATTAAGAGTAATCAAACCAAATAAAGATAATGAGTTACTCCCGTCAAGTTTGCCACCTAAAATACGTTTTTTTCAGAAGGAATCTAACAATTTATTTAGGCTATATGTTAATTGGTATGACATCAAAGAAGAAATTAATGAAAACGTTGGCGAAAATGATTTAATAACATTAATAGAGCATTACTATACTGCGAGTTTACTTGGTTTAACAGACATTAAAGACAGAACGATCTATGTATTTTATTCCATGCAGTATGCTGATCTACAACAACATGAAAAAATCAGAGCTATCATTGACGATGTTGCTTTGCAGTCGCCAGGAACATTATCAGAGCGATTCCTAGTCATCAATTCAACATTCCAAGCATTATTGAAAAACAACAAAAATAAAAAATAAAAATAAGGAAAAATGAAATGGATACTAATAACAAAAACAACAAGAACAATAATTCAGACTTCGAAAGCGACAGCATTGAAACAAATCAAGCGCCACCTGAAATTACTCCTGAGCTAATTAATGAAGCCGCAGCAAATATGAAATTGAGCAATGGTAAATGCGGTGCTTGCCAGCGATCGGGTTTTCCACTTTTTTTAGTTCGAAAAAGTATTGTGCCTAAAAATTTTAAAGGTATCGCATGGGATCAAGGCATGTTAGCGCTAGGCGATCGAGAACCTAAAGAAGCGTTAAAGCATTTTAAATATGCCTACCGAACGTTAAGAGAAGGGTACGTCTATATTTTACTACACAAAAATAAATCAGTTAAAGAGTGGGAGGGAACAAATCTCAATTTATTAAAAGTAAAAGCTTTTGAAGTCACTCATTCTGGTGCTTTTCGGTTGAGAGAGCTAAGAGATATCAAAGGATCAAGACCAAAAGAACTACCATCATCTTGCGTTACAGAGGGGCATCAGTTTAAAGCGAAATTTATTACATTAGATAATAAAATTTATGATAAAGCGTGGATAGCCTATAGCCCTTATCGTTGGGATAAAGAAGTCATTGAATATTATCGTGAAAACGAGGAAAAACGAGATGAACGTTTTACCGTTGTTGATTTAACCAAAACTAATCCTACAGAGATGGCTGTTTCAGAAAAGCAAAGAAGTTTTTCGTTTAATGACTTTATCCGTAAAGCCGATGATAATCAGGCACAAACTTCGCATCAACCCAAAGCTAGTGAAACAAATGGTGAGGATACCGAAAGTACTTCCATAAAACGTTATTTGGTTGAAATAGAATGTAGTAATAAAGAGGTGCTTGATTATTTTGATGAAAAACAACAAAAAAACTATCGAGATAAATTAACAAAAAAATCAACATCATTAAACACCCCAATTGACAAAGCGATAGGCAAAGGTGTTTTTTATACTAAAAAAGTCGATTTAAACCAAGTCGTAGACAGTAGCACATCAAATATATTTAATTATTTTAAACATATTTTTTGTACCGCTAGCCATTTTAACTCGTTAAAAAAGGAAGCAGGCGGACTGAATGAAAATTTTAAAAAGACGATAAAAGGCTACCAAGGTGAAGCGCGAGCAAATTCAAATTACCAAACTGATGAAATTGGCGTAATATTGGTTGAAGACACTTTAGGTTTAGCCGAAGAGCTATCGGTACAACGAAGGCAGTTATTAGCACCAGTAATTAACGGGCTTGCAGGCCGAAGCCAAGAGCAAGCGATAGCGATTCAAAAAAGGCTAAGGAAAAATTTGGGTAAAACCACCCAAGATATTATTCGTGAAGAATCAATACAGCTTGGTGATGATATTGACCCAGATATTATTAAATCATTTTATGCAGAAAATATTTTAGATCTTCGGTATAACCAGCAGTATACAGAGGTGTATGAAAATCTTAAAGTATTCGACTTTGCATTACCAACAAAACAATGGTTATTTGAAAAATATCGAAATACAATCCCTGCAATTATGGCCAATTTAGTCGGTAAAAGAACAAAAGCCATTGAAGAGTATTTTACTAAACAACAAAGCAGGGCATCAGGGCACCCCTTTCTTTACTTTAAACCCGAAACCAGTTATGCACGCAACCAATACAATAGTATTGAAAATTATAAAGATATACTAAAAATTGATAACCAAATTGAGGATGCATCAGATTGTATTTTATTTGCCTTTTATCAACCAAATGGTCATTATAATAAAGATTTAAAAAGATATGCCGAACAAGAGGCAAAGTTAGTGCTAAAAACTGAGCTTTATAAAGGGGATAATGGTAAGGGCTTATTGGATAAAATTTTTGTATTAGATGTGGTGGGTGATGCTGGATTTGCGATCGAAAACAAATTAGCAATACGGGGTATACCCGCTTTTAGATGGCCTTATAATCAAGTTGCCCGTTTTTTTTATTTTAGATATATCAGTGAGATCAGCTTAAGTGGATCTCCAGTAGATGGTGTTCCCCCACTAGGTGATTATAAAGTTATTAATATTTCAGCTGCGCAAAAAAAAGACATTTTAGCTATTTATCAAACAGAGAAAAAATTACGCACAATAGAGGGTTATGATGTCGTGGTTGTCAAATATCCCAATGCTAAAGACACAATTGCCGAATGGAAAAGGAATAAAAGCTGGGATGGTAAAGAATCAAAACGTCTTAATAACGAATCAATAGTCAAATATAAAGCGTTAGATAAAACCCTTTACCAAAATTTATCAACCTATGTTGAACAAGTATCAGAAGATTATTTTACATATCTATTATGGTTGTTTGGTGAGCAAAACACCGTCCCTTTCTGGTTAACCGAATGTGATCCCGATACCTCTGACCAGCATATTCTAGTGCTATCAAGTTTGCTGATTATTTTAGATAATGATTCTGTCGGCAACTTTTATTTAGATAAACAAGCCAAGCTGTGGTCAATGCTGATAAAAAATGAAAACAGTATTTATCATTATTTAATCGAGGGCAATAAAGGTGCTTATTCACTGTTTAATGTTGCATCAGGAAATATTCCCGAAGCTGACAAGCAGTTAACGCAAGAGGTCAAAAAGATTTTAGCTAATCGCGGTAAAGGAATAACAAAAGGAAACACCAAAGTCAATAATCCTTTGTCGGGTGCTAAAAAGAATATCAAAAGAATCAAACAAATCTTGAATTTAAAGCTTAACGGTAATGTGACAGTCGGGGCTTATATAAAAGAAGAACTGATCAAATTATCAATGAGTAATATCGCCAAAAGCCTTTCTAATAATAATACCTATGACCTTAAAACCAAAGTGGTCGATACTCACTTGATTAAAGCGATGAATATGTTTTCAACGGCAACTCATAAACAATATAAAGTAAAAGTGCCAGTATCAAATCTACAACATTTTTTAGATAATCTTGGTAGCTCAGCGCAGGTTGTGTACGCCCAAAGTAATAATGGCAATCTAATAACCTCCGATGGCACTCGTATTCGCGGAAACTATTCGTCAACGCAAGAAAGATTTAGACTTAAAAAACGAGACATAACTAAGGCAAAAAATACATTTGTTGAATTAGATATGTTACTGACATTTAGCAATGAAACAGAACGGACAATGTTTGAACAATCAATGACCACTAGTCGAGGTAATGCTAATGTAGATAAATTCAAAGATGCCAACGTGGTTAAATATGAAGAGCTAAACGCGGCTAAATATCAGGCAAAAGAAAAATGGCGAACTGCGGTGTATGATACGTCAGTATCTAATGCGATGAATGTCTTTACGCTTGCTTATCAATATCTACAAATTAGTGGTTTGAAAACTAATTTGAATACATTAACCGATTCAGCGTTTATCGACAAAGTTTCAAGAGCATTATTAAGAACCTATCTTGATATTGCTTTAACCGCTTCTTATGCCATTCTTGATGGTATAAAACTAAAAGCACTGTTTTGCGAGCGTGACAAAACACTTACCGATTTACTTGGTAAAATTGGTAAAGCTGGCAAAGTATTAGGCTATGCGGCTAAATCCATTGCCATAATCGACAGTTTTGGTGATCTATGTCGCTCAATGAATGCCGTAACCCGTGGTGATCCTGGCGCGGTAGGATTTATGATAAACTCAACCATTGGGTTTGTCGCAGCAGGACTTAGCATGGTATTGGGCATTGCCGCCCCGTGGACAATCGTGCTGTTTTTAGCCCCATTTGTGATCAATTTTCTATTTGGTACTTATGACGACGGCAGTAACTGGGACGAAATGGACAAATGGATCAACCGCTCAATTTTTGGTAAATTTGCTCGCAATGACTTATATCCGCCTTATCCCATTAGCGATACGGGTAACTATTTATCCGAACAGGATTTTTACCTTGCTTCGCGCAAAGGATTTTGCCGAACCGCACATTACGAAGTTCAAATTCGTGAACTGATCGATGAAGGTAAAAAAAATAAAGATAAAGATAAAGATAAAGCACCACCCTATAAAGTCAATGGCATAAATGGCATAGTTTGGGGATCAGATGATCAAAGCGAATTGATTGATATCATAAACAAAACCCCAAACGCTCCACTGTACAAGTTACATTTAGTGATGCAGTTACCCGATTTTGTTAAGAATAAAGCAGCATTTGAAGGCGAGATCACCATCCGCCATCGCGGTGAACAATTCGATACTATTTTGCAGGTAAGCCATGGCGGTGAGGAATTAACTGTTCAGCCGATTCAATGTAACACCAAATGTTTTAAACCAGTTAATGAAAATATGGTCAGGAATGAAGAAGTAGAAATTTATAAATATTTGGCAACTGACCCTGATAAACCAAATCAAGCATTAGAAACTTGGTATAAAATGCAACACACCATTGATATTGCGGTGAAAACAGATCCTTATGAAGAAGACAAAGACACCACCCAAACCAATACTAATACCGATACCGATACAACATCGTCTAAGCCTAAAGCACCTGATGTTGGCTTATTTGGAATTAACCAGCTATTAGGTCGAGTAAATGGTCAGTTTGAAGTGATTTGCACAGTTCAATATTGGCCACAAGGCAAAACCGACAGCAACGGTAAGGCGGTTTTTCCTTATCTGCTCTCTTATCAGTATCAAGTTATTAACTGGGTCGAATCGTTGATAAACGATACCACCACCGCAACAAAATAAACTTAATTAACAGGTAACTATAATGAAAAAACACTTGACAATCAACTTACTGCTATTAGGTTCGCTACTGATGTTACCCTTACTCACCAGTTGTGATTTTAATGACTATAAAACCCGTATACAAGAAGAAAATGATTATAATAACCCAACGGGAAATAAAGCGGTTTGCCTCGCTGTGGGGGATCTGTATGCAGATATGTACCCCTATACAATTCATTATCTTGAAGGTGAAATAGATCCTAAAGACCCCTATGACAAAATTAAGCAAAATAAAAGACTTAACTTAAAACTCTCCCTTTATGCCAAAGAGGGATTATATACCGAAGAGCTAGTCGGTCACGATGGCGACAAGCCACTCTACCGCTATAATTTAACTGATGAAGGGCGTAAATATCTTGATAAAAAATGGTGGGGGGGAACAAATTTCTGTTTTGGCAAAGTGGTGGTTGAAAAAATTGATAAGGTTGATGATCAAATGCAAGGGATAAGAATGGTGATTTTTTATTACCATATGGAAAACGTCCCAAACTGGATAAAAAATAAGGATATTTATAGTCTATATAAAGGTTATGGTGGTTTAGAGAAAGCCGTATTGGGGGGGAGCCCTAGAGGCGTACATTATTACAGTTTTGGGCCTGATGGTGAGCTACGTTTGACGGGCGGCCAGAGTGGCGGATATGTTTTATAAACGCAAATCATGGGGTTATTAATAGGCAATAATCATGACAAAAAAACTAACCATCATTGCATTACTCATCAGTAGCGCACTAATTATATTTTTACTAAAAAGTTGTAATAATTACATGTATAAAGACCGCATACAGGAAGAAAATGATCGTATTAACCCTACCGGCAATAGAGCGGTTTGCCTTCGGGTGGGTAAAATTGATCAGGATATGTATCCCTATACCATTCATTATCTTGAAGGGGAAATAGATCCTAACGATCCTTATGACAAAATCGATGCTAACAACGAACTTAACTTAAAACTCTCCCTTTATGCCAAAGAGGGATTATTTACCGAAGAGCTAGTCGGTCACGATGGCGACAAGCCACTCTACCGCTATAATTTAACTGATGAAGGGCGTAAATATCTTGATAAAAAATGGTGGGGGGGAACAAATTTCTGTTTTGGGAAAGTGGTGGTTGAAAAAATAGATAAGGTTGATGATCAAATGCAAGGGATAAGAATGGTGATTTTTTATTACCATATGGAAAACGTCCCAAACTGGATAAAAAATAAGGATATTTATAGCTTGTATCCTGGCTATGGCGGTTTAGAGAAAGCCGTATTGGGGGGGAGTCCTAGGGGCGCACATTATTACGGTATTAAGTCTGATGGAAGCCTAAGTCTTATGAACGGTAAGAGTGGTCACTATGTTTTATAATCATAAATCATGGTGTTATTGTTAACTATTTTAACAGGTAACTATAATGAAAAAACACTTGACAATCAACTCACTGCTATTAGGTTCGCTACTGTTGTTACCTTTACTCACCAGTTGTGATTTTAATGACTATAAAACCCGTATACAAGAAGAAAATGATTATAATAACCCAACGGGAAATAAAGCGGTTTGCCTCGCTGTGGGGGATCTGTATGCAGATATGTACCCCTATACAATTCATTATCTTGAAGGTGAAATAGATCCTAAAGACCCCTATGACAAAATCGATGCTAATAACGAACTTAACTTAAAACTCTCCCTTTATGCCAAAGAGGGATTATTTACCGAAGAGCTGGTTGGTCACGATGGCGACAAGCCACTCTACCGCTATAATTTAACTGATGAAGGGCGTAAATATCTTGATAAAACATGGTGGGGTGGAACAAATTTCTGTTTTGGTCGGATTGTGGTTGATAAAATTGATGGGGTTGATAATCAGTTGCAAGGAATGCGTATGGTTTATTTTTATTACCATATGGAAAACGTCCCAAACTGGATAAAAAATAAGGATATTTATAGCTTGTATCCTGGCTATGGCGGTTTAGAAGCTGCGGTATTAGGCGATAGACCCGCTCCAGGGACTCATTACTACAGCATTCAATATGATGACAGTTTAAAATTAACAGTGGGTGCTAGTGGTCACTATGTTTTATGATAGTAAATCATGGTGTCATTGTTAATTATTTTAACAGGTGACTATAATGAAAAAACACTTGACAATCAACCCACTGCTATTAGGTTTGCTACTGATGTTACCTTTACTCACCAGTTGTGATTTTAATGACTATAAAACCCGTATACAAGAAGAAAATGATCGTGCTAACCCATCGGGAAATAAAGCGGTTTGCCTCGCTGTGGGGGATCTGTATGCAAATATGTACCCCTATACTATTAAATATATGCCAGGGTATCATAAAGATATGCACTATCGCGATCCTATTTATATTAATAATAAATTAAATGAACGATTAGCACTCTATGCCAAAGAGGGATTATTTACCGAAGAGCTAGTCGGTCACGATGGCGACAAGCCACTCTACCGCTATAATTTAACAGATGAAGGGCGTAAATATCTTGATAAAAAATGGTGGGGGGGAACAAATTTCTGTTTTGGAAAAGTGGTGGTTGAAAAAATTGATAAGGTTGATGATCAAATGCAAGGGATAAGAATGGTGTTTTTTTATTACCATATGGAAAACGTCCCAAACTGGATAAAAAATAAGGATATTTATAGCTTGTATCCTGGTTATGGTGGTTTAGAGAAAGCCGTATTGGGGGGGAGTCCTAGGGGCGCACATTATTACGGTATTAAGTCTGATGGAAGCCTAAGTCTTATGAACGGTAAGAGTGGTCACTATGTTTTATAATCATAAATCATGGTGTTATTGTTAACTATTTTAACAGGAACCATAATGAAAAAACACTTGACAATCAACCCACTGCTATTAGGTTTGCTACTGATGTTACCTTTACTCACCAGTTGTGATTTTAATGACTATAAAACCCGTATACAAGAAGAAAATGATCGTGCTAACCCAACGGGGAATAAAGCGGTTTGTCTTCGTGCGGGTAAGATTTATCAAGATATGTACCCCTATACTATTAAATATATGCCAGGGTATCATAAAGATATGCACTATCGCGATCCTATTTATATTAATAATAAATTAAATGAACGACTAGCACTCTATGCCAAAGTGGGATTATTTACCGAAGAGCTAGTCGGTCACGATGGCGACAAGCCACTCTACCGCTATAATTTAACAGATGAAGGGCGTAAATATCTTGATAAAAAATGGTGGGGGGGAACAAATTTCTGTTTTGGAAAAGTGGTGGTTGAAAAAATTGATGAGGTTGATGATCAAATGCAAGGGATAAGAATGGTGTTTTTTTATTACCATATGGAAAACGTCCCAAACTGGATAAAAAATAAGGATATTTATAGCTTGTATCCTGGTTATGGTGGTTTAGAGAAAGCCGTATTGGGGGGGAGTCCTAGGGGCGCACATTATTACAGCATAAAGCCTGATGGAAGCCTAAGTCTTATGAACGGTAAGAGTGGTCACTATGTTTTATAATCATAAATCATGGTGTTATTGTTAACTATTTTAACAGGTAACTATAATGAAAAAACACTTGAAAATCAACTCACTGCTATTAGGTTCGCTACTGTTGTTACCTTTACTCACCAGTTGTGATTTTAATGACTATAAAACCCGTATACAAGAAGAAAATGATTATAATAACCCAACGGGGAATAAAGCGGTTTGCCTCGCTGTGGGGGATCTGTATGCAGATATGTACCCCTATACAATTCATTACCTTGAAGGTGAAATAGATCCTAAAGACCCCTATGACAAAATTAAGCAAAATAAAAGACTTAACTTAAAACTCTCCCTTTATGCCAAAGAGGGATTATTTACCGAAGAGCTAGTCGGTCACGATGGCGACAAGCCACTCTACCGCTATAATTTAACTGATGAAGGGCGTAAATATCTTGATAAAACATGGTGGGGTGGAACAAATTTCTGTTTTGGTCGGATTGTGGTTGATAAAATTGATGGGGTTGATAATCAGTTGCAAGGAATGCGTATGGTTTATTTTTATTACCATATGGAAAACGTCCCAAACTGGATAAAAAATAAGGATATTTATAGCTTGTATCCTGGCTATGGCGGTTTAGAAGCTGCGGTATTAGGCGATAGACCTGCTCCAGGGACTCATTACTACAGCATTCAATATGATGACAGTTTAAAATTAACAGTGGGTACTAGTGGTCACTATGTTTTATGATAGTAAATCATGGTGTTATTGTTAACCATTAGATTTTTTTGTAAACAAAATCAGCAGCGGGTTTATTTGTGATTAACCAATTTATATCATTCGATATTAAATATGGTTTATTTAATTAATTTGTAATAAAAAGATTAATATTTTTATAAATTAGATTGAAATACACTAAACAATATAAAATAATAAGGGAAATGAAAAATGAGTAAATTACGCGGAGTCATTCGGTTAGGGGATTTGACAGATCATGGCGGAAAAGTCATTACTGCTTCATCGACAATGACAATTTTAGGCAAACCTGTTGCTCGAGTGGGGGATTTAGTCAGTTGTCCAATAAAAGGCCATGGAATTAATCCTATTATTGAGGGCGAATCAACTTTTTCCGATCAAGGTAAGCAAGTCGCTTTAGATGGTCATAAAAGCAGTTGTGGTTGTTCTTTAATCTCATCATTATCCGAGGTAGGAAAAAGCTAATGTCTGTCGATTTAACATTACTGCCAGCCCCGTTGTCTGATGCTAAAAAAATGAATTTTTGGTTCTGGGGTGTTTTGCTTATCGTGTTCATTCTGCTTGGTTGTATCATTACAGTTACACTCAGCTTTTTTTATGACATATCAGATATCCTCTTTATTTCAGGCCTGTTTGCTTTCCCTGTTGTTTCTTGGCTATTTATATTTTTATATGGTGTTTATCTCTATGGTAATCGTCTAGCTTATATTGAACAGTGGAATTTATGCATAGAAAAGCGTAAACAAAAATTGATTAATTATGGGCAAAGAGGGTTATACGTTTTAGGCTTTTCACTTATTAGTGAACAAGGTGATGCAGGAAATGCCGCCGCTATTGTTAATAATGATTTTCTTATTACAAGTAAATTACACCCTAATAGTGGCATTATTACTCCCCACACGACTTTATCTGTTATTGATGGTATGCCATCGGAACGCTTTGATGAGCGTTTAAAAGTCATTTTTACCCGTTTTGAAAAAGAATACAAAGCGAAATTTGCAACCGTGTTAACACAATCAAATTTGCATGTTAGGTTATTTATTGATGCAGAAATTTCAAACGATAAAATAAAGGCATTATGGATGGAAACATTGGGAAAAAGAATTTGTCATCCTGCTAGCTTTGAAATTGAAGAGCCCAGCCAATCAGCTACATTTATAGAAACATGGTTAGACAATAGTGCTCATGATGATGAGTTGCTTTTGGTGATTAATACACATCTGTTTTCTGCTCCAATTAAAGATGAAGGTGAGTTTGCTTCAATGCTAGTTCTAGCAGGGGAAAAGGTAAATAGAGCGCCATTTTTTCCTACTGTTAATTCGCCATTAATAAAAGTTCATCGTAGTGAACAAAAAATGGAATTCACGCAAACTATTGAACATGCTTTATTGTGGGGTAGTGCCGATGATAACCAGTATGGCGGGGTTTGGTATAGTGGTATTTTGTCAGATTTTAAAAATGAAATTATGCACCACTTTAATCAGATTCAATTTGAAGCAAAAAATCATTTTAATATCGATACTTCAATTGGTTATGCTGGCTATTGTTCATATTGGTTGGCATTAGTGTTAGCCATTGAAAATGTATCTATAAAAAAAGATAAACAATTGATCATGGTAGGTAAAACACCACTTACCGCTTCGGTTGTGTCATGTTTGCAGGAAAGTAAAAAGAGAAATAGAAAAAATGAAAAAGTTTAAGATTATATGGATAATATTATTATTAATTATTGCATTGATTGTTATAGCTTGCATTTGGCAAAATAATTTTTCATTCCTTATTACAAAGGGTGATAAAATCATTGCTGTTTTGGTAGTAGTATCTATTGCTTTATTATTATCTCATTTACATGACATTGTTTTTTTATTGTTAAGTAAAGTGGTAAATTCCAATTTTAGGATATTTGATAAAACTAATATAGATATTGACCGTGAAATAAAGGAAAATAATGAAGAAACAGATTCATTTACAGAAATAGTAAAATTTATTCAAACACGTTATGGCTTTTTTTGGCGTTATAAAGTTTGTAAATGTTTAGTTTTGGGTCATCACTCTGACGTTGAGCATTTGTTACCTAATTTGTCACAAGATCAATGGCAATTGTCTGATAATACGCTCATGGTGTACGGTGGCGATATTCAAGATGAGCCAAATACACAATGGTTAGAAACCTTAAAAAAATACTTTTCGCGTATTTTACCATTTTTTAGCAAACCGCTTGATGCAGTTATTTGGGTTGCGCCTAAGCATTATCTTGATGATAACCGCCAACAACAATTATTGCTTGAAAAGGCCGTATTAAAGCTACAAGCTCGTAATAAAGTTTTAAAATGGTCTGCACCGCTTTATTTAGTTGCAGGGCAGCTGTGTGAATGGTCACAAACAGGGCGGGTAGAGCAGAGTGTTGGTGTGCTTTTCAGTGAGTTAAAACAAGGGGACATGGAATCGGTTGTTGTGTCTCTTAATCAATTAGCAAAAGAGTGTAGTCAACGAGGCGTAAGGCAACTTAAAGATAATACTTGTTATTCGTTTTTGCTCAAATTAAGTCAGGATTTAGTTAAGCGCGATATCACGAATATTAGACGTTATTTAACATCTCTAATTGCTTTTCCTTATTCTCCTCATGTTCGAGGACTCTTTTTTACTCCTCCTCAATCAAAGTCAAATAATGAAAATATGCCCATTTTTGAGCATTCTTTAGCCATGACTCCGACATGGCAATCAATTCGAGATGATGCTAATTCACAAATGGGGCGACGCATGGGGATCCAATGGGATATTTGGTCTTGTTATGCACTACTTTCACTTATGGGCGTAATGTGTATAGCGCTGTGTACTTCGTATTTTCGAAATGCATCGCTTATTGATGATAGTTTTGAACTTGTTAAGCAAGCTGATGATTCCATTAAACAAGATTATACTTCACGGTTGCAAATACAACAGCAGTTACAACAGCATTTAGAGCAGTTACTTTATCGTCAACAACATGGTGCGCCTTTATTTAATCGGTTTGGCTTAAATCATAATGATGAGGTACTTAAAAGAATGTGGCTTACCTATCGTGCAACAAATTCACGTAATATTGCTACGCCATTTCATAATATCATGACCGATTATTTGAACTTATTAACTGAATTACCACCGGGTGATCCTCGTCGGGAAAAATTAGTCGATTCTGCATATGATGTATTAAAAGCTTATCTAATGATGGGATACCCAGATAAGAGTGATGGGCTTTATTTGAGTCAGTTTGCTACAACTAAATGGCGAGCGCCAGAAGGTGTGAGTGATGGTGATTGGCAACGACTTATGCCTGATTTGGTTCGTTTTTGGGGACAGATGCTTAATTTACATCCTGATTGGGCGCAAAGTAATGATACTCGTTTAGTTAAAGACGTTAGACAAATTTTAATTAATAAAATTGGTGTACAAAATGCTGTTAATACACTTTATCAAGAGATGATTCAACGAGCGAGCCAGCATTATGCAAATCAAAATTTGAATCAGTTACTTGAAGGGTTAGACAGTCAAATGCTGTTTTCAACGGATACCGAGATTCCTGGCGTTTACACCCGCAAAGCTTGGGATAATACTATTAAAGATGAAATTGCTGAGGTGGCAAAATATCGAAAAGAACAAATTGATTGGGTATTGAGTGATGGAGAAAATGATCTAACTGCTTCAATTTCTCCTGATACGTTAAAAAAACAACTAACCGACCGTTATTTTAGTGAATATGGTGCTGCATGGTTAAACTTTTTAAATACAATTCAGTGGCATTCATCTAATAATGTTTCAGATGTTATTGAGCAACTTACATTACTTGCTGATACTCGCCAGTCTCCTTTAATTGCTTTAATCAACGTGGTTAAGTATCAGTCTGAAGTTGCTTATTCAGGTGATGGTTTATCCGATAATTTAATTCGTTCTGCCCAAGAGTTGATTGGAAATAAATCAAAGACAGGGTTGCCGATAAATAACGAGGCTTCTGGACCATTAACAGCAACATTTTTACCTGTTACCAGTTTGCTTAATAATAACAATACGAATGGACTTTCTTTGCAGACCTATTTGTTACGCATTACTCAAGTTCGTTTAAAATTACAAAATATAGCCAATAGTGCCGATCCCCAAGCGATGATGCAAGGATTAGCGAAAAGTGTTTTTAAAGGTACTTCAATTGATTTAACCGAAACGCGAGATTATGGAAACTTAATTGCCGCTAATTTAGGTGAAGAGTGGTCTGGATTTGGTTATAGCTTATTTAAACGACCGTTAGAACAATCATGGCAAGTGGTGTTAGCGCCAGCGGCCAATAGTTTTAATGAGGTTTGGCAAAATTATATTGTTAGTCAATGGGAAAAATCTTTTGCTGGCCGCTATCCTTTTAAGAATAGTGACAACGAAGCATCATTGGCTGAACTAGCCCGTTTTTTACGTGCCGATACAGGAATTATTGATAGTTTTATCACCAGTGAGCTAAGTGGAGTGTTGGAAAAGAAAGGTGGAAGTTGGGTTATAAATTCTGTCAATGCTCAAGGTCTTAATTTTTCACCTAAGTTTCTTGATGCGTTAGAATTATTTAATGAATTATCGGCAGAGCTGCTCACAACAGGGGATGTCGCTTTATCATTTGATATCATGCCCCGTAGTGGTAGCAAAATTACGCGGACAGAATTGGTAGTTAATAAGCAAAAGCTGGAGTATTTTAACCAGTCTCCTACTTGGAAACGCTTTAATTGGCCAGGTGATGGATACTCACCTTATTCACAGCTAAGCTGGAGTAGTGATACGTCAGGATTACGGCTTTATCAATACTATAGTGGTGATTGGGCATGGATCCGTTTACTTGGATCAGCTTCTGTCAAACCGTTGGATTCAAGCCGTTATGAAATTGTTTGGAAAGCACCAGATCAACGTAAGTTAAGATTTATTTTACGTACTCAGTTAGGGGGTGGTCCGTTAACATTATTGAAGTTACGTAATTTTACTTTACCGAAAACGGTATTTGAATAACAATTAATTAAAATAAAATATTGGATTATTATTATGTTTAGCCAATTATTAAGCCGTTTTTTAGGGCAACAAACCCCTAGTCAATCTGTGACAAGGGAGTTAAACCAACGTTGGAATGACTGGTTGCAACCCATTGCACCAGACAAGCCTACAGGCGAGGATTTAACCTATCACGACACATTCCAAGAAATTAAAGAAGAGATCGCAAAATTGTCAGGGGTTGATTACCCACTGATTATTACTGAAAGTGAAACAATATTAAAACAAAATAGTAAAGATATTCGTGTTGCAACTTATTATTGTTTGGCACGCTTATATATCGATGGTGCGGATGGCTTTGCTGATGGTGTTGAGCTGTTAGCTGGGTTACTGGATAAATTTGGTTCATCAATTTATCCTTCACGGCATAATATTCGTAAAAATGCGGTAGAATGGCTTGCTAATGCAAAATTTGTTGATCAACTTACTCAATTACGCCCTATACCTGAACTTTGCTTGACGCGTATTATTGTTGCGTTAAATCAAATTGATCATTGTTGCCAAAAACTTTTTGTTAGTGATGATCCTAATCAACCCATTGATTCCCCCGATTTGTCAGCGTTAGTTCACTTTTTTAATAATGGCATAAGTCAACCTACTAAAACGGCCAATGTTGCGCAAGCCACTTCGGTAGCTCCAGAACCTTCTTCGCAATTAGATTCACCTAAAAATATAACTGGAATGAAGATTGGTTCTCAACGTGATTTGCTCGATCTGGCCCGTAAAATGGCGACTTTTTTGCGTGAAAAGCCTGATGGTTATCTTGCCGCTGGTCGCTTTTTAAGGGTGCTGAGATGGGATACGATTATTGATTTACCTCCTGCTGATCATCGGGGAAAAACACGACTACCGGCCCCAAGAACAGAGCTTAAACAGCATATTAGCCGTTTAATTCTTCAACAACAATGGTCAGAGCTTTTTGAACGTGTCGAAGCTGCTTTTATGGAAAGCGCTAATCATTTTTGGTTAGATTTGCAACGGGCAACGGTAATGTCGTTACAAAAAATGGGACAGCCTTATCAATCATGGGCGGATATTTATTTAACCGATATTGGTTTAATGTTAGAGCGGTTAAATGGTGTTGAACACCTATTTTTTGAAAATGGTATGCCATTTGCTGATGATGAAACATTAGATTGGATTGCAAATAATGCGCGTATTCATCATTTAGATGAAGGTGACAGTATGCAACCCATTGCAGTATCTGCTGATGATGATTGGAATGAAATTGAAAAACAAGCTTTAGAGCTAGCTCATGCCGAAAGTTTAGAAAAAGCGTTTTATTGGCTACAAAACTTGCCATTGTTACGTTCCCCTAAACAACGCTTTTTATTGCAATATACACAGGCAAGAGTTGCAGATCAGCTTGGTAAGCAAGATATTGCATTAAAGCTATTTATTGGTTTAAATAATCAACAAAAATCCTTGACATTATTACAGTGGGAGCAAGAATTGTTGTTTGAGGTTAAGCGATGTTTATTGCGATTAATCAAGCAAAAAACAAAATCTAAAGAAATAATCAAGCCACATTTGTTAGAGTTAGTTGAGTTATTACAACAAGAGCTAATCCAACTAGATCCAGCAAGGGCATTAAGTGTGATGTAATTTTATCAACGATAAAAAATAATCAGACTAAATAATATAAAAAATAAAGAGATAAACAATGGATGATTTAATTTTACGTTATTATGAATCAGAAATGCGTTACTTGCGAGATGCAGGAAAAGAATTTTCGAAAATTCATCCTGATAGAGCAAGTCAACTGAATTTAGATCGCGTTGGTGATCGTGATCCTTATGTGGAGCGATTATTTGAAGGCTTTGCTTTTTTAACTGGGCGGCTACGCCAAAAAATTGATGATGATTTACCGGAACTTACTGAAAGTTTAGTGAGTCTACTTTGGCCACACTATTTGCGGTTAATTCCGTCATTGTCTATTATTGAATTAACGCCAAATTATATGACATTATCTTGCCCTGAAGTGATTCCTAAAGGATTACAAGTACAGACAGAACCACTTGGTCAGGCAGGTACGCAGTGTCCATATCGTACGACACAAGCAGTGACACTACAACCAATACAAATCAGTCAAGCAAAAATAGGTATCAATCATGATGGTCGAAGCATGATTACTCTTCGTCTCCGTTTTGGTGAGTTAGCTGATCTTCAACTACTTGACTTGTCCCGACTACGATTATATTTAAATGCAGATGGACCGATTGCATCAGCGTTATATTATGCGTTAACACAGCAAGTAGCTTCAATATATTTGCGTTATGCAACCCAACCTGAAAAACGCATAAATTTGCAAGGTAAAATAACCCCAGTTGGTTTTGGTGACGATGAGCGTTTGTGGCTAAAACCTGATAATGCTTTTGCTGGGTATCAACTATTATTAGAGTATTTTGCATTTCGTGAAAAATTTATGTTTGTTGATTTACATGGATTAGAGAAACATGCTATTGCGGAACAGTGTGATTACATTGATATCGAACTATTGCTTAATCAAACTTGGCCAAGTGATATGCCTTTTGACCATAGTAATATCCGTTTGCATTGTGTACCAGCCATTAATTTATTCGATATGGAAGCTGATCCTATTGTTGTTAACCAATTAGAAAGTGAATATTTGCTTCGTCCATTATTGCGTCAAAGTGGACATGTTGAGGTTCATTCTGTTGAGCATGTCGAGTCTATCACTCGTAATGGACGTTACCACTATGTCCCTTTTACAAGCTTTAAACATCGGGGTGGTATGTTACGGCATGATGCTCCAGAAAGGTATTATCATACGCGAGTTCGTAAAGGTGCATCGGGGTTACATGATACTTGGTTGATTTTGGGCGGTAAGATTTGGGATAAAGACGATGAGCTTGAGCCTGAAACTTTATCATTACGCATCACTGGTACTAATGGTATGTTACCGCGTAAAGCCTTACGTAATGCTCGAATTCATGAGCTGTGTCATTCGCAAAATTTTATCGCAAAAGTGCGAAATTTATGTTCTCCAACGTTACCTTGTTATCCACCAACAGAAGATCGCTTTTATTGGCGAGTGCTATCGCATTTAGCACCTAATTATCTGTCATTAATGAATGCAGAAGTGTTGCGTGGAACCCTTGCTTTATATGATTGGACAGATAACGAATTAAATCGCCGGCGTTTAGAGGGAATAGTAGAAGTTTCTCATCGAATGATTAAACGTATTGAAAAAGGGATGTTACAACGTGGTATAGAAATTGAGGTGACAATTAATAGTTACCAATTTACAGGTGATGGTGATGTGATGCTTTTTGGTGAGTTGTTACACCAATTTTTTGCATTATATGCCGATGTTAACTTATTTACGCAATTAGCGATTATAGTTTTACCAACAGGAAATAAAATTGTATGGCATCACAGCAAAGCATCGAAAGCAGTTCTTTAATGCAGGCTCTTGAAAAGAACCTGCCAAAAATCAATTTTTATCGTTTTTGTCAGTTAATTGAACAAATTTATGCAGATGGTCCTGTATTGGGTAAACACGAAACCCCAACAGCGGATCCTTTGCGTTTTGCTCCATCTATCGATATGTCTTTTCCTGCAAGTGAATTGAAATATATAGAGAGGGCACCTTATATCAATCGGCCAACTACAGTTAGAACTCGATTTTTAGGGTTGTATGGTGTTGATGCTGCATTACCACTCGGCTTACTTGATAATATTATTCGCCGTGAAGAAAACTATCAAGCCATGACCGACTTTTTAGATATATTTAACCATCGAATAATAACCCAATTTTATCGGATTTGGTTGAAATATCATTATCCGGCAAGCTTTTTAGATGGTGGAAAAGATCCGATATCACTATGTTTACTTGGATTAACGGGATTTGGTATAGAAGGGACAAGTAAACAAATTGGTACGCCACTATCTCGGTTTTTAGCATTATTAGGTTTAATTACACAAAAAACACGTACAGCCGAAGGAATAGTTGGATTAGTACGAGTGTTAGTCAATGATGCAAAAGTTGTTGTAAGTGAGTTTCATCCAGTTTGGCACTCAATTGATAACCCTGCACAGTTGGGGGGAAAACGGCATGAACGAGCTGCTTTAGATGGTGGCGCTATATTAGGATCTCGTTTTAGAGAATGTAATCAAACCGTCCATATTGCTATTACTCCACAATATGAAAGCCAGATCGCAGATTTACTACCTGGTGGGAAATTATATCATGACTTATTGGCTCTATTACGCGCTTACTTGGGATATCAAGTGGATGCCAAAATGACGCTCTATATTCAGCGTCAATTTTTACCTCGTAGTCAATTGGTATCTAAAAATAGTCGATTAGGGCAAACTGCATCGTTCACTAAAAAAGCAGTAGATGGTGAACCTATTCAAGATGAAGTCGCTGTAAATTTAGGCTGCTATTGCGGCATTAGTTATGCAGCATAATATAAAGAAAGGAAATAAATATGAAAATAATTAATATATTCATTACTATCTTATTAACTATGTGTCTAACAGGATGTGGTATTGCGCAAAGTGTCTCAGAAAAAGCGACTGATTTGAGCAACTCTGTTTTTAAATGGGATGTAAGAACTTTACATTTAGATATTACAGCAAGAGTTGAGTTAAATATAGATGATGAAGGGCGATCCTCACCAGTTGTGATTCGAATTTATCAATTAAAAGAAGCTGACGTTTTTAATTCTGTTGCTTATCAAGAGTTAGTTGATCAAGATAGTGATGAACTAAAAGATTCATTGATTGAAAGTAAAGAAATAGTATTAAAACCAGATACCGCGATTTCTATTGATGTTGCATTTGATAAAAAGGCTAAAGCGGTAGGTATTGCTGCGCTTTATAAAGAACCAGACTTAAAAGATAATAGCTGGCGACTAGTGTTAAAACGTGGAGACTTAAACATTACTCAACCACGTCAAATAATCGCAAGTCAATACACAATAAAATTGGTGGAAGAAAAATAAATGAGTGCTTCATTATACGACCAGCTTTATGGTTATTTTGAATCAGGCATAGCCGTTGAAGATGTAAGTGAAAATGAACAGACAATTATCAGCGTAATGGATAATATTGAACGTATTTTAAATAGCCGAGCAGGCGCTGTAAAACACATGCCAGATTATGGATTACCCGATATGTCAACGATCTTTCAAGCTTTACCGTCATCGGCTTATATTTTAATGAGAGCAATTGAGAAAACACTGCTTCTTTATGAACCAAGGCTTGCATCAATTAAGGTTAATATTGCGGAAGAAAGCAGTGATTCAATGGTGCTTGGTTATGAACTTATTTGTCATTTTAAAGAAGGTGGACTAGTTAAGTATGGGACTTATTTTATGCCCGACGGTAAAGCGTGTTTGAAATATACACGAAAAGATCGCAGTTATAGATATAGTTAAGAAACAGTAGTTCATATTTAAGCTGATATAGGCTAATTATGCATCGGTATTTATTTTGGCAAAATGGGGAACAAATGAATAAAATAAGTCTTTCAGTTACTTTTACTTAAACTAAAAAAGAATTTGGTGATAGAATCGAGTTTCACCCGTAAAGGCAATTGCAAAAAATCTAGGTTGGGAAAATGATGATAATAAAATTTTGCTTGGTGATTTAAAAAATCATATATCATTTTTTTAAATCATTTTCTATCATACTAAGCGTAATCTATGTAAGAAAATATCGGGTTATTTACATTGCATGATTAAATTAACCCGCTAAAAACACATAGGGCTTTTAACCAGACATTGCTTAAGCTTTTGTTCTCTCTCTTTTACATCTCTAACTATTTGCTGGTTATGCCACATCGCCATGAAAGTCCCGTTAGCAAGCGGGTATCGTGAATTCCTGATTAATTATGATGCTGATCGAATGTTTTAACGAATAGTGACTGTGAAGCTTCAACTAATCACGAAATGGTATAGAATCCTGAATATTTTTTACAAAAAATACAGCCTAAAAGTAAATGCCTTGTCTTCATTCAAGCCCCTATCGTTTTCGGTTTTCTCAGTTGTTTGAGCTAGGTGGTTTTGTGAATTTCTGATTGATGCGATGCTGATGGCATGTTTTAGCGAATAGTTACTGCGAAGCTTCGACTCATCACGAAACGGTATAGAATCCTGAATATTTTTTACAAAAATACAGTCTAAAATTCATGAAAGTCCCTATCGCTTTCGGTTTTCCCAGTTGTTTGAGCTAGACGGTTTTGTGAATTTTTGATTGATACGATGCTGATCACATGTGTTAACGAATAGTTACTGCGAAGCTTCAACTAATCGCGAAACGGTATAGAATCCTGAATATTTTTTACAAAAATACAGTCTGAAAGTAAATGCCTTGTCTTCATTCAAGTCCCTATCGTTTTCGGTTTTCTCAGTTGTTTGAGCTAGGTGGTTTTGTGAATTTCTGATTGATGCGATGCTGATCGCATGTTTTAACGAATAGTTACTGCGAAGCTTCGACTCATCACGAAACGGTATAGAATCCTGAATATTTTTTACAAGAAATATAACATAAGGAATGAATAGTTATGTAAATAGCCCATAGTAAGCATACAACTTATGTAGAATGAGCGATTTTTATAGAAAAAAACACAACGATTTTTTCACAACACCCAAAGTTTTATATTGTCATTTATTCGGCGTAAGAATATGCCGACAATTCAAACCCAACCGTTTAAATAAACATCTTCTTTATACAATTAACCTTGTTCTGCAAGGGTTGCTTGTACAATTCTTAATGCATCGAAAGTTTCTTTAACATCGTGTACGCGAATAATGTGTGCGCCTTTCATTGCTGCAATCACAGCACACGATACGCTACCTAGCATACGTTCTTGCGGTGGCACATTTAATACTTGTCCTATCATGGATTTTCGAGACATGCCCGCTAATAAAGGTAAGTTAAAATGATGGAACTTTTCGAGTGTTGCCAATAGACGGTAGTTGTGTGCTAGTGTTTTGCCAAATCCAAAACCGGGATCCAATATAATTTTTTCGCGGTTAATACCGGCATTTATGCAACGATCAATGTGTTTGCCAAAAAATTGGTCAACTTCTTGATAAATATCTTGCTGGTAGTGTGGTGCATTTTGCATGGTTTTAGGCGCGCCTTGCATATGCATAATACAAACTGGTAGTCCTGTTTGAGCTGCTGTTTCAAGTGCACCAGGTTCTGTTAAGGCTCGAACATCATTAATTAGGTGTGCTCCAACTTTTGCTGATTCAGCTATGACTTGTGGCTTTGAGGTATCAACTGAAATCCAAACATCAAAATAACGAGCAATTTTTTCAACTAATGGCACAACGCGGTTAAGCTCTTCATCAACCGAAACTTCGGCTGCACCAGGGCGCGTTGATTCACCGCCGACATCAATAAATGTTGCACCAGCTTGAATCATGCTGTCAACGCGACGCATAGCATCATCAAGGTTGTTATAGTTGCCACCGTCAGAAAATGAATCTGGCGTCATATTAACAATGCCCATCACTTGTGGAAATGAAAGATCTATCACTTGATTTTGAAAATGTATTTCCATGATTAAAAACCTTATTTGATTAAAATTAATGATGCAGTCGTTTAAATGATCTTTAAAGTTATTAAGCACAATTAAAGTGAAATGTTCAATGTAATTGTGGTTTTTATTCCTGCAAATGTGTAAGTTATTTTTATTTTACCGATAAAAAACGCGCCGTAGCGCGTTATTTTTATTAAAGCAAATTAACTTTCTGATTGTGGTGATGTGTTACTACCATCATTTGCTGCTTTTTCATCGTTTTCTGTCCAACCATCTGGTGGTGTGACAGGTTGACGATTCATCAGTTCATCAATTTGTTGTTTATTGATTGTTTCATATTTTAACAGTGCATCTTTCATGGCATGAAGAATATCAATATTTTCCGTTAAGATAGTTTTTGCACGTTGATAGTTACGTTGAATAATAGCGTCAACTTCTTCATCAATAATTTGAGCAGTACTATCTGAAATTTTTTTCAATGGTCCATAAGATGATTCTTCGTACTCAAATAATACAGGTGGTAAACGTTCTGAGAATCCCCATTGGGTTACCATTGCTCGAGCAACATTAGATGCATATTGAATATCACTTGATGCACCCGATGTAATTTTATCTTCACCAAAGATTAATCCTTCAGCAATTCGGCCAGCATAAGCGGTAGATATTTTTGATTCTAATTGAGTTCGGCTCTGGCTAATTTGGTCACCTTCAGGTAAAAAGAATGCTACACCTAATGCTCGCCCACGTGGAATGATAGTTACTTTATGAAGTGGATCGTGTTCTGGCACAAGATAACCAACAATCGCATGCCCAGCTTCGTGGTAAGCGGTATTCGTTAATTGTTCTTTCGTCATAGATAATGAACGGCGTTGAGTTCCCATATTGATTTTGTCTTTGGCTTCCTCAAATTCTTCCATGGTAACGACTCGTTTATTACGACGTGCAGCAAATAGCGCAGCTTCGTTAACTAAATTAGCAAGTTCTGCACCAGAGTAATTTGGTGTGCCACGAGCTAATACCGATAAGTTGACATCAGAACCCAACGGAACTTTGCGTACATGAACAGCAAGAATTTGTTCACGGCCTTTCATGTCTGGTAATCCAATTTGCACTTGACGGTCAAAACGACCAGGACGGAGTAATGCCGAATCTAATATATCAACTCGGTTAGTTGCAGCGATGATAATGATGCCACTATTAGCCTCAAATCCATCCATTTCAACCAACATTTGGTTTAATGTTTGTTCACGTTCATCATGACCTCCCATTGAGCCAGCGCCACGCTTGCGACCGACAGCATCAATTTCGTCAATAAAGATTATACAAGGTGCGTGTTTACGGGCTTGTTCAAATAGATCGCGCACTCGCGATGCCCCCACACCCACAAACATCTCAACAAAGTCAGAACCTGAAATGCTAAAAAAAGGCACATTGGCTTCACCCGCAATGGCTCTTGCTAGTAAGGTTTTACCTGTTCCCGGCGGTCCTACCATTAAAATCCCTTTTGGTATGCGCCCACCTAATTTTTGATATTTGCCTGGATCGCGTAAAAAGTCGACAACTTCTGTGACCTCTTGTTTTGCTTCTTCGCTGCCAGCAACATCGGTAAATTTTGTTTTGACTTGGTCTGGCGTTAACATTTTCGCTTTACTTTTACCAACTGACATTGGGCCACCCTTACCACCACCTTGCATTTGGCGCATCATAAATAGCCAAAAACCAATGAGTAAAATGATAGGGAACCAAGAGATGAGAATACTACCTATTAGGCTTGGTTTTTCATCAGGACTACCATAGACGGGTACTTTATTGGCTAACAAATCATCCATTAGTTTTTCATCAAAATAAGGGATATAAGTGACATAATTGCCATTATTTTTGGTTGTGGCAACAATTTCGCGTCCGTTAATATGCACTTCTTGGATTTTACCAGTCGTGATATCGGAATTAAATTGGGTATAATTGACTTGGGGACCACTATTGGATATTGAGCTGAATTGGTTAAATACAGCAATCAATACTACAGCGATAACTCCCCAGATCAGTAAATTCTTTACCATGTCGTTCAAAAGAAAAACCTCTCATAAAAATTAACAGTTACGACCAAATTTAACAAAGTATGGTACTACAAAATTATACAACTGGCTACTTCATACCCATTGCAACAATATAAACTTCTCGAGACCTTGCGCGTGAAGCCTCTGGTTTGCGAATTTTGACGGTTTTAAACATTGATCGCACCTGTTTTAGATATTCTTCAAATCCTTCGCCTTGAAACACTTTTACAATAAAATTGCCATTAGGCGCAAGCACGTCTTTACACATATCTAATGCTAGCTCAACTAAATACATTGCTCTCGGTATGTCAACAGCCGGTTGTCCACTCATATTCGGTGCCATATCTGACATAACAACTTGGACTTTTTCTTCACCAACCCGCTCAAGTAAAGCTTTTAAAACTGCTTCATCGCGAAAATCGCCTTGAAGAAAGTCAACCCCAACAATGGGGTCCATTGGCAATAAATCACAGGCAATAATGCGCCCTTTATTGCCAATAAGCGATGCAACATATTGTGACCAACCACCAGGGGCAGCACCTAAATCAACAACGGTAATGCCAGGTTTAAATAATTTGTCACTTTTTTGTATTTCTTCGAGTTTGAACCATGCTCTAGAGCGTAAGCCTTTTTTTTGTGCTTGTTGTACAAAGCGATCATTAAAATGTTCATTGAGCCAACGTGTTGAGCTCGCTGAGCGTTTTTTATTACTCACAGCGAATAAATCCTTAATGTAAAGAGGTCACTTCATTGATTACAAATATATATAAGGGTAGAATAACAAAATTGCAACTTAATGTGATAAAAATTTAATGAATTTATCGAATAAACAAAAACAGTATTTAAAAAGTGAAGCTCATCATTTAAAACCTATTGTGATGATTGGCGCTAATGGATTTACCGAAGGCGTGCTTGCCGAAATTGAAAATGCCCTAAATTTCCATGAGCTAATTAAGATTAAAGTATCCGCTGAGGATCGCGAAACTAAAAAACTCATTTGTGATGCCATTATTCGTGAAACTAAAGCATTACCTGTGCAACAAGTGGGATCTATTTTCACGATTTTTAGACCAAGCGAAGATAAAAAAATCTCTTTGCCTAAATAAATACAACAACAGGGCTATGTGCCCTGTTTGTTTATCTGCCTTTATTGAAGATATATGTTCAATATTAGATATATTCAACCTTAACAATATCAAATTCTACATCACCGCCCGGCGTTTTAATTTGTACGGTATCACCGTCTTCTTTGCCAATTAACCCCCTAGCAATAGGTGAGTTGACAGAAATAAGATTTTGTCTGTAGTCAGCTTCATCATCACCAACAATGCGATAGGTTGTTTCTTCGTCCGTTTCAATATTTATGACGGTTACTGTTGCGCCAAAAATAATACGTCCAGTATTTTTTACTTTGGTGATATCAATTATTTGTGCTTGCGATAATTTGCCTTCAATTTCTTGAATGCGGCCTTCACAAAAACCTTGCTGCTCTCTTGCTGCATGGTATTCAGCATTTTCTTTTAAATCGCCGTGTGCTCTTGCTTCGGCTATTGCTGCCGTTATTTGTGGTCTTTTGACATTTTTTAGCTCTTCAAGCTCGGCTCGTAATAATTCAGCTCCCTTAACTGTCATTGGGATTTGTTTCATCTAGGTATCTCCCGTTTTTACTTATATTAGATAAAAAACCACTCCTCCTTATCTTAATTAAAAGAAAGGAGAAGTGAATTGTTCTGTTAGTTATTTAAAATAACATTATGGTGAATGTTTATATCTTAACTGTCAAGTTAGCTTAATAACAAATCATTCATACCGAAAATGGGATGCTATTTTTATTAAAATCGGTTATCGTAAGGTAATTATTAGTAGTTCATTATAACAATTAAATTTATTTATGCGACGATTACGGTTTTACATAATCATCTCCCTATCTATTGTCTGGTTTTTGGTATTATTGTCTTATTTTGTTGTGCAAACTTCTTTTGGTGCCAAGATAGTCAGTCAGCAATTATCCAAATTAAGTTCTTTTAAAATTTCAATCGGCGGAGTTCATCACTCATTTTCAAATTCCTATGAATTAGTTTTTGATGATGTTGTTGTCAGCTCTAATAGGCAAGAGCTTGTTAATGTTCCTAAATTAGTCGTAGGATTAGATAAAAGTAATCTTTGGCAATTAACTCATTTTAACTATGTTATCGTCATTAATGGCAATATTAATATTAATGATACGCAATTTAGTCATTATGATTTTTCAACCAATACGTTAAAATTTGTCAATTCAAATGCTAATATTCTGGTTAATAATGGAAAGGAAACACTTTCGTTCACCCAAATCAATGGAGGTATTAAACCCTTTGCTTCTTTAGGCGCGGATAAATACCAATTTGATTTTACGTCGCAAGAGGTTTTAGTAAAGCAAATCCCAATAAAATCACTGCTCATTCAAGGTTTTCATCGAGATGGTGTTACAACCTTAACTAATTTAGGTGGCAATGTTAATGATGGTTTTTTTGTCAGTAAATTAAAAATCCTTACGGACAATAGTTTAAATATCGATCAATTAAAGCTGTACAATATAAACTGGCAATCAGCGGAAGATAATGTACTTAATAAATATTCTCATGTTCTGCCAAAGTTGATGATCAAACAATTATTAATATTTGAAAGCAGCATACAGTTACCTAGCTTTTTAATTGAAAAAGGCAATATTGAAGCGACTAATCTTCGTTATGATAAACAGTGGCACTTTGATCAAAGTGCTGTTATTTTTACTGCTGATCATGTTGTTTGGCATGATGAATTGTTTTCGTCGGTATTAGTGCAATTATCATCCTATGATCAAGAAGTGACAATTCAAAGAGTATTAGCAAAATGGAATAAAGGTAGTATCAATTTTGCTGGAAATTGGAAAGATAATACTTTGCATCTAGAACAATTAACCTTAGCCGATGTTAATTATGAGATTCCTGAAAAGTTAGATCTATTTGTGTTACCTAATATTTTTAGAGATATCAAAATTGATAAGCTTACGATTTTACAAAGTTTGATAATTAGAACACAGAGTGATTTCCCTTTTAGCCTATATAATTTTCAAGTTTCTGGTACCAATGTCACTTTAGCGAAATATCAAAAATTAGGAATCTTCTCAGGAATTGTCTTTTTTAAATCTGAAAAGGGTTCAGTTAACCGAATTGATATCCGTTATCCCGATCTGGTTCTAAAATTTGATTATGAAAACCATCCTTCGTTAATTTTTAGCACTTTAGCTAGTGGGGGAATGATTGAGTCAAGAGCAACAGTTGATTTATCGAAAAGTGAACCATTATCTTTGCAATTTAATGCTTATGGTGTAACAAGTTCACTACTAGAAAATTGGAAATTGGTAAATCAACCACCAAAAGCTATTAATTATTCAGCTAATTTAAATGGTAAATTATTGCCATTTAGTTTTTCAGGTACATTTTCTACAAACGGGAATGATTATATTATCAATTTTGAGCATTGACTTTTATAAAAAGATCCTTATATGGATTGTTATGATGTTTAAGGTACTATATGCGTTTGGGTATAAAATAAACTCAATAATAAGTGTAATATGAGGGGTGTAATGGTTCTTGTAAGATTAGATAAATGGCTTTGGGCTGCAAGATTTTATAAGTCTAGATCATTAGCTCGCGAAATGGTTGAAGGTGGCAAAGTGCACTATAATGGTCAACGCACTAAACCAAGTAAAATTGTTGAAATCGGTGCAATCTTAACACTTCGCCAAGGTTCGGATCAAAAAACAATTCAAATTTTAGCTATTAGTGAACAACGAAGAACAGCCATTGAAGCTCAACAACTTTATCAAGAAACCCTTGAAAGTATTGCTAAACGAGAAGCAGTAGCACAAGCACGTAAGCTTAATGCATTGACAATGCCGCATCCTGATAGAAGACCGGATAAAAAGGAGCGACGTAATTTGATTAAATTTAAATATGATAGGCAACAAGGTGGCAACAATTAATATGGATACTTTAAATCGGTTTTTATTTGATAATCATCCTATTCGTGGTGAAATTACTCGTCTTGAACAGACATATCAGGCAATTTTAGATAATCATACATATCCAATTGCGGTACAAAACTTGCTGGGTGAATTATTGGTTGTAACCAGCCTATTAACGGCAACACTAAAATTTGAAGGGGATATTGCTGTCCAGTTACAAGGTGATGGCGCGTTATCTTTAGCGGTTGTTAATGGCAATGATCAACAGCAGCTACGTGGTGTTGCTCGGGTTAACGGTGATATTGCTGATGATGCTACGCTTAAAGATATGGTTGGCAATGGTTATATTGTTATTACTATTACACCAAAGCATGGTGAACGTTATCAAGGCATCGTTGGACTAGAGAAAGATACACTTATTGGTTGTATCGAAAATTATTTTATGCAATCAGAGCAACTTCCTACACGCTTATTTGTTAAAACTGGAGTACATAACAATAAGCCAATGGCAGCTGGTATTTTATTGCAAGTTTTGCCTGCCAATGAGAATACCGCTGAGTCATTTGAGCATCTTAGCGCATTAACTCAGACAATGACGAGTGATGAGTTATTTCAACTTTCTACTGATGAGATTTTATATCGGTTATATAACCAAGAGGAAGTGCGTCTTTTTGAAACACATGATATTACTTTTAAGTGTGGATGTTCACGTCAACGTTGCGAAGATAGTTTAATGACTTTACCTGATAATGAAATTGATGAAATCCTAAGGGAGGATAATGGTAAGATTGATATTCATTGTGATTATTGTGGTAAACATTATCTATTTGATACAATCGATATTGCTGAAATGAGAAGCAAACGTAACATACATTATCATTAATTTTTCATAGAAAAATACCATTAAGGCTATTAATAACCTTAATGGTAAAGTGGAATATAGGGAATTAAACTCATATTCAATTTAACAGAAGACCAAAAAGATGCCAAGCTATTTTTAACGGTGTTGTATAACAATCTTGTTAAGAAAATGGGTAAACCTATTTTCCATTGCAAATAGTAAGCAATTTTTTCAGTTTAAAATGTTTAGACTAATGAAGATTTTTTACTTACTACCTACATAGATATCTTCAACAAGTGCGTATTGAGTGATGATTCTCCATCTAATATTAAAATGGTAGAGTGTAAGTCCATATGTTTGTTCATTAAGGCTCTTTTGCTTGTAGGCCGGCCTTGGATCTTGAGAAATGACTTGTGTAATTAATTCAGTGAGTTGAGGATAATTTTGTTTTTGTAGCTCTAAAACTAATTGTGCTTTTTGTGAAAATGCTACAGCTAGTTTTTTTTCTGGGATGGATTGTGCGTATCCTGCATGTGCTTCTGAATGGCTATCACAATAAGGGAGATAAGGTTTGATATCAATAATGGGTGTACCATCAACCAAATCAAGGCTGCCTAATTTTAAAATAACCTGTTTATTTTCAACAATGATATCTTTTAATTCTACTGCTGAAAGTCCAAGATGATTAGGTCTAAATGGTGATCTTGTGGCAAATACGCCCATTGTTTTATTACCACCTAAACGAGGGGGGCGAACTGTTAATCCCCATTTTTCAGGAGCGATGTGGTGAAATAGAAATAATAGCCATAAATGTGAAAACTGCTCTAATCCTTTAATACTAATAGGATCATTATAAGGGGCTAATAAATACAGTTCACCTTGCCCAGCACTAACTAAATTCGGTTGTCTTGGAACGGCAAATTTTTCACTATAAGGTGAGCGGATAATGCCGATTGGTTCAATTTGATATGTCATTATACGTTGATGATTTTATTAATGGGTAGCAGGTGGCGAATTTTTTAGTTACTTAATTTATTATCTCTATATTAATTTTCCGCCGATATAAACATCGGCGGAATTGAGATTAATCAATCATTATTGGTAGATTATTACCAACCACGAATTGCACCACCATTAAAGATTTGGTCAGCTTTTTGTGCAACAGCTTCTGTTTGGTATGCTTTAACAAAGTTTTTCACGTTTTCGTTATCTTTATCAGCTTCACGCGAAACGATAATGTTGACATATGGTGATTCTTTATCCTCAACAAAAATCCCATCTTTGCTTGGCGTTAAGTTTGCTTGTCCTGCAAAGGCGTTATTGATGATTGCTAGATCAACTTGTGCATCATCTAATGAACGAGGTAACATTGGTGCTTCAAGTTCTAAAATCTTATAGTTATAAGGATTACTTGTAATATCAAGTACAGTTGGCAGTAAACCTTTAGATTTATCAACTGTAATCATTCCTTCATGTTGTAATAAAAGTAAAGATCGGCCCAAATTTGTAGGATCACTAGGAATTGCAATGGTTGAGTTAGCTGGAATAAAGAAGGTTTCACCTCTCGGTGAAGTGACTTTTACACCACTGCCTGTTTCTTCTGTTTGAGTAATTGGTTTTAGTTTTTTAGAATAACTTGCAATTGGATAAACGAATGAGTTGCCAACAATAGCTAATTTGTAGCCACGTTCTTTCATTTGTTCATCTAAAAAAGGCTTATGTTGAAAAGCATTAACATCAATTAAACCATCGCTTAATGCTTGGTTTGGAATGACATAATCACTAAAAATTACTAGTTCAACATCTAAGTTATAAAGCTCTTTCGCTTGTTGTTTAGCGACTTCTGCTACCTCTTCTTCAGGACCAGAAATCACACCTACTTTAAGAGTGCTCACTTTAACTGGCTCTGCTGATTTGTTATCTGTTGTGGCTGATTGTTTATTATCACAACCTGTTAAAAAAAACGCACTCACCAATGTGGTGATTAATGCTAGCTTTTTAATTGACATAATTTTCTCCAAATTTATTGATGAGACACACGTTTAACAATTTTATTGCCAATAAATTGAATAATAAAGACAATAATAACTAATATAATTAATATAATATTCATCATATCATAGTTATGGCCTTCATACCCATATCGTTTTGCAAGATCGCCTAACCCTCCTGCGCCAACAACTCCAGCCATAGCAATATAACCAGTTAGCGTGATTAACGATATCGTCATACTATTGACGATTACAGGTAATGATTCTGGTAATAACACTTTGTATATAATCTGCAGAGGTGTTGCTCCCATAGAACGAGCAGCCTCAATTAATCCCTTTGGAAGATCGAGTAATGCATTTTCAATCATTTTGGCAATTAAAGGGGCAACCCCTATGCTTAGTGGTATAATAGCCCCTTCTCTACCTAAATAAGTTCCTTTACCTGTTATAAATTCCATTATATTCATTGTAAATGGTTGAATCCATACAATTAATATAATAAAAGGGATCGAACGAAACACATTTGTTACAAAAGAAAGAACACTATGTATTATACTATTTTCAAGTATGTTACCTTTTCGAGTTATATATAACATTATACCTAATGGTAAACCCATTAATATTCCATAAAAACCGGATAAGAAAATCATATAAATGGTATCATCAGTGGCTTCAGCAATTTTGAATAGCACTGGCCCTGTGACCCCTTTAATTGATGAACAAAGAGTAACAAAATCAGACCAAAAACCATATTGTGCTAAATATCGTAATAATGACTCAAAAGGTTTAAATGAAGGAATAAAATCAAACATAGCCAAGCACCTCTACTTTAGTATTATTTTTTTCTAAGAATTGAATTGCAGATGCCATACTTTTTTGTTTCCCTTTCATTTCAGCGAGCATTAAGCCAAATTTAACTCCGCCAGCATAATCCATTTGTGCACTAATAATGTTACTTTCAATCTCGAATTCTTTAGCTATTTGGGATAACAAAGGTAAATCAACTGAAACCCCAGTAAACTCTAAACGTAATAAAGGATTGAGTCCTTCTTTATGTTCAGCTGATAGCCTTATTAAATAATCATCAGGAATATTAAGGTGTAAAGTTGATTGAATAAATTGTTTCGCAATATCTGTTTTAGCATTAGAAAACATTTCACCTACTGATGATTGTTCAACTAGTTTCCCATCACTAATAACGGCAACTTGGTCACAAATCTGTTTTACTACATCCATTTCATGGGTAATTAATAAAATGGTTAGTCCAAATTTTTGGTTGATATCTTTTAATAATGCCAAAATTGAACGAGTAGTTTCAGGGTCAAGCGCACTGGTTGCTTCATCGCACAATAGTACTTTGGGATCGCTTGCTAAAGCTCTGGCAATTGCAACACGTTGTTTTTGGCCACCCGATAAATTAGCTGGGTAAACATTTGCTTTCTCTGTTAATCCAACAAGTTCGATAAGCTCATTTACTTTTTGCTTAATTGCTGCTTTAGGTGTTCTATTCAGTTCAAGAGGAAAAGCGATATTATCAAATACAGTACGTGAGGAAAGTAAATTGAAATGTTGAAAAATCATGCTGATTTTTCGACGTATGTCAATTAATTTTCTATTTGAAAGATTTGTAATATCTTGATTATCGAAAATTATTTTTCCGCTAGTGGGCTTTTCAAGCAGATTAATACAGCGAATCAGTGTGCTTTTCCCCGCTCCAGATTTGCCAATAACACCATAAACCTGCCCTTTAGGAACATGGATATTAATATCTTTTAAAGCATAAACAGGTGTTTTATTATGCTCAAATGTTTTCGAAATATGTTGTAGTTGTATCATAATATATAAAGAAAAAGATGAATAAATGAATATTAAGACGTCTAGACATCTAAGTCAATCAATAATATTCTATGTAAGATTAGAGTAATAGCTAAATAAAAAGGAAAAAGAGTAAACATGAAGCCAGCTATTTTTTTAGATCGGGATGGTACCATTAATATAGACTATAATTATGTACATACAATTGATAAATTCCATTTTATTGATGGCGTTATTGATGCAATGCAAGAACTCAAAAAAATGGGTTTTTTGTTAGTTATCACAACCAACCAATCAGGTATTGCCAGAAATATATTTACTGAAGAGCAATTTCACACGTTAACTGAATGGATGGATTGGTCTTTACAAGATAGAGGAGTTGATTTAGATGGTGTTTATTATTGTCCTCACGATCCGTTAGTTGATACTTGTGAATGTCGGAAGCCAAATCCAGGTATGATTCAAACCGCAGCAAAAGAATTGAACATAGATATTGCTAACTCTTATATGGTAGGTGATCGGGTGTCTGATTTATTATCAGGTAGACAAGCTGGCGTTAAAAGGACAGTTCTAGTAAAAACAGGTGATATGATAACAGAAGAAGCATTAGCTCAAGCTGATTGGTTACTTGATAGTCTAGCGGATTTACCTCAAAAAATAAAATTAGAATCTTAAGTATGGCATCGGTTGTGTAAAGAAAGTATTTTAATACATCAAAATAAAATAGTAATTTTAGCTAAAATGTATCGATTCAGTATTTTTTTAATACGCCTTGGGTAAAAAAGATGCAAATGGAAATAAATTACATCATAACCCCTTGCATGATTTTTTAAAGCCCCTATAATGCGCATCCACTGACACGCAGTCAGCGACAAGCAGGCGGTGAGTGAGTTAAAAATAAGATCGAAAATTTGAAAAAAAGATCTTGACGAATAAAAAAGTGTAGCGTAATATACGCAGCCCTTGAGACAGCAAACTAAATTAACAAAAGTTGATTAGATATTGAAGCTGTCAGCTCTTTAAAAAGAAGAAACAGACAATCTGTGTGGGCACTTGCGAGACAAAGAATGAAAAGTCTACGGACTTAAAAATTAAGTCTTGATAAGTGACACT